>DASZDU010000082.1:0-9142 GCA_035941655.1 Pyrinomonadaceae bacterium | reverse complement strand
CTGCGCTAAGGGTTGACCGGCGCTTCGCTGAGACAAAGATTGAACGGCAGACGCCGCGGTCGTTCTGATCATTGATCTTCATGAACCAACGCGCAGGCATCCGTCTGCGCCTTTCAAGGTTGCGGGTGATCAAGAACGAGTAGAACCAAAGATTAAGCGGATTCGATCAAGCAGGCGGCTGTCCAGGATCTGCATTACGAAGGTTATTAACGTCGATCGCAGTTGTGGTTATCTCTGAGCGGTCAAGCGGACGACAGTTCTCAACGTAATGCGTTTGCGGGAACATATCAAATGCAGCGATGGAGTCAAGGTTAATAACTAAGTGGGTTGCTAAGAGATAAACTGGCGTCCTGAGTGAAGGCAGAGTCTCCACGAAAAAATCAGAAACAAACGACCTGTTTAGAAGCGTATTACACTGACATGGACATCACGCATACCGACCAACCGCCGCCTCAAACAATTTCACAGACCAACAAACCCATTTCTCGGAAACCGCTTCGGCTGTGGCCCGGCGTCGTCTTGGCGGTGCTGCTATTACTGCTTAGGTTTGTCGTCCCTATTGTCTTACCCGAGGCCACAATCTTCGGCATGCCGGCCACGGTCGTCGGGATACTGGGCGGAATGCTCTGTGGGTTCGGCATCTTCCTCTGGTGGTTGTTGTTCAGCCGGGCGCCCTGGGCCGATCGTTTGGGCGCCGCCGTCCTGATGATCGTTGCCCTGTTCGCGACCTATCGGATCGTCCACGTGTCGATTGCAACCGGTTCGATGGGATTCCTGTTCCCCGTCCTGGCTATCCCGATCCTGGGCCTCGCGTTCGTCATCGGGTTGGTGGCCACTAATCAGCTTTCTAGCGGACGTCGACGCGCGGCGATGGTCGCGATCATTTTGCTTGCCTGCGGAGGGTGGACGTTAATTCGGACAGGTGGCTTTGACGGCAACTTTCATCACGACTTCGCCTGGCGGTGGTCCAAGACCCCCGAAGAGCGGCTCCTGGCCCAGGGGGACGAGCCCCTGGCGGTCGACACAGCTCCAGCGGCTCCGATAGTGAATAAGTCAGGAGCTGACTGGCCCGGCTTCCGCGGACCCCAGCGCGACGGCGTGGTGCGCGGTGTGCGCATCGCGACCGACTGGTCAGCGTCGCCCCCAATCGAGTTGTGGCGCCGGCCGATTGGCCCAGCCTGGTCATCCTTCGCGGTCCACGGCGATCTTCTCTACACCCAGGAGCAACGCGGTAACGATGAGATCGTGGCCTGCTACAGCGTGACTAGCGGCAAGCCAGTGTGGAAACATCGCGACCCGGTGCGGTTCTGGGAGTCGAATGCCGGCGCCGGACCGCGCGGCACACCGACCCTCAACGACGGTCGCGTCTATACGTTAGGTGCGACAGGAGTATTGAATGCGCTCGACGCCGGTAATGGCGCGGTCATCTGGTCGCGCAACGCAGCCTCCGACACTGGCGCCAAGCTCCCGGGCTGGGGCTTTTCGAGCTCGCCATTGGTGGTCGGCAACGTCGTCGTTGTCGCCACCGCCGGTAAGCTTGTGGCCTACGACCTGGCCAGCGGCGAGCCGCGCTGGTACGGCCCAGATGGCGGCTCCGGCTACAGCTCGCCACAACTATTTACGATCCAGGGAGTGCCGCAGATTGTGCTGCTGAGCGGAACCGGGGCCACCAGCGTTTCGCCCACCGATGGCAAGAAACTTTGGGAATACGCGTTGCCCCCAAGCGCCCGCATCGTGCAGCCCGGGCTGACGGCGGAGGGCGACGTTCTGACCCACGACGGCGAGGGAAACGAGATGCGCCGCATTGCAATTGCGCAGGGACCTGGCGGCTGGACCGTCGCAGAGCGCTGGGCCTCGTTTGGGCTGAATCCCTATTTTAACGACTTTGTCGTTCACAAAGGCCATGCCTTCGGCTTCGCCGGCAGCAACCTCGCCTGCATCGATCTCAAGGACGGCGAGCGCAAGTGGAAGGGCGGACGCTTCGGCAACGGCCAGCTGGTCCTGTTGCCTGATCAGGATTTGTTACTGGTGCTGTCAGAGGAAGGTGAGCTGGCCTTGGTCGCGGCGACCCCGAATCAGTTCACTGAACTCGCGCGAGTCCCCGCGATCAAGGGCAAGACCTGGAATCATCCGGTGCTGGTCGGCGACGTTCTGCTGGTTCGCAACGGTGAGGAGATGGCCGCATTCCGGTTGTCTGGCGCCGGCTAGCTCGGTTTCGCATCAGATCTTAAAGTTGACGAATCGCAGTCAAGCGCGCGACTGTCTCCACGTGATGTGTTTGCGGAAACATATCAAAGGCGGCAACAGAGTCGAGAATATAGTTCTCTGCAATTAATTTTTTCAGATCGCGAGCCAGTGTCGCCGGATCGCATGACACGTAGGCGATACGACGCGGTCGCATTGCCAGTATTCCCGCGATCACCGCGTTCTCACAGCCAACTCGCGGTGGATCGAGCAGAAGAAACTCGAGCACTTCAAACGAACGAGAATGTTTGAGCCAGTCTGCCACACCTAGGTTCGCAATCTCGATGTTCTCGAGTTTTGCAGCTGCTACATTGCGGCGCGCAAACCCCGCCGCTCGAGCATTCGCTTCGACGCCTGTGACTCGCGCAAAACGTCGCGCCATCGGCAGCGTGAACAGCCCCGCGCCGCAATAAAGATCGATCGCTTTTTGGCCGGTCACGTCTCCCATTGCCGCGTCGATTAAGGGCTCCAGCATTTCATGATTTATTTGAAAGAAGGTATCGGCGCTGAAGGAGTAATTTTCGTCTGCGATGCGCCGGCTAATAACACGCGCGGTAAAACCGGCGATTGCGGGAGACACCGAAAGCCCTTCGTTTCCCAGAACTGCATCGATGTGTCTCGGCTGCCGCGAAGTTTTCGCGGCCACGTAGGTGCGGATCTTCTCGAGGGTTTGCTGTAATTGCGGAGCGAGCACCGCACAATATTCGACGTCGCAAATGCGGTTCGTTCCTCGTTCGAAGTAACCCAGCCGCCGCGCGTCTGAATCAAGTTGCCAGGTCGCTCGGGAGCGGTAATGCCATTCGTTCACCGATGGGGTTATGGAAATATCGCCCACCTCAAGCTTTGCGATCCGATGCAAACAGTCGCGAATCATTTCAACTTTTGTCTGAAGCTGTGCTTCGTAAGTCAGCTGCTGAAAATCGCACCCACCACAGCGGCCGAAGTAAGGGCAGGGCGGTTCTACGCGAACGGCAGACGGCTTGAGAATCTCCACAATCGATGCGAAGCCGACGGTTCCCTGCAAGCGATCAAGTTTCACGCGCACAACATCGCCGGGTGCTGCCAACGAAACGAACAGCGTTAGGCCCTCAGCGTGAGCCAGCCCGACACCTCCGGGTAGGAGGCGCTCAATCTCTACTTCGAAGGTTTCGTCTTCCGTTTTGTCGTCGATGGGCTGCATATTTTTGGAGTGCGCTGACAGGTCAGCGCTTTTGCTTTGGGCGGCATGACGCCCCAATTCTTTACAGTTGCTAACGAACGGAAGTCGCGACAGGTCGCGACTGACCAAAGCGCTGTCAGGTCAGCGCACTCCAAAACTAGAGATAGAACAAGCTAAGACGTGGAATACCATACTGTTCCCGTAGTTGTTTCAGCAGCAGGTTTTCAAGCGTCTGTTGATAGGCGAGCGGTTCCATGTGCTTACGATAAGGCTTCAACTGATCTTTTATTCCGCGTTCCATCCCCGCCATTTCTTCTTTGTCTGCGACTGCGCGAATGCCATCGCTGATCATTCTCTCCAAGCCGGACAGCGACTGCTCAAGTTTCTGAGCGTCCGGCGAGCCGCTTGCCGCGACATCATTTTCCAGATCACCCAGTAACGCTGCTGCTCTTACGAGCGTGTCCGTGAAATCGTCGACGCCCTTTTTCTTTCGCACCGTTGCAACCTGCTGCAGACTCGCTCGACCGCGGCGCAGATGTTCAATGATTGCGTCGCGAGAAAACGGAAGCCTTTCGTCAGGCGTTCGTTGTGTTCCGTTTTCTTCGTGCTGGATCGTCTCGTCGGCGGCGCCCACACGCGCCTCGCGCCACTCCGCAAATTGAGCTTCGACTTCTTCCTGACAATACAGCAGGCTGTTGATTGCTCGCTTGCGTGGCTTGGAAGCCCACGAATCAAAAGCCTTTTCAATCCCACGCAAGGCCACGTGGAGTGGCACGTCCATCTCTTTCCAACTCTCAATCAGCGCCCAATCTATTGGGCTTAGGAGCAGGTGCTTCGCGCGGCGTCGAATAAAAGCGTCTTCGATTTCCGTAAAGTAATTGAAGTAGTTCAACGAGAATGTCCAATGTCCAATGTCCAACGTCCAACGTCCAACGTCAAAACCAGAGACAACAACTAAAGCTTCACGCTCCGGACATTGGACGTTGGACATTGGACATTGAACTGGTGTTGGTCGTTCGTTCGTAAATCAATCGCAAGCCTTCGAGCGTCAAGGTGTCGTCCACCAGCTCAATAAACTCGGACCCGGTCGCGATCAGCGACGCAAGGCCGCCGGTTGCTATCACGCGCGGAGCTCGCGACGTTCCCCCAATTTCGTCGACCATCTTTTTGAGGACGCCGTCGACCAATCCGACGAAGCCATGATAAAGGCCTGACTGCATTGCTGTGATGGTTGACGACCCAATTACCTTTTGCGGGCGTCTGATGTCGACACGCGGCAGTTTTGCCGTCCTCTCAAAGAGCGCGTCAGTTGAGATCATGATACCCGGAGTGATGACGCCGCCAACATATTCGCCGTGTTCATTGATAGCATTGAAAGTTGTAGCCGTGCCGAAATCAACTACGATACACGGCGCGCCATATTTCTGAACTGCGGCCACCGCATCCACAATCCTATCCGCGCCCACGTCTGAGGCCGGTTCGTACAAGATTCTTAATCCCGTATCGGTCGTGTGATCGACGAAGAGCGGAGTCAGATGAAAATAGGTCTCCGCCATTGTCTTAAGTGTGTAGTTCAAAGGTGGTACCACAGACGCAATCGCGATCGCGCTAATGGCTTTGAAATCAAGGCCGGCAAGTTCGAACAAATTACGCGCATGTACGCCATACTCATCGACGGTACGCGAGCGGGCCGTGGTGAGACGCCAGTGGGCAACGAGTTCGGGTCCATTGAAAACACCCAGCGAGGTGTTTGTGTTCCCGGCATCAATCACAAGCAGCATAGACAGCTTCCTCGGCTCTCCTGGCGGTTACATTACACTCATCTTTTAAGACCTGCTCGATCAGATCGACGGCGACGGTCGCGCCATTTTCCTTTTGTAGCAGCTTGCCCGTCTCGCGTGCGTTGCTAGCATGTTCAGGCTTTGTCAACAGAATGTCGAGTTCGCTTGCCACCCGCACGGCCCGATATTTTGCGCGCGGCAAAGTGCGGCTGCCACCCAGCCGCTCCGTATGGGCCGCATTATCGGGCTGATCAAAAGCGAAGGGTACAATCAACGTGGGAATTCCGGCACGCAAGCCCTGCGAGGTGGTCCCCACGCCGCCGTGATGCACCATCGCGCAAGCGCGCGCGAGCAGTGATTCGAATGGCGCATAGTCAACCGCGATGATGTCCGCCGGCAAAGTTTCCTGAGGCTGGTTGCGCTCGTCGCCAATCAACAGCACAGCGCGACGGTTAAGAAGTTTTGCAGCGGCTATGCTTTCACGATAAAAGTCACGCGCCACCCACACCGCGGAAGAGCCGAGTGTGAAAACAATCGGGGGCGGTCCTTCGTCGAGGAACTTAGTGAGCGCGACCGGCATCCGAAGCTCATTGCCGCCATCATAAAAAGCAAAACCAGTAACCCGCGTTTGTGGCGGCCAGTCTGGTTGCGGTGAGGCAAACAATGCGGAAAAGAGCGCGAGAATGAGCGTGGGAGAATGCTGGCCTTCAAACACTGGATTGCCGCGGTCGGGCAAACCGAGTTCGCGGCGAAACTGTTCGTAAGGCTTGTTCCGGTAATATTTTTTAGCCTGACCAAAGAACGCCGCGACTGCCCGTGGCCCAAAGAGCTGCACATGCCGCATCCAGGCCCAGAAAGGCGGCACGGGGGGATCGTATGCCGACATGAATGAAGCCGGCGCCAGCACACTTGAAACCCAGGGAATACCTGTCTTCTGTGCAACCAGTGGTCCCGCGAGCGAGATCGGATGCGTGAGCAAGAGGTCCGCGCCGTTAATAGCCGGCAACAAATCCTCATATCCGTCGCGCACAAACGGAAAAAGCATTTCGTTGAGAAGAAAACCACTGCCCGACTTTGGGTTCATCACTTTTTCCATCATCGCGACATCCTGCTCCTGAGGTGGCGGAATGTGCGGCCGCACCGGAATAAAATCGAGTCCGGCGGTTTGCATCTTCTCGCGATAAAGTTCGCTGGTCGCAATCACCGCTTGATGTCCGCGCGCGCGCAGCTCCCTCGCGATGGCCATGTAGGGATGGATATCGCCATACGAACCGAAGGTGGTTAAGACAATTCGTTTGCCGTTCATCACTGAAATATTTCCCCGATCTCATATGAACGTGCAATTCTACGCTTGCGAAAGACAAGGCGCTGGAAATGAATAATGAGAGTTGAGCCGGTAGTAAAGAGAAAGCCCAGCTGCAGGCGTTTTTTGTCGATCGCCGTTAGCTCATAGATGTAAAGGTCTCCGAGGCTCCGGGCAGCGGATTCTTTGTCAACAAGAAGATCGCTGCCGACGAAACTGGGTCCGCGAAGGTCAAACACATAGTGCAAGTTTTGCTCAAAGTTCAGGAACTCAACAATTGCCAAAGTTCGCTCCCGATTGAGGCGGAATGGTGAAGTACCATCTGGCTTGTAGTTAAGGCCGTCACCGATTCTCAGCGAGAGTAGCCTGGCGTCATGGAGTCCTTGCTCGTCGCGGCCGTGCCGGAAGAAATTCCACGCCGTTAGGCTGATACGAGGTTTTAGACTCTCCAACTCTCGTTGATATTTCTTTACGACAGTTTCGATACGCTTTTCGGCCAGATGTCGTTCTTGCGCCGTCTGCTCTACCCAATCGTTCGCGGCGGCAATTAGTTGGTACGTGAAGTATTTCATCAGTAGGGAGATCTAATAGTTGTTACATCTGCGGCGCGAACGATCTTGATTTTCCCCTCGCTGGTTTCTACACGCAACGCGCCGTCGCTTTCAAGTCCGCGCGTTGTTCCCACAAAACTGTCGTCGCTTTCAATTACACTAACCATTTTCCCCTCAGCGTAAGACGAACGCTGAGACCACGCCGCGATAATGCTTTCACGGCCTGCGGTTGCGTTTAGCACACTGTAATACTTTGCCAGCGCGGTAATCAGCGTGGTGAGCAAGACTTCTAATTGTGCACTTTGGCGCGTGACCGTCTCGACCGCAGTCGCCTCCAGCGCAAGCGCTTCCGGATATGAATGCTCCGTGAGATTAACGCCGATGCCTAAAATAACAGCCCGGCCCTTTTTTGTTTCGACGGTCTCAGCGAGTATGCCGCAGATTTTCTTTTCATTGACGAGAAGATCGTTGGGCCACTTTATGTCGGCCTCGAGCGAGTATGCTTCAAACAAAGCGTCATGCACAGCTACTGCCGCCAATAACGTAAGCAACGGCCAGTCGCTTTGCTGAAACTGCGGACGAAGAACAATGCTGAAGTAGAGGCCGGCATCCTTCGGTGAAACCCAGCGGCGATCGAGCCGGCCGCGCCCAGCGGTTTGCTCGCGAGCAACGACACACAACCCTTCCGGCGCGCCTTCACTGGCCATACGGGCCGCCTCAAGATTGGTCGAAGGTATGGAGTCATATCGCAGAATTTGAGGCGCAAACGGTTTCATTTGTCTGCCGCTGTTTTCAGCAGAAGAGCGGGGGCAAGCCCGCCTTCTGTATAGACCGGGGACATGGTGAACACCCGTTCGGGGACATGGTGAACACATTCTAGCTCAGTTTGTTGTCGCGAAGATCAAGCATGCCGATCTGGTGATTACAGAAGAAGACTGCAAACAGCGCATCAGTAGTTGTTTGCCGTAGAGCGACTTGGAGACCATAGAATGCGCTGCCGACATGGTATTCCCGGCCCTGGTATTTGATGTGGCCATAACGGCGGACTTTGCGAACGATGTCCGCCGCTCCATATTCGATTGCTGGTAACTGTTCAGGATAGCGACGGCGGCTAGGTTGATAGCGCGAAGCGGGCACGGCCATCGCTAGCGCTTCATGGGGACGCTCGGTGTTGTAAACGACGCGCCACTGATCAAAATGATGCTGCCACTGAGTCAGCGTGTTGCCGTGTTGATAGCGCAAGACCTCAGCTTTGAGGGTGCGATGGAAGCGTTCGTCTTTACCTTGAGTCTGGGGGTGATGTGGTCGTGAATGTGAGACACCAATACCCAGACGCAGCAACCAGACGCCCAGGCCGGTGTAGTAATGCCGGCCGCGGGAACCCCAGGGAGAGCCGTTGTCACAGGTGATCCAATCAGGCAAACCGTAGCGGCGAAAGGCATGGACCATAGCAGCTTGGGTAATATTTCTAGTGTTTTTGGCGCAGGCTTCAAGCGCTACAGCAAAGCGCGAATGGTCATCCAGGATGGTCAGCGGATAACAACGACCGTGCGGCAGTTTGAATTCGCCCTTGAAGTCCATCTGCCAGAGCTCATTAGGCGCCGCTCGTTCGAAGCGCAGAAAGGCGTGATGCTTGGCAGACTCTTTGGGGTCGAGCAGTTGATAGCGTCGCAGGATAGCGGTGATCGTGCTGGGACCGGGAACCCCCGTATGGCCGAGCTCAAGCAATCGCCTTTCCAGCTTGCGCCCGCCCCAGGCCGGATGCTGACCGCGCAATTTGGTGACTGTCTCTTCCATCTCTGCTGCGGTACGCGAAGGTGAATGTTGCGGTCGGCGCGAACGGTCCTCCAGACCGCTCGCGCCAGCAGCTTGAAATCGGTGTAGCCACTTATAGGCCGTGCCGGAGCTGATGCCAAAGCACTCACACAAGCGACGGATGTTAGCGTTTTTACCAGTCGCCAAAGTGACGAATTCAAGACGTTGAGACATGATGGAAAACTCTTTCCAAGGCATCGATGTTCCTCCCTATTTGCAGGAACTCTACGCCTCTAAAAGTGTTCACCATGTCTCCGAACAGGTGTTCAGTATGTCTCCGGTCTATACA
>DASZDU010000081.1:0-1700 GCA_035941655.1 Pyrinomonadaceae bacterium | reverse complement strand
GCCGCAGGTTCGAGTCCTGCCGGGGGCATTATTTTATTGGTTTGAAATCTCCGTGTGGCGGCTATAGTTCAGTCGGTTAGAACGCTTGATTGTGGATCAAGAGGTCGTGGGTTCGAGTCCCACTAGCCGCCCCAACTCCTCGATACCGCATATTGGTTTGGGCATGAACACCCACCACATGTCCGCTTCCCCCACTCTATACAAAGAAGTTTACGGAGATGGCGATCCCATTCTCTGTCTCCACGGTTTGGGCGCCAGCATGTTTACCTGGCGACATTTCATCACCCCTTTTTCCCAAAAGCACAAGCTGGTCCTGGTTGATTTCAAGGGATCTGGAAAATCGCCAAAGCCATTTGATCAGCATTACTCAATCGATGACAAAGCCGAGGATATCTATAAGCTAATCGTCGCAGAGAATCTGACAAATCTAACGTTGGTGGGAAATTCACTTGGCGGCGGGGTCGCTTTGTTGGTGGCACTACGCCTGGCCCAGCAGGATGCCAATCAATTGTCGAAGCTGATCCTGATTGACAGCGCCGGAGACAAAAAACACGTACCGTCTCACCTCAAACTCATCAGGTCGATTTTAGGCGCGCTGATCCTATACTTAATACCAAGCAAACTTGCTGCTAGCACGACTTTGCGAATGTGTTACTACGACACCAAAAAGATCACGAGCGAGCAGATCGAAGCCTACTCTGCACCCTTTACAAATCCCGGCGCACGATATGCACTACTCCAAACCGCTAAGCACTGCATCCCCTCAAATATGGATGACATCATCGCAAAGTTGCCAACCCTTACGGTTCCAACATTAATAGTGTGGGGACGCGAAGACCAGGTTATCCCATTAATTGTCGGGGAGATGCTACATCAGTTGATTCCGAACTCGACGCTTGAGGTAATAGAAAAGTGCGGGCATGTTCCTCACGAAGAGAGGCCTGACGAAACAGTCGCATTGATTTCGCGTTTCCTGGCAACGAATCAATAAAGTGTTCCTTGGTGCTTCCTGTGCAGCTAGATTAGATCTTACTAAGAATCGCCTTCCATCTAATCCAAGCTTCGTCGCGAGCCTTTTTGTTCGCGGCGTAGTCGTCTTTCACCTTTTGATCCGCATCACCGGCCGGTGGCGGCGCGTCACCTGCTCGCATGAATCCGTGACCCGCACCCTGATAAGTTACCGAGTCATACTTCTTGTTCACTTCTTTCATGCCTTCAATCGTTGCCGGAAGGGTCGCGTTGATACGTGCATCGTTGCCGGCGTAGAAACCATAAACTGGAGCCTTAATCCGGGAGAGCGCATCCTTGTCGATGGTCTTCTGGTCCTCCTTCATCGGCGCCGAACCATAAAACACAAATGCGGCCTTCAATTTTGCATTATTTGTTGCGTATCGGAATGATTGCGAACCGCCCCAGCAATAGCCCGTCACGGCAAATTTTCCGTTACTCGCCGGTAAATTTGAAACGTAAGCAGCGACTGCATCCAGGTCTGCAGTAATTTGATTGGGAGGCAGATCACGGATTGCTTTACCGACCGCGTTGGAATCCTGAGCACGGATTTCAGCCGTGCCACCTCCATTAGGTCCCATCCCCGAAAGCAAATCGGGAGCGATGGCAACATAACCGGCCTCGGCAAGCTGGTCGGTCAAGCTCTGTACCCAATCGCTCATTCCGAATATCTCGTGAATGACAAGTACGGC
>DASZDU010000080.1:0-14904 GCA_035941655.1 Pyrinomonadaceae bacterium | reverse complement strand
ATATCAAAACCATTGGCCGCCAGACATTAATCAACAATCTGATTCGAAACCAATCATCTAAAGTCTGCCCACTGCCCACTGCCCACTGCCCACTGCACTATTCTTCCTCGTCATCCGTTGTCATCGAAAAGTTCACGCGGCCGCGCATCACTTCTTCCAAAGCAATACGCGTGTTTTTATGTTTTAGCGTGTCGATATCAATGCGCGGGCGGGCGCCGCGTTGTAGTTGTTTGCTGCGTTTGGCGGCCAGAATAATAAGACGGTACTTCGAATCGACCTCCTGCGCCGCGTCTTCCGTTATTTCTTCAGTCTCTTCTATTGTCGACATTTTGGTTGCTGCTCCTCAAGCTGATTGAAAATATTATTAAGACAATTGTTATCTACGACTCTAACCATGCTTACGAGTTGGGTCCTTCATTTGCGGTAAACGCCTCGACCACGCGCTTTACCTGCGCTTCCTGCCGGCTTAACCGGGCCCTCTCCGCATGGACTATCGCTGCCATTTGATTCGCGGCACGATCCAGCTCATCGTTTAGAATCACGTATTGAAAGGCTGAATAGTCTTTTACTTCCGTGGGGGCGTTACGTAAACGCAACACGAGTTCCTCGGGAGAATCTGTGCCACGCGACTGCAGCCGTGCTTTCAAAATTTCAAACGATGGCGGCAGGATAAAAATGCTAACTGAATCCGTCATTAGCTTTCGAACACTCGCGGCGCCCTGCACATCGACTTCAAGAATGATGTCACGGCCTGCAGCAATTTCGCGTGCTACCTGTTGCCGGGCCGTCCCATAAAGCTTGCTATGCACGTGGGCCCATTCAAGAAACTCACCGGCTGCGACCATCTGTTCGAAGTTTTCCGGCGTCACGAAAAAATATTCACGTCCATTAACCTCGCCATTTCGTGGGGCTCGGGTCGTAAAGGAAACAGAATAGCTAAGGTTCGGCACCGTCTTCAGCACGCGTTGAATCAAGCTGCCTTTGCCGCCGCCCGAAGGAGAGCTGACAACAAACAGAATGCCGCGTCCTTCATTGGTCTCTGTCGCAAGTTTGTTCGGCAAACTTGACTCGTCTATTTCACTCGACATTCTGGACCTGTTCGCGAATTTTCTCGACTTCGGCCTTGATAGCCAGGGCGGCTTCTTTGATAACCAAATCGGTTGACTTAGACAAGGTGGTATTAGCTTCGCGGTTAAGTTCCTGTAACAAGAAATCCAGCATCTTTCCTGTCTCGCCATTTGCATTCAGTGCTTCGCGAAACTGCGTCAGATGACTACGCAGTCTGACCATCTCCTCACTCACGTCGCTGCGATCGGAAAGGTAAGCGACCTCCTGGGCCAGCCTGCCGGGATCTAGCTCAACTACTTGCCCGTTGCGATTCAATAGCTCGCCAATACGTTTTTGCAAGCGAGCGCGGTACGCGTCCACCAGTCCCGCCGCGGCGTTTTCGATAGTGGGAACAAGGGAATCTATGCGCCCGATTCGATCCGCCATTTCCTTACGAAGCGTTTCGCCCTCCTGCGCGCGCATCCGCTCAAGTTGGTCCAGCGCCTCCGCCAGTGCTTTCTCAATCCCAGCCACGAGTTCATCACTAAGGCCGTCACGCGCCGGCTGCAATGCGCCCGGCAAACGCGCGAGCACGTTGATATCGAGTTCACCACCGATTCTGAATTCCTGCTGCATTTCGCGTAGGGCGTTTACATATCCGGCAATCAAGGGACGATTTATTTCGTAAGCGGTCTGCGCCGTCCTCTCGAAATTGATAGTGACATCCACTCGTCCGCGCGAGAGTCGCGAACTGATCTGGCGCTTTACCACCGGCTCGAGCGACGATAATTCGCCGCTGAGACGTAGATGTACATCGAGGAAGCGGTTGTTAACAGTTTTCAAATCAACAGACACGGCGAAGTGTTCGCCATCCGCCGATCCGCGTCCATATCCAGTCATTGATTTCATAATTGATTACAAGAACTTAGTGCTTTGACCTTGGTCTGTGACTCAGTGCTTTGTACTTTGTGCTTTGTAGCTTGGTACCTGGTCAGTGAACTTTTGAAACTATTTTTGACCATTGCCGGAGATCGCAACGCACAAAGCACAAAGTTCAAAGCACTGAGTCCAGATCAAAGACCAATCTATACGATCACTTCTTCTTCTTCATCCGCAAACTGCAGTTCATACAGACGTCTGTACTGACCACCCCTGGCTAATAATTCCGAGTGACTTCCAGTCTCGATTATTCTGCCGCTTTCCATCACCACGATAGTGTCAGCGCGGCGGATCGTTGAGAGACGATGCGCGATGACGACCGTGGTACGGTTGCGCACCAGGTTTGCGATTGCCTGTTGCACAAACCGCTCCGATTCCGCGTCGAGTGCGGAAGTGGCTTCGTCGAGAATCAGCACGGGCGCGTCGACCAGCAACGAGCGCGCGATTGCCAACCGCTGCCGCTGGCCACCGGATAAAAAGATGCCACGTTCGCCAACGATTGTTTCATACTTCTGCGGCAGCTCCATTATGAAGTCGTGAGCAAAAGCTATCCGAGCTGCTTCCTCAATCTCTGCCTGTGTGGCCTCAGGTTTTCCGTAAGCAATGTTGTGACGCACCGTGTCGTTAAAGAGAACGGTCTCCTGGGTGACTAAAGCTATTTGCCGGCGCAGACTCGACAGTTTCGCATCTCGAAGATCGACGCCATCCCAAAATACGCCGCCGGATACGGGATCATGAAAACGCGGCAGAAGCTTGGTCAAAGTAGATTTGCCGCCGCCCGATTCACCGACCAGGGCCACCATCGAGCCGGAGGGAATCTTCAGGCTTACATCTCGCAGCACCGACCGCTCTTCGTTCGCATAACCAAACGAGACGTTTTTCAACTCAATTGCCCGCACCAGCGGCAGAAGTTCGCGTGCGTCTTTCTTTTCCGGCAGTTCGGCATGCTCGTCCATGATCTCCCAAACGTGATGAGCTGCAGCCAACGCCTGCTCCATGCTGTTTTGCAAGCGCGACAGTTTTCGCATCGGGTCATAGCTGCGAAACAGGAAAAAGAGAAAGGTCACGAACTGCGCCGCGTTCATTCGGCCGGAGACGATTTCCCGCTGACCGAAGAACAATAGGAATACGATGAAAACGACGCCGATCATTTCAATCGCCGGCGGCGCAAAGCCTGCGATTCGGGCCGTCCGCAGATTCGCGCGAACAATTCGCTGGGCCACAGTCGTGAAGCGTGCTGACTCGCGCGCCTCGGCGCGATACGCCTTAACTATGGTCTGGTTAGACAATGCTTCCTGCGCCGTGTCGGTTAGTTGTTGATTGCCCTCAAAACTTTCGCGAGACAGGTTTCGCAGTGAAGTGCCAAAGCGAGCAGTTAGAAAAGCGACGATCGGCGCGATCACCAGCGAACCCAGCGTCAGACGCCAACTGTAGTAGAAGGAAGCTGAAAGAAAGGCGATCAAAGTAAAACTCTCGCGCAGCATGTCTCGCAGCGTGCTGGTTACCGAGACCTCAATGGCTGCGGCACTAGTGACCAAACGAGACACCAGATAATTAGAGCGGTGACGTTCAAAAAAACTTGCGGCCTGATTCAGCAGATGACTGTAAAGATCCTGACGCAGTTTCAATACGGCCGATTGGCCAATACGGGCCATCAGGAAAGTCGAAAAATACTCCGCGACTCCTTTGGCGAGAGTAAAAGCGATTAGCAGCAGGGAAATCGTCTTCCAGGCTGCCAGCCCGGAATCGGGAATGAGATGCTGCAGACCGAAGAGTGTTTGGGTGCGTTGTCCGCTTCCTCTTGTAAGCGCTTGATCGAAGATCGGTACGATGAGAGAGCCAATCGCGATTTCCAGCAGGCCCACGAGGAACATCGCGAAGGTGGCGAGGGCGAAAGTTTCCCAGTGAGGCTTGATGTATCGAAGCAGTCTCTTAAGATCGCGCATCGGCAGTTGCAAATCGGGGCGACCGCTTAAACATCGCCACGTAAATTCCGAATCAGTCGCTCAGTTTGGAAGGATTAAAAACGGCTGTAAAACTGAAAAGGAACTATACTTACCGTCGCGTTATCGCGTCAAGGATAGGGAATTTGCAGCGACGACTCCAATTGCCGAAGCGGTCGCGTGTCGATTCGGGTTATGAGGTACCCTATTTCTTGGTTTAGCCACTTTTCGTACGGTTTCATGGTTATTCTTCGCACGTGAGGCCAAACAGACCACGAAGAGACTCGACGACGACGAAATTACGCTAAGAGGATTTGCAAACTCTCACCACAAGTCACAGAGAACAAAGGGTACGCACGGAGATTGTATTGCAAGGGACCCGAACCTTGCGAGCTTTTCTTAGACCACAGCGTGGAAACTAGGCTATACTTCCGACTGATATTCCCCAATCAATTTCCAGGATCGGCAAAAACTTGGGACAGCCATCACAGGTAGCGAGCAAGTACGCCGGAAAGCGGCTCCTGATTGTCGATGACGATGCTGACATGCGACTGCTGCTGGCTGAGTATTTTCGCCGGCTTGGATTCGATGTCGATGAGCGCGAAAGTGGCGTGGCGGCTTTGGAACCGGCAACCACCGGGCGCTTCGATTGTTTCATCCTCGACGTGTCGATGCCCGGCATTTCCGGATTCGAGCTGCTGAAGCGCGTGCGTGAAAGGGGAGTGCAAACTCCCGCGCTCTTCTTAACGGCGCACGATGCGCTCGATTACAAGGTGGCCGGTTACGAAGCCGGCGCCGACGATTATCTGGCGAAGCCTTTCAGTCCGCGTGAGCTCGAGTATCGCGTAGAAGCTTTATTGCGACGCACCAGCGGGCTGCAACCCGAGTCAGATGCCGAGCGCGTTCAGGTCGGGGATCTGGTGATCGACAAGCGCCGCCATGAAGTGATCAGGCAAGGCACGCGCGTCGATCTCACGCCTCTCGAGTTTCAGATTCTGGAGTTGCTCGCATCGGAGCCGGGACGCGCATGGTCTCGCAATGCTTTGCTGGACAGAGTTTGGAGCACTGAGTATGAGGGGTATCAACGCAACATTGATCCACACATTAATCGACTGCGGAAGAAACTCGAAAATGATCCGAAAAATCCGCGCTACGTGCTTACCGTTCGTGGCGTGGGCTACAAACTAAACGAAGCTCCCTGAGCATGGCGTAGTCCTGAGAGCCAGTGTTATCACTCCAAGCAAAAACCAACCTTGTTTCACTGCGCAGTATTTCTCTTGTTTTGATTCTTGTTCCGGGCTTGTTATCGAGTGTTTCGTACGCGGTTACTCCCCAGCAAACAGCAGCGCGTGAGCTCTCGTTCCCGGTAGCGATCCAGTGGAACAAGCAAACGGGTGTACGCAGGTACAGGCTGCAGATCGCCGCCGACGAAAAATTCCAGAACATATTTTTCGATGGTCTGGTAACGGGGGAACGTTATGTCGCAAGCGAGCTGCCTGCCGGCTCTTATTTTTGGAGAGTAGCCTCGGCGGATTCGAACCTGAAACACTTCTCGCCCGCAGTATGCTTCTTCGTTTCTGGCGGCATAGTCACACACGTGGCGCTGCCAAACCGCGTCAGGAGTCGCCGCTAGTTTCACCGGCCATTGAATCGCGGAACTTTACAAAACTATCAAATGTGGATTCTGAGCGTGGGATTGGCGATAGTTTGGTTCGTGTTGACTTTTCTTCTGCATAAAGGAGGCTACGTTCACATCATCCTGATCGCTGCGATTTCTGTATTTGTTGTGCAATTCATTGCCTACCGCAAGACGCAATACCACAAGCCACCCGACCAAGAGAAAAGACAGTAAAGACAACTCTCAGTTCCGCCCTCAATCAGCGGTCTGCGCTTCGTCGCGGCGAGGTCAGTACCACCACGCGGTAGCGGGTGGCTGTCCTATTGGGGACGGCTCTCATGACTTTCTGCGCGAAGCGTTGGGCGAGTGACCCACCTGCTACCGCATGGTGGTACTGACCTCATAGACCGAGACGCGAGTGTCGGTGGTGGGGTAATTCTGTGTTGCTGATTACTGCCAATGTCACGCCATTTAATCAGCCCTTACCCCGCCGGCTATATAATCCATCAATACCCCACTATCCTCTGTTTTGCACCTTGGCAACCTAATCCGATCAGTGATAATAAGCCCGTTGACTGACAAGCGACCAATCCAGAAGGCCGCGAAGACACGAAAAGCCGGAGGATACTTTTGATTAACTGGTCTGATTGGTTCATGCAGCTAGTTGGAACGCTCATTGGCGCGGGCGTTGGATTCAGCTTGGCTTTGTACGGAGAGCGCATAACAAGTAAAAAAAAAGAAGTCAAAGATCGAGACGACACTATCCGCTCTATTCTTCTGGAGATTGATAGGACGTTGTTGGTGCTGGATATTTTCGAGGTGAACACGGTCGAGAGCGAAACAATCCCTGGGGCTTTCCAGGCTGAGATCTCGATTGTATACCTAGTCAACTTTGCGTTTGATGCGGCAGTACATTCTGGCAAGCTCACCCTCTTGAATCCTGATCTTCAGGACGAATTATCCACGTGCCATGAGGCCATCCGGATCGCAAGAATTCACTATGACAAAGTGATCACCTTTTACGCCACGGAAGGTGGTCCGGCAGAACATAGATCCGCGCTTGAGAATGCAAACAACTACCTGAAAAATAGCTTCGAAATGCTCAAGGTTCTG
Source organism: Pyrinomonadaceae bacterium (assembly GCA_035941655.1). Classification (GTDB taxonomy): domain Bacteria; phylum Acidobacteriota; class Blastocatellia; order Pyrinomonadales; family Pyrinomonadaceae; genus PSRF01. The sequence goes on along the minus strand of DASZDU010000080.1, from coordinate 8,244 downwards.
CTCCCCCCTGCACGCGATAATTTGATAAAGGCCGGCAGTAAAAAACTTACTAGGGAATACGCTCAAATGCGGAACAACAATACTTCGTAGCCAGCAACACAGAATTACCCCACTACCCGAGTGTCAACAGGCTTGACCCTTCCGCTACCTCTCGGCAACAATAAAAGCCGCGGTTGCATCAATCAAACCAGAGTTCTTTTCGGCAGCCATCTGCATTAGCGGTCAACATTTATAAGGAGTTGTTTGTTATGCCTGCTCGTCGTTCGTTTGTCCCTCTCGCTCTCCTGACTCTATTGGCTTGCATGTCGGTATCTGCGTCAACAGCGTTCGCCCAAAGCGATACGCCGCGCCGCACGACGGCCGTCACCTATCCGCTTGATGAGACCATTGTGGTGAAGTTTCGAGGTACGACGCTCCTGCCGCGATTGAAAGGCGAAGCCAAGGTGAAACGAGCAGGCCGCAGGGGAACAAGAGTTGAGCTGGCGATTGACAATCTGCCGCGCGCGAATGAGCTCGGCGGGATTTACACAACCTTCATCTTATGGGCCATCTCGCCCGATGGACGGGTGGACAACCTGGGGGAAATAAAGCGAGGCGGCAGCGCCTTTATCGCGTCGAAGCTGGACGTTACCACGCCGCTGCAAACCTTTGCCTTGATTGTGACTGCCGAGCCACATTTCCTGATGAAGGTTCCCAGTCGCATGGTGGTGCTGGAAAACATCGCGCCACAGCGTCCGGGCAAGAGCCAAATTGAAACTGTCAGCGTGCAGTACATTGGCAACTCCAGCGACTATTTCAGGGACCCACGTGTGCCGGAGATCGCGTCAAGCGATTATCGCGATCTTCCTGTTTCGTTGCTTGGCGCGCGACAGGCGGTGAACCTGGCGAAATTCGCGGGTGGGTCACAGGATGCCCCGCAGGAATTGCAGCAGGCGGAAGACGATCTGCTGGCCGCAGAAAAGGCCTTGAGATTCAACCAGCCAATAGCCGAGGTCGATGTGCTGGCGCGAAAGGCCACCTCGTCGGGCGCCAAAGCCGAGGAGATGGCAATCTCTCGTCGCGCGGCGCGTTTGCGTCGCGAAGATATTCAACGTCGCGACGAAGCGCTGCGAGTAGCGGAGAAGACGGCCGACTCGGCACAACGCGAAATCCAGCAACTTCGCGCGGACCTCGACCGCGAACAACGCGCCCGTGAGTCAGCTGAACGCGATGCGGAAACCGCAAACCAGCAGTTGCGAGAGCAACGAAGCGAGGTGGCTCGCTTGCGCGACGAGTTACAAACGGTCCGCGCCGAGGGCGAAGCGGCGAAGATCAATCTGGCCCGACTTGAAGGCGCAAAGCGTGCGGAAGATGAACGACGAGAAAATGAAATGCGAGATCAACGGCGACGCGCCGCCGAAGCCGTGTTGAAGCAAACCCTGGCCAAATATGGGACGGTTAAAGAAACCTCCAGAGGTTTTCAGCTGTTGTTGCCTGAGGGCATTTGGACCGGCCCGCGTGCGGCCACCTTAGTCTCGGCGGCGGCGGCCAAACTCGAACCGCTGGCCGCGCTGCTGGCAAGCAATCCTGATTACCAAATTGTGATCGAGGCATACACCGACAGCAAAGGCGACGAAGTCTCGCTGCAGCAACTTACTCAGGAGCGCGCTCGTCAGTTATCGGAGCGGTTTCAGGCAGCTGGGGTTGACGCCGCACGCCTGCAGGCGAATGGCATGGGCGCGGCTAATCCACTTGCCGCCAATACCACTCTAAGCGGTCGCGCAAAAAACCGCCGCACGGAAATTACGTTTACGGTTACACCGGCGTCGGTAAGCAGTCGGGAATGAGTGAGCAGGATTGGCACCGGCCGGAGGAAGCGGGCATCCGGCTGTTAAATGACAAATGAAAAATGGAAAATGTTATATGGAAAATGATTTTCCATTTCCCATTTATCATTTCTCATTTGTCATTTAAGACTGCCACCTCGCTCCGACACTCCTGGCTCCTGCCAGGCAGCAGAAATGTCCCCACTCGAAGTCCTACAACTTGTCGGTTACTCAATTGGCGCCATCTTGCCGCTGTGGATGGGAATCCAACTGGTTTCCCGCCGCCGCCGGTTGAGCCCAATTGAGCGAGTCCTGCTTGCGTTGGCGTTGAGCATGTGCGGCTGGCACAGCAGCAACCTCATCATTACTCTGCACGGACTGTTTGGTTTCGGTTTCAACAAATGGGTGGTCACTGTTCTGCGCATCGCAGACACGATTGCCGTCATCAGCATCACCTTCTGTTATTCGTTCCTGCTGCACGTCCACATCTACCTGTGGGCCAACGCCGCTGAGCGGGCACTCAAACGAAGCGAAAGAGTTCGCATTTACCTCTCATACCTCCCAAACATTTTTCTGCCGCTCGCGATCTACAAAATCTGGACCCACCAATACGCGCCCATGCTGCAAAGGGTACACCTCTTTGTAATTCCGATGGCCGTTTGGATTACCTATGTGCTTGGCGTGATCGCAATCACTGAACTACTGATCGCAAAACGAACGAAGAATGTCAGCGAACAACGCATCATGCGCACGCTCGCAGGTTCTTTTGTAGTTATCGGAGTCGTAATTCTTGCCGCACTGGCGCTCGGTCTGGGAGAAGGCACCCAACTTGGCCTGTACCTGAAAACAATAGCGAACCTGGGGTCGCTGCTGCCGTCAGCCTTGCTTGCTTACTATATTTATCGTTATCGCTATCTTGAGCTGATCATTGAAGAGAGTCTGGTTGTGGCCTCGTTTGCGGCCGTTGTTCTGACCATTTACATCTACGGGATACGCACAATCGGCGATTGGATAACATCGCGCTACGGCGTGCGCGCCGGTGTAGTGGAAGCGTTGCTGATACTCGCCCTGGCGCTGGCTGCCGCGCCGTTGCGAGCGTGGTTGGGCCAACGGTTCCACAAACTGTTTGAGCGGGAAGCGGCGTTATATCGCCAGATTGTTTCGCGCATTAGTTCTCACGCCGGTCGGTATCAACAATTGCCGGACCTGCTCGATTTCGTTGAGCAGCAAACTACCAGCGCTTTAAAACTGCGTCGCGTGCGAATCATTGTCAGGGAGGATGGCGGCGCAAAGCCCGCGCGGGAGCACGGTCAGCAGAGCAGACCAGGCGCCGCTGAGGACGCGAGCACAGCCTGGATTGACGAGGTGCTTCAACTTTCGAGCCGCGATGGTTGGGGCCCAGTCGAAGATAATCCGTTACTGGAGGCCAACGGATACACGATTGCCTATCCACTGCGCCGCGACGAAAACGTTGCGGGCGTTTTGCTGGTCGACGCCGCGTCTGGCAGTTTTACTGAGGACGTTCGTTCAGTGCTGGAGATACTCGCGGGACAGGTAGCGATCGCCATTGAGGACTCTCGGCTGGTCGAAGAAAACGTGCGCCTTGAAAGGAAATTAGCCGAACGCGAGCGGCTAGCCACCCTGGGCCAAATGGCCGCTACAGTGGCTCACGAGATCAAGAATCCGCTCTCGGCAATCAAATCAATTGCACAGGTGATGGGCGAAGACGAAACCCTGAGTCAGGAGTATTCGCGCGATTTGAGTCTAATCGTAGGCGAGACGGACAGGCTGGGCCGCAGTGTCACGCAACTATTGAGTTTTGCGAGAAAAGAACTGCCGGCAGAACTGCCATCGCGTTCACAATCGCTCATCCAGTCCGTCGTCAGACTGTTTCAGGTTAACGCGGAAAAAGAAGGCATTCGGCTAAACATCAAGCTGGACCGCGACCAGGAGTTGCCGGGTTCCGCTGTTTCGGCTATCAGGGTCGCACTTTCTAATTTGTTGCTCAACGCGTTGCAGGCCACTCCAGCCGGAGGGGAAGTATCGCTGACACAAACTACCGAGGGCGGGGAACTTGTAATCACGGTCCAGGATAACGGTTCGGGCATACCGGAGGGCTTACGACAAAGGGTTTGGGAGCCTTTCTTCACCACAAAACAAAGAGGCACCGGGCTTGGTTTGGCAATCGTGCGCAAACGCATGGAAGAAGCCGGTGGCACGGCCAGGTTGGTTGCCGCCGTGAACGGCGCCGGGGCACTCTTTGAACTGCGCGTGCCGCTGACCGCTGATACTAAATCGTGATTTAAAAAATGATTCAAGATAGAGAATCTCCATGAGCTTTGCTATCTTGAATCACTGCCTTGGACTTTGCGCTTCAATAGCACGTTTTCATCCGCCAAGTTGGAACTTTCCGTGAACGCGTGCGTGTTAGTTTCCGGTTACTGGCCCATCGCAATTAGTTTCGTCGAGTCCATCAGCAGCAAGCGCGTATGGGCGCGGGATGGTTAACCACTCGCAGCCGAGCGCCCGCTCTCCTCGTTTCTGGAAATAACAAAATTCTGCTAAGGAGATGTAGCTATGAATCTGCGTAAGAGTGTGATCACAATTCTGTTTACGTTCCTATTCCTGACCGTTGCTGGTTGCAGTCAAGAGGTGTTCGCTCAATCACCGTCGACGCCGACTGAAATCGATAAGCAGGACGACGAAACCAATCTCGATACTCAACTCTTTTTGCTGGTTGCGACCAATCAGGACGTGGACGACGTGAAGTTGCCGGCCGCACTCGAGTCTGTCGTGAAGCAATTACGCGCGTCGCTGCCATTCAGGAATTATCGGCTTGCAGCAACGCTAATCAACCGTGTGAAGAACAATGGTCGTTTGAATCTGAAATGGATCGGTGGCCCTTTGGTTCCTTCGGGCGCGGTTTCAGCGACGTCGCCGAGCTTCAACGAGTTCAAAGTTAACAATGTGAAACTGGTCAAGGATGCGCGGAACCAGCAGCTGGTTCGCATGGACGGTTTTGGGTTTGGAGTAAGAATTCCTATCATCACGACGTCCACGGTTGCTTCAAATGGGCCGGTGGCGCCGGTCATCAACTACGAAAGCACCGGGCTAAATACCGACATCAGTATGCGCGAAGGCGAGGCGGTGGTGGTCGGGACACTGAACATCGGCCCGTCAGGTGACGCGATCATCCTGGTGATGTCGGCCCGAAGTACCCACAAATAGCTAATCCGGTCCATGCCCTCCAGCCGACTGCGACCTTACCACTACAAAGAAAGCGGGAGGGGCTTGATTGCTCAAGTCCCTCCCTATCTATTTTGAATTCAGTTGCCGAATTATTACTCAGCAAACGAAAACGGGCATGGTGAAGCTTGCACGAAGTTTTGATTGTTATTAGCCGCATCGAGCGTATTCTTGAGCGCTTCCTGGTAAGGTCGGAAGGAATTCCCACTCAGCACGCTACCGTGTAATCCGAGCTCGCTATTTGCAGCTGCCATAAGGTCGTTGATGCTGATGAAACCGAGCGCGTTTATCCCAACCGGGTTGTAGGGAAGTAGTGCCGGTGCATAAACCAATTCCGAGCCGTCAACCAGCAAAGCCTCGACGTTCAGATTCATAGCCGCCAATTGCGCCGACAACATATACGACATGTTTGTAGCAGTCGCGCTGAGTATCCAGGTACGAAATGCAGCATAGGTTGCCGGATCGAAGTTAGTTCCGTTCGCATTCCGCAGGTTCAAGCCGCTCAGTAGTGCCAATTCGGAAACTGAAGTTCCCCCATCGTTCATGGTCGCCTGACCATTCTTGTTGGACCAGAAACCGAGTGTGTGACCACCACCACCACCGAGACAGACATTGCCAAACTGAAATGTTTGCGCCTGCCCGACAGCCAGGGAAAGCGTCAGAGGATTTGTGGTCGTGTGAATCCAATTTCCTTCGATGGTGTCAAACTCCGTCACCGTGTAATCATCGGGAGCGATGACTGTGATATCGACCGGGGTGAAGCGAATATAGTCGATGCCGTCCTGGATGCGAACTTTCCAGCCGGTAATTTCTTCTTCGCCATCGTTGGTCCCATTGGCGTTAGCATCGTAGAACTTGACTACGCGTATTTGTCCCTCGTTGGGAACTACCGCATTGACCTTGAAGTTATCGGTCTTCTGCTGCGCGAATTGTGCGTCGGGACTAATCCAAACTTTATACTCACCGCCGGGGTTGGTTGTATCGTCATAACCTGGCGTTGAGTCGCTGGCCTTCCTGAGAATCGCTGAAAGCTGATAGCAAACAGCAAATTCCCCACCGGAAACCACTGCCGGCGTTTCATCTGCCGTTCCCAGACTGGTTCCCAACAGTGTGCCATTCGGCTCTGTCACCTGCACGTAGTATTCACCATCGGGCAATCCTGCGGCGCCCACGTGGGCGGGACCACCGTCGAGGTAGACAGCATCCTTATTTGGAAAAATGTTTACGTTGGTACCTGAGCAAGAAACATCAGTGGTGAAAATGGCACCGGACATTGGTGCTGCCATGAAAGCGCTGGAGGTCGCTAGGGACACCAGGGCGATCGCGGCAAAGGCGATAAAGGCGGTACGAGACTTGATGATTCGCGATTTGTTGGCGCGAGACATCCGGGGGGCCATGTACTTCATTAATCGAATCTCCTTCTGGGTGAGCCGGAATATATCCGGCAGTCAAATTGACAGGCCGGAGCCTAAGCCGGCAAGAAATTCCATCTGCCGTTGCGCCTCCTGATGATTCAGGAGTCGTAACGAATCCTCGTGTTCAGAAAGAGAGAAAAGTGCTAATGAGAACCAAAATCCGGATGGTTCAATGATAGAGGAGGAAATTGTTCCGCGCGGGTCTTGCTTTCAGTCGTGCGATTGCGATGCAAGCTACTTCTCGAAGCTCGTCTCGCGCGATTGTCTTTGGGGCAGCTCATGAGGTGTGGGTGGTCCGCGCTGGAAATCGGCAGTGGGGATGTACCGACAAATTTTCTATTACTTATTGTCCGAGGGGGGCAATAAATGTGAGACTCGTTGATGGGGAGCGTCAGCAGGACGACTTAATAATAGCTGCGGCACTTGAGGGCGCGAAATCCAAAAGTCGGTATGATTTACCTGAAAATAATTTGCTGGCTAAAACCCAACCGAGGATCCAAATTTCTATATCCACTTTGATGGCTATCGGTAAAGATTAACCGCTGGACCAGATGCGCCAGCCCGTAAAGCTTCAAAGCAACCGGTGTTTGCTAATCGCGATTGCAAGACCATATTTGCCGTCAGGTTGCAATTCGCTGCGGAGCACGTGGCCCTGAACCGAAGCAGTCACACCTGATGACGGACCGCTCACAAGGTGGACAATGAGTTTTACTTGACTGCCACTTCCGACGGCCCTGGGTGTTTTCAAGTACAAACCTGTTGAACTTATATTGTCGATCACGCCGTCAACGTTGAAGGGCAGGTGACCAGAGTCGACACCCCAAATTCTCGCGGGAAAAGGCTCGCTAATGCGCGCCTTTTGGCGGCGCTCCTGCGTGCGTAGCCCAAAGTTGGTGCTCTCACCATCCGCAATTAGCTCTTCGATATGGAGGTCGAGCGTAGTCTTGTCTTCTTGGCTCATCGGGGGAATGCCGGCCCGCCGGATTCACTTCCTAATAAGTTTGTGCGCCGAGATAATAATTTGATTGCGACGTTGTTACAACCCACTGCTCTGCCATTATTAAGGCAGGATCCTGCTGGCCGCAGCAGTTACTTCGAGTGCTGCTTTAAGAAGACAAAACAATGTGTGACACAGTTCGGTGATGGATTATTAGATGGTTGCCCGAATACTTCAGGGGTCAAAGATCGCCTGAGACGCGAATCACGGGAGTTAAGCGGGCCAAATTGAGTGATCGGATTATGGCCAAAGCAAAAGAGGTCACCGCCTTTCTCGGCAACATTCCTTAGCTGCGTGAACATGGTATGCGGGGAAGGGGAACTGCCCAGTCTGGGACGGGTTGGGCAAGTCCCCTGACTCACCCCCGCACTTGCCTTTATCGCCTTTGAGGCGCTTGGGCAATGTCTACTCTCTAAAACTGAAGCGCATCTTATTTATCTCGCTGAAACATAACAATCCCAGTTGGCTGCCTTTATGTCTGGGAGCTTTGTCGGTTTCGATAAGGCAATATCCTGTCGCGAGCGACTACGAAATCTGTGATCTCCGTCAGCAGTTATAAATAATTACTTGCATACCGCTGCGCTGCTTTCTAAGACCAGCCAACGCGGCCCCATCCAGAAAGGATGGGACCGACGGAAGCGCCTGGGGGGCCTGGAGAAATGAATCCAGAAATCAGCGCGGTGGAAGCCGCCCCCCGTGACCACCCGCTAGTGGTAGCGGGTCTTAGTTTCAATTGACTCGCGTGCGATAACAAGCGGGTTGCCGCTTCGCTCAGCCCGCC
>DASZDU010000079.1:0-6335 GCA_035941655.1 Pyrinomonadaceae bacterium | reverse complement strand
CCCCATCAATCACGATGAGGTAATTGAGACGGGCCAGCGAGTGCGCGAGGCGTTCACTCAGTTGCTGCGTCACGTGATTTCGAAAATATAGACCGAGCACTTTTGGAGTGCGCTGACCTGTCAGCGCTTTGGTCGGTCGCGACCTGTCGCGACCTCCGTGGGTGGAAGCTACTGAACGCTCGGGACCAAAGTGCTGACAGGCAGCGCACTCCAAAAAGAGCTATTAGAATATTGATTCAATCGTGAGTTTAATCATAGGCATTTCCGGCGGCACGGGTTCCGGCAAGACGACGGTTGCAAACCGAATCCTGGAGACGGTTAGAGCGAGTGAAGTGGTCTTCATTCAGCAGGATTCCTACTACCGTAACCTTAAGGATTTGCCTCTCGACTATCGCCAGCTTGCGAATTTCGATCATCCAGACGCGCTCGATAACGATCTACTCGTCAATCACATTCGCCGCCTGAAGGCAGGTGAAGCAATCGAACTACCCCTCTACGATTTCAAGACACATACACGCTTGAACGAAACACGGGCGGTCGAGCCGAAGCCGATCGTAATTGTGGAGGGTATACTGATCTTTGTCGATCCGCGTCTGCTTGAACAACTGGACATCAAAGTCTTTGTCGACACTCCCGACGACATTCGTTTTATCCGGCGTCTGCGCCGCGACATTGCCGAGAGGGGCCGCACGGTAGAATCAGTCATCGAACAATACTTAGCCACGGTGCGGCCGATGCATATGCAGTTCATCGAGCCGTCAAAACGTAATGCGGACGTCATCATTCCGGAAGGTGGTCATAATCTGGTGAGCGTAGATCTGATTAGTGGAAAGATTCGTGAGAGGTTGGCAAGCGCTCTTACCTCAGTAGGAGGCCAATCTTGAGCGAAGAGAGTTTGCAGCAGCTGCTGGAAACAGCAAAGACGGCGAGACTGCAATCGATCGCGCCGTTCTCGAATTTCCTGGTCGGCGCGGCGATAAAAACTGCGGCAGGGAAAGTTTATACGGGCTGTAATGTCGAAAGCGCGAGTTACGGACTGACGGTTTGCGCTGAGCGTGTGGCTATTTGGAAAGCGCTTTCCGAAGGCGAAAGAGACTTTAGCGAACTTGCCATCGTGGCTGATACCGGTAGTTTGACACCGCCGTGCGGCACCTGCCGTCAAATTATTTGGGAGTTCGCAAAAAACGCGACCATAATGCTGGGCAACCTGCGTGGCGAAACGCAGATAGTTTCGATAAGAGAGCTGCTGCCGCGCGCTTTTGACGCGCGCTTTCTAAAGCAAGCCGCCGAGGACTTGAAGGAAACGCGCTGAAATTCTCTGTGCGATCTCGGTGAACTCTGTACCTCTGTGGTGGATCTATTTAAGAGAAAACACCGCAGACACAGAGCACACGGAGGAAGCACAGAGACGGAAAGTATTCGCTCGTATGCCGAAACAAATCTTTACCGTCATCGCACTGCTGGCCATCATTATCGTCAATGCATTATCAATCGAGGCGCAACGAAACAGGGGAAGGCGCATGACCCGAGTCGATCTCCTTGTGCTTAACGGCACGCTTGTAACCATGGATCACGATCATCGCGTGATTCAGGACGCTGGCATCGCGATTGAAAAGGGACGCATAGTCGCCCTTGGGCCAGGCCGGGACATCTTGAGAATGTACACGGCTCCCGAGCGCATCGACGCTTCGGGAAAGATCATCGTACCCGGTCTGATCAATGGTCACACACACATCCCGATGACACTTTTTAGAGGTCTTGCTGACGACCTCGATCTGCAGGACTGGCTCACGAAATATATTTTCCCGGCCGAGGCAAAAAACGTTACCGAAGAATTCGTGCGTGTAGGAACGCGTCTGGGACTGGCGGAAATGATCCGCGGCGGTACTACCACCTACTGCGACATGTATTACTTCGAAGACGCCATTGCTGATGAAACGGCGAAGGCGGGGGTTCGCGGCGTGTTGGGCGAAACCGTGATCGATTTCCCGGTTGCCGATAACAAGACGAATGCTGAGGCGATGGCTTATGTCGAACGATTTATTCAGAAGTGGAAAGGACATGAGCTAATTGTTCCGGCGGTTGCGCCACACGCTCCTTACACCGTTTCCGAAGAACATCTCAAGGCCATTCGCGCTTTCTCAGACAGAACCGGTGCGCCTATCGTCACCCATATCTCCGAAACGAAAAGAGAGGTGGATGACAGCGTCAAAGCAAAAGGTGCGAGTCCGGTCGATTATCTATCCCGGATTGGCTTTTTAAATGACCAGGTCATTGCTGCGCATATGGTCTGGCCAAGCGACGACGAGATTCAAATTCTGAAACGAACCGGTGTTGGCGTGGTTCATAATCCGCAGTCGAACATGAAGCTGGCATCAGGCGTGGCGCCGGTCCCAAAGATGATGGCCGCGGGTTTGAAAGTGGGTCTCGGCACGGACGGTGCAGCTTCGAACAACGATCTGAGTATGTGGGAAGAGATGGACACCACTGCCAAGTTGCATAAGGTCTTCAGCGGCGATCCTAAAGTGATGTCTGCTGAAGAAGCGTTTGCCTTGGCGACGATTGGCAGCGCCCGGGCACTGCATATGGAGAAAGAGATTGGCTCGATAGAGAAGGGAAAGCGAGCCGACCTCGTAATCGTTAATCGCGATTCACTTAACCAGATTCCGCTCTACAACATTTATTCCGATTTGGTGTATGCCACCAAAGCATCTGACGTGGAAACGGTCATTATCAATGGCAAGATCGTGATGCGTGATCGGCGACTACTAACGTTAGATGAAACCGCAATCAAGGAAGGCGCGCGAAGTTTCCGGGAGCGGATTATCAAGAGTCTCGGCGCGCCGGCGCCCTCACAATAGAAACGGGCTGCAAACTCTGCGGCCTTTTTGACCGTGGGTTTTCGACGCTACGCGTCGAGGAGTCGTTGACCATTCCACTTGATCATCCAAGCGTGGAGAGCATAACGAGGTGCCGGGTGAACCACTGAAAAGATCTGCAATCAGAATAGAATGAAAAAGCCGAGGCAGACGCTTGCCTGTAGCAGAATAAAAAACCATAATAGGGCGTCAAAATTAGGTTAGTTCGTAAGCGAGCATTTTTAGGCTCGCTTTTGTATTTATTAGGAGAGAAATGTAGTGAGTCGTAGTCGATCGCCCCAATTTTTTAGTGTACATTGTCGAGTTTTCCTGGCCTTAGTATTCCTCCTCATAACTTCCGTTGTCGCGTTCTCACAGGCACCGGCTGGCCCGGCGCCAACTGCCCCGACCAATGCAGCCAAGACATCAGATACTGAGAAACCTGCCGCAGGCGCAGCCAGCCTTTCAGTGGGCGCGGCTCCATCTTCCATAGGAGTGGCGAAGCCCGCTACGCAACCAGAGCAACTTGTTGTCGAGGCCGAAAAACCTCCAGCGGATCCAGATAGGTCTGCGGAGGCTTTGCAGGTCCGCATCGAACGCGCGCGGGCGCTAATCGCGGCACACCGCCTGGATATTGCTGCCAGCGAACTCGAATCGGTTAGAGCTGCGGCCCGCGACAATGCGCTTAGGAATATCACTTCCATCATGTTAATGAACGTGTATCTGGAAGAGGGAAACTACGGAAGGTCGGAGGCGCTGCTGGAAGAAAGTTTCAAAGCTCGTTCGGCACAAAAGGACGAGTCGTTAGGAATTTTCTTTGCTCTGGCTGGACAGGCCGTGAACGGCGCCCGCACACACCTGGCGCGATATCGGACTTTTGGTGTCAACTTAACCGGCTCTAACCTGCCGCCGGAAGTCGTGAGTGATTTGGATCGATTGCGTTCGCTGCTTGAGCGAATGGTTGCGCAGGCTCAGGAAATCTCGACGGCGCGACGCGCATACGACTCGCTTTCATTGCTCGAAGATGTTTTGGGACTTCGTTTGTTACTAGCCAAAGACAGCGAAGATCAAAGCAAGTGGGAAACTGAGTACGCTGGAGCGCGGGAATCGCTGGCTTCCTCTCAAACACAGATTGCCTCGCTTGGCGGCATTCCACTGTTGCGGCCAGGGAAAACGCCCGGCAAAAATACCGCGCCGCCTTCACCGTATTCGACCAAGAAAGTGTCTGAGCCTTTAGGGGTGAAGGCTCCTGACAAGGATCATGTAACTGCCGAAAGGCCGAGCGCGAGCGACTCCGTAGCCACGAGTCAAGCAACCGCGGAGACCGCAGAGGACGCGCAAGTTACGGAAGCCGGATCCCTGAATGCAAGAGCAACCAGAAAAGTCTTGCCGCGTTATCCAGCCATTGCGAAACAGAACGGCGCGACCGGGTTGGTAAGAGTGCACGTGATCGTAGACGAAGCAGGTCGGGTCGTTGCTATTTCACGTACTGAGGGACCAATGCTTCTCCGGGGCGCTGCGGAAGAGGCTGCGAGACAGTGGTCTTTTGAAGCAAGCCCTGGTGACGACCGACCCAGACGATTGAGCGGTTACATCGATTTTACCTTCACGCTTTAACGCCTCACTGAAATAAGCTCCGTACCGGACAGAGTAAAGCAAACTGTTAGTTTGCGATTGAGGGAATACCATTTAGGTTAAGCTTACGCCTCAACGCAAACTAACAGTTTGCTTTACGTTTACCTCCAAATCACCCGTCCTCGCTAAAGTTGACTTAAAAGTAAGGATTAGTTAAACTGCCGCTATTCAAGAGGGTTACGCGTCATCAGGTGACTATCGGTTATGAAGATATCAGCACAGGAAGAATATGGCTTGCGGTGTTTGCTGCAGCTCGCGCGCGCGGATTCGCACGGGGAATCGCTGACGTTGGCGCAGATTGCCGCGCTGGAAGGCATATCGGTCGCTAATGCCGGCAAGCTGATGTGGATTCTGAATAAGGCGGGCCTGGTGCAGTCGCAGCGCGGCATCAAGGGTGGCTATCGACTGGCACGTCCGGCGTCAGTTATTCACCTGAACGAGGTCATCAGCGTGTTGGACGACGAGAGCGTCGAGACCCATTGCAAGAGTTATTCAGGCGTCCTCGATTCTTGTGTTCACACTGGCGACTGCGGAATTCGGCCAGTGATCGTAGAGCTACATCAGATTGTCGACAACGCGCTGTCTGAGATCACTTTGTCGCAGTTGCTCGGCACCGAAGCGACGGTTGATGCGGTGCTGCACAAGATCCAGGGTGTGAGGCAGATGCGCAGACCGGGACAAAGTCCGGCGCAGGTGTAAATCGAATTCGGAAGGGTTACGGATCAAATAACAGATGAGCACAGCAGAACTATTAGGCAAGCAGGAATACAAGTACGGTTTCGTCACCGACATTGAATCGGACGTGATCCCCCGCGGTCTGAATGAGGACACTGTACGTCTGATCTCTGCCAAGAAAAATGAGCCCGAATGGATGCTGGAGTTTCGTTTGAAGGCGTATCGCCACTGGCTGACGATGACCGAGCCGAAACATTGGCCGAACATTTCGTATCCAGAGATTGACTATCAGGACGTCATCTACTACAGCGCCCCCAAGCAGAAGGCGACCAAGGCCAGTCTTGACGAAGTAGATCCGGAACTGTTGCGCACCTTTGAGAAGCTGGGCATTCCTTTGACTGAGCAAAAGCAACTGGCAGGCGTGGCTGTCGACGCGGTATTCGATTCAGTTTCCGTTGCTACAACCTACAAAGCAAAACTGAAAAAGCATGGGGTCATATTCTGTTCGTTCACGGAAGCAATTAAAGACTACCCCGATCTGGTGAAGAAATATCTCGGTTCGGTGGTGCCCACCAACGACAACTTTTTTGCCGCGCTCAACAGCGCCGTTTTTTCAGATGGTTCATTCTGTTTCATCCCTAAGGGCGTTCGTTGTCCCATGGAGTTGTCGACGTATTTCCGCATCAACAATTCGGAGTCGGGGCAGTTTGAAAGAACGTTGATTGTCGCCGAAGAGGGTTCGCATGTTTCCTACCTGGAGGGTTGTACGGCTCCGAAGTTTGACAAGAACCAATTGCACGCAGCAGTCGTCGAGCTGGTGGCGCTTGATGACGCCCAGATCAAATACTCGACGGTACAAAACTGGTATGCAGGAGATGAAGAAGGTGTCGGCGGCATTTACAACTTCGTAACCAAGCGCGGCAAGTGCGCCGGACGAAATTCTAAAATCTCCTGGACACAAGTTGAGACTGGTTCGGCCATCACCTGGAAATATCCGTCGTGCATTCTGCAGGGCGACAATTCGATTGGCGAGTTCTATTCGGTCGCATTAACGAATCATGCGCAGCAAGCCGACACGGGAACAAAGATGATTCACCTTGGCAAAAACACGCGCTCGACGATTATTTCGAAAGGAATCGCGGCCGGTAAATCCAATAACAGCTATCG
>DASZDU010000078.1:0-11645 GCA_035941655.1 Pyrinomonadaceae bacterium | reverse complement strand
GAGGTTGGGCGTGCGACGACGTAACGCTTTACCTGGTAGCCAGCGATGACGCTCGGCGCCAGTTAATCGACTATGGTATCGCGCCTGAACGGATCAAGATTTCCGGAATGCCGGTCCACCCGAAGTTCGCCTATCCCGGTGAAGAGGCCGCGCGCGTAGCCCGTCGTGCGCTTGGGCTGGATCCGGAGAAATTCACGGTCTTCGTCAATGCAGGTTGGGAAGGCGGCGGCAACATTCCGCAGATTTTCCGTGAACTGGTGCGCGGTGAGCTCGAAGTGCAGGCAATTTTTCTTGCGGGAAAGAATGAAGAGCTTAGGGCTGACGCAGAATCGCTGGCTGAAACGGCGTGTTTTCCGGTTAAAGTAATCGGTTATTCCGAACACGTCGAGGAATTGATGGGTGCAGCCAACGTGATGATTTCCAAGCTTGGCGGGCTGACAACTTTCGAGGCGTTCGCCTGCCGGCTGCCGATTATTGCCGACGCGATTACCGCTCCGATGCCTCAGGAAGCGGGCACCGCAAGCCTGTTGGTAAAACGCGGCGCGGGGGTTTTGTTACAACGGGCCAGCGACATTGTTCCAGTGATTCGTCGCATGGTTGAAGACACGGCTCACTATTCTGCAATGCGCGCGGCGACGATAGGTCTTGCCATTCCCAACGCCACACGCCACATCGTGGAAGAGATCACCGCGCTCATTCCCGCCACAACTGAAACACACGAACAAGCTGTTCTGGCAAAAGTCGCTTCTGTCTGAGGATCGTCTCGGTCGTTGACTGTTAAGGCTTTTCAGAGTTTAATTTGCCGGCACAAATCACATTACAGTTTCCGAATTTCAAATTTGAGGCAGGTTTGAAAGACTTCTGATCTCAACCAAGGTTACGAATGTGTATTTGAGATCTAAGATTTGAGATCTGAGACTCAGGGTCGAGTTCCGCCCGCTTGCGTTCTTTGCAGCGGGCTTTTTAGGAGACAAATCAAACGTGGGCCTATTGCTCGAAGGTAAACGCGCTTTCATAACTGGGGGCACGCGAGGCATTGGCGCCGCCCTTTGCGACATCCTTGCGCGCGAGGGCGCCGACATTGCCTTCAACTACAACTCTCGAGATGATCTCGCTGCGGCGACTGTGGCACTAGTCGAGGCTCACCAAAGACGCGCACTCAGCTTCAAGGTCTCGGTTACAGATCGGCTGGGGATGAAGAAGATAACTCGTGAGGTCGTCGAGAAGTGGGGCGGCATAGATATTCTGGTCAACAACGCGGCGATCAACCGCGGCGATAATTTCGCTACTACAACTGACCGCGCCTGGGATGAAGTAATTAATACAAACGTTGGCAGCCTGTTTGCGGTAACTAAACCAATCTACAAACAAATGATTCGGCAGCGAAAGGGAAGCATCCTCAACATCACCTCGATAGGGGCCATGCGAGCGCTGCCGACTGCGGTTCACTATGCCACTTCAAAAGCGGCGATGATCGGATTTACGAAATGTCTATCGCGCGAGGCCGGTACGTTTGGCGTTAAGGTGAATGCGATAGCTGCCGGAATTTTTGATACTGAGTTAGCCCAGGCGCTGCCGGAGCGTTTGTTACAGATGCACCATTTCTGGGCGTCGGCGGGAAGGCTCGGTCGTCCGGAGGAACTCGCGGAGTATGCGGCCTTCATGGTGAGCGATCGGAACAGCTTCATGAATGGTGAAGTGGTCATTGTTGACGGCGGCGCGATTACGTAAGCGGAGGACTCGGGTTAATGATCCCTTAAGGAGACTCGCTCTCATTTGTTGCGATAAGTGCTTCCAGCTTCTTCTCCAGCTCTCGAATCCTGCGCTGCATTTCTCCCAATCGTCTAAACGCTGCCGTCGATCTCAGCCACTCACGATTGTCGAAAGCCGGTATGCCTGAAATAACTTTTCCCGCCGCCACGTCGTGACTGGTCGCGCTCTTGGCTGTCAATACCACGTCGTCACCGATGGTCAGGTGTCCGGCAACCCCCGCTTGACCGGCAAGGATTACGCGGCTGCCGATATGGGAGCTGCCGGCGAGTCCGACCTGAGCGCAAAGCAAGGTGTCTTCGCCGACTGTGCAGGAGTGTCCGATCTGTACCAGGTTATCTATCTTGGTGCCTCGCCGAATGCGAGACTCGCCAACAGACGCGCGATCTATGGTGGTGCCGGCGCCGATCTCAACGTCGTCTTCAATCACCACATTGCCTGTTTGCGGAATCTTTAACCAGCTTTTCTTTTCGTCCTTGGCGTAACCAAAACCATCGCAGCCGACCACGACGTTGTTGTGAATGATGACTCGTTCACCGAGTTGCGACCTTTCACGAATGACTGCTCCGGAGTGAATGATTGAGTCTCGGCCAATAGTCACGTTTTCATAAATCGTCACATTTGGATAAATACGTACGCCTTCAGCAATTCGGCTTCCTGGACCAACCACGACGCCCGCGCCGATCGCAACCTTAGCCGCCACTTCAGCCGCGGGATCGATTACAGCCGACTCATGAATGAATGAAGAGAATTCGGGCTCCGGATGAAACAAACGTAAGGCGCGGGTATAAGCAAGATAAGGATTCTCTGCGCGCAAGATGGGAATTTTTCGATCAATCGGAGCACCTTCCGCGAGATATATTGCTGACGCCTGTGTTGTGTTCACTTTTGGGGTGTAGCGCGGATTGGCGAGAAATGAGATGTCGCCGGTGCTCGCGTCATCCAGCCCTGCAGCGCCGGTGATTTCAAGATCGGCGGAATTGTCATCCACGCGAGCAGACGTTAAAGCAGCTAGTTCGGAAAGCTTCATGATCAAAGTGTAGCGCAAGTAGTCTGATTTTGAAGTGCGCTGACCTGTCAGCGCTTTGGTCAGCGGCGGCTTGACGCCGCTTCGGGCAGCGAATTTCAACCTGCGACAGCTGCGACGGGTCGCATAAAACTAAGGCGCTGACAGGTCAGCGCACTCCAAAATTAGTTCACTACATTATCGACACCGGATCGATCTCGACGTTTATCGATCGCAGATTGATTTTTCTTTCGCCCAGCGCCTTAAGTGCGTCGTCTATCAATCTACGCAGCTCCCGCCGGTTGCGACACTTGATTATCAATTGCACGCGATATTCGCCTTTCAGTCTGGCGAGCGGCGCCGGTGCGGGGCCAAGTATTCGCGCCGCACGTTCCGTGTTAGCGCGATCTAATTCCTTCCGCAGTTCCAACGCTTCCGATTTGACACGAGCAAGATCACTGCCGTGAACCAACAGCGATGCCAACGCGACAAACGGCGGATAGGTGTGGTTCTGCCGATGACGAATCTCTTCCTGGTAAAAACCGTCGTAATCCTGTGCGCTCGCGTGCCGGAGGGCATAATGATATGGGTGATACGTCTGGATCAAAACTTTGCCCGCGCGGTCGCCGCGCCCCGCGCGCCCAGCAACCTGCGTCAGCAATTGGAAGGTCCTTTCGGCCGCGCGAAAATCCGGCAGCGCCATGCCCGCATCCACCGAGACGACACCGACGAGAGTAACGTTTGGAAAATCATGTCCTTTTGCGAGGATTTGCGTGCCCACTAACATGTCGATCGTTCCCTCGCCGAAACTTCTCAGGGTCTTCTCAAACTCGCCACGGCGCGACGCAGTGTCTCGATCAACGCGCGCGATACTGACGGCCGGGAAAAGTGTTTTAAGTTGTTCCTCAATTTGCTGCGTGCCCTCGCCGACGTAGTAAATATATTTCCCCTCGCAGTTCGGACACTTTTGCGGAGCCTTCTCGCGATGGTTGCAGTAGTGACAGATGATCACTCTTTCGGCGCGGTGATAGGTCAGGGTTACATCGCAATTCGGACACTGGATGCTTTCGCCACATGAGCGGCATAGAACGAAACTGGAATAGCCGCGGCGGTTGAGGAGAATGATCGACTGCTCCCGTTTTTGATGCGTGTCCGCGATCGCGGCAAGCAGTTCGTCTGAAAATACCTTTGGTTTTTGATGACGCTTGAACACCTCGCGCATGTCCACAATTTCGGCAACCGCCATTGGCCGATTGCCCAGCCGGTTAGGAAGCCGCAGGTATCGGTACTTGCCTGTGTTGGCATTGTGAAACGATTCGAGCGAGGGCGTCGCTGATCCCAGGATTACGACGGCTGCCTCTTTCTGGGCGCGGACGATTGCGGTGTCGCGCCCATTGTAATGAGGTGAATCCTGTTGTCGATAGGTCGATTCATGCTCTTCATCCACGATTACAAGCCCGAGATCTTTGATGGGTGCAAACACGGCCGAACGGGTGCCAATAACTATCGGGGCCTCCCCGTTTCTGACGCGGGTCCATTCGTCAAAGCGTTCACCACGCGACAGGGAAGAATGAAAAATTGCCACTCGATCTCCAAAATGCATTCGCAAGCGTCGCGAGAAAACGGGCGTAAGCGCAATCTCGGGAACCAGCATTAGAGCCGATCTGCCAACGCTGAGTGTCACTCGCATTGCGCGGATGTAGACTTCTGTTTTGCCGCTTCCGGTCACCCCATGTAGCAGAAAGGCGGCATACTCACGAGTGCGCAGGGGTTGTTCGAGTTCTGCCAGTACTCGTTGCTGGTCCACGCTTAAATCGTAATCGTGGTGCGCTTCGAAGGTGGTGTCACCAAGCGGATCGCGGCGCAGTCTCTGCTCGAAGATCTCTACAATCTGTCGCTTCTGCAGAGTAGCGACCGAGGAAGAACCAACCTTCGCTGTCGCCAGCAACTCAGCAAAAGCAAGCGACTCGTGACGACTCAAAGTTTCAATAATCCTTAACTGAGCCTCGCTAAATTTACCGCTATCGGCTTCGCTTAGCTTCTCTTTCGGTGTGACCAAGCGAACGCGACGTTGGTATTTCGCTTTTACAAACTCGGTACCCGGCCTTTGGCGGATTTCAATCAGACCTTCGCTTTCGAGTTCGCGGGCCAAACTGGGCGTCTGTGAGGCGAGTTGTTTCGAAATCTCTGCAAGGCTTGTCTCTTCCGAGTTAGCGAGAAGTTGAAGCACTCGCTGCTTACTCGTGAGGGTGTCGTCGACAGAAATCTTCTCAACCTCCGCCAGGCCGCTTGCCGTGATCGCGAGAAACTGATCGATTGTGGGGCTAATGCCGGGCGGCAGTGCCGCCTTAATCACTTCACCCCAGGCGCCTAGATAATAATCGGCGACCCAGCGTGTCAGTTGCAGAAGTTCTGGGGTAACGAGAGGAACAACATCCAGAATTTCCGTCGCCTCTTTGATCGTTGATTCCTGCAGGCTGGTGCCGTGCCTTAGTTCGTGAAGTAAACCAACGATGTAACCGGTGACCATTTTTGGCCCGAGCGGGACAACGATCCGCGAGCCGGTTTGAGCTACGGCCCGCAAGGATACTGGAAGCCGATATATAAAGGTGGTGGAAACGTGAAGCGGAACAGCTACCTCGGCATACTGAGGCTCAGCCGGCTCCTTCGGTTGCAGCGGTGCGATCCGTTTATTATTTGACGAATCCTTACGGGAAGATTCGAAGCGGTGTTCCACGATGAGAAGGTAGCGCGAAAGCTGGATTTGCAAAAGTCAGAAGGTTAAAGCGCCATCGTTTCGACTTTCCTATTTTCTTGCAACGTCGAGGTAGTCTCGCACCTTCTTCAGATCTTCCCACGTTTCTTTCTTCTTGGAAGGATCGCGAAGCAAGTAAGCCGGGTGAAAAGTCGGCATCACTTTGACGCCGTGGTAGTCCTGAAACTGACCGCGCACTTTCGTTATTCCTTGCTTAATGTCCAAAAGATTTCTCATGGCAGTGTTCCCTAGTACGACGATCACTTCAGGCTGGACCGCGGCAATTTCGCGCAGCAGGAATGGCTTGCACATCAATGCTTCTTCGGGGGTTGGTGGTCGATTGCCGGGCGGCCGGCAGCGATTAACATTTCCAATCAAAACTTCTTCGCGTTTGAAACCAATCGCCTCGATAATTTTCGTCAGTAGTTGTCCAGCGCGTCCGACAAACGGCCGGGCCTGCGCGTCCTCGTCGGCCCCAGGCGCTTCGCCGACGAACATCAGGCGCGCATTACGATTGCCATCGGTGTGGACAATGTGGGTTCGGCGTTCAAAAAGAGGGCAGCGAGTACAGTTTCCGATGTCGGCCCAAATTTCTTCGAAAGTTTCTGAAGATTTCTGGATCCTGATTGGTGGGGGACTGAAATCGTCGAATAGCCCCGCCGAGGACGAAGAGGGGACCGCTGGTTCAGGAGAAATATTGACGACAGTCGTCGTGAGTGTTTCGCTTTTCGAAAACGGCGGCGATTGGGGCGTCGACGACTGGCTTAGAGGAAGACTGGCAGCGCCCTCAACACCGAGTTCCTTGAAGTAACTCACGTGTTCCCGGGCATCATTCAGGAGCGAAAGGAACTCGGCGATGTCCGCTTCACTTTGCATGTTGATTGTCGGTCGCAGAAAGAATTATCGGCGGCAACGATTCTAGGCCTTACCCGACGCTTGCATAACCGGCTGAGAGTCTCCGAGCGCACGAAGCCTTACGACTTCATCCAGAATGATATTCGCGAGTTCAATTTTTGACATCAGCGGCACATGAACCGGCGACGTCCGTTCGCGACTAATGATGGTCACCTCGTTTGTCAGTGAGTCGAACCCGGCGCCTTCCTGGGTAATATCGTTTGCGACAATCGCATCAAGGTTCTTGACAGTGAATTTCTTCTGCGCATTTGCCAGAACGTCTTCGGTCTCCGCCGCGAACCCGATGACCAGGAGACCCTGATGCTTCACCTCAGCGACGGCGCGAAGAATGTCTGGCGTTCGTTCAAGGTCCAACGATAGTGAACTCAGGGTCTTCTTGATCTTGCGCGGCGAACGATTGACAGGCCGGTAGTCGGCAACTGCCGCCGTGCCGATGAAGACTGATGTGTCGTCAAGAGACTGCATGACCGCCTGGTGCATTTCCTCAGCCGAGCCAACACGAATGAGCGCGACGTTTGCTGGTGATGGAGCTGTGGTGGCGCCGGCAACGACGGTGACTCGGGCCCCGCGAGTCCTTGCCGCTTCCGCTAAGGCGAAGCCCATGCGACCTGACGAATTATTTGAAATGAAGCGAACTGGGTCGATTGCCTCGCGTGTTGCCCCCACCGTAATTAGCACCTGTTCCCCAGCTAAATCTCGGGTAGTTTCAATGCCGGATTTTCGCAGGATATCTAACGCGGCGGCCACAATTCTTTCCGGCTCGCTGAGCCGTCCTGGTCCGATCGTGCCGCACGCCATTTCGCCTTCGTCGGGCTCGATAATAAAAACACCATCTGATCGAAGTTGCTGCAGGTTTCGCTGCGTAGCAGGATGATGCCACATTGAGGTGTTCATAGCGGGCGCGATTAACACTGGAGCCGTGGAGGCAAGGTAGGTCGAAGTTAGGAAATCGTCGGCAATGCCATTCGCCAGCTTGCCAATTATGTTTGCCGTTGCTGGCGCGATCAGAAACAGGTCAACCGTTTGAGAAAACGTAATGTGGGCAATGGGGTCAGGGTTATCAGCCGCGTAGTCATCAACTATGACATGAGAACCTGAAAGCGCACGGAACGTCAGGGGTTGTACAAATTCGCAGGCCCGCTTAGTCATGCCGACCCTGACTGTGCAGCCCGCGCGCTGCAGCCCGCGCAACACCTCAGCCGCCTTGTAGGCTGCGATGCCGCCACTGATTCCCAGCGCGACCTTTTTGTTATCAGGAGAGCCGGTCATTATTATTAACCAGGGAGCCTCGACGCAGGTGACTTACGTGAAATTAAAGATCAATGTAACATTGCTGAAATGACGGTGCAACGGACTCTAACTGGCGGCTTGATACAATCCGACACGGCCCATACGTCAGCTTCCGTCTTTTCAACTCAAGCTAGAGGGACCAAACCCATGAGCGATACCCGTTTCATCCGTTTAGCGGTTATCGGATCGCTAATCCTATCGGCAGCATTCTCTACTTTCGGCCAAACTTCAAAGGGGGAAGATCAGTTTGGGCCGGTCGTGCGCGCCTACCTGGGATATCTGCGCAACGAGCAGGAGGTAGTTGATGATCGTGCCAGTCGTCACGAAGTGAACACCGCCTATTATCGACGCAACTCCAACCGCATCCGGGCGTTGAGGCAGATGGCAATTCAGATTGCGCTCGAGACGCAAAACGATTATCTCCCTGAGCTGGAAGCGGTGGCTGGAGATGAATTGGGAGTACTGTTTGATCGTCCGCCGCGCTTCCAATCGCTCAAAGTCGGCGAGGTTGTACAGACTAACTTTAGATACATGGGAATGGTCCGTAGCGGAGACGTTTTCTATGTATTCGCCCGCCTTGACCCGTACGAGCAGGCCGAGCTTATGCACAGCGTAAATCTTTCTGAAAACGCGGCAGGTTCAGCTGTGTCAAACCGAGTGCCCGGAACAAAAGTCACGAGCCGTGCTCGACGCGTATCTGTGCCCTGACCGACTGCTAACTTGGATCTCCTCTCGCGTCAGCTGGCCCACCCGGCGGCGTGCGCGCTACCCTATCCTTAGGCCCTTCACCCCCTCAATCGTGAAAGGGCTGAAGCAGCTTTGCCGGAGCCAGAAAAGTCTGGACTGCCACTGGTCCGTATGGTAAATTCAGCGCCAAGGGAAAAAAGCACAGTTTTGTGCCAAAGTTGGGCAAAAGTCTGTTGACAGAGCACCTTCATTCATGTAATAACTGCCGCGTGTTTTAGGCTTTGCTGACGGCACTCAGGCTTTTGGACATCGCATTTCGGGTTAAGAGGCGAACGGCAGTGCGCTTCACATTTTGGCCGTCGCGGCACGCAATTAAGAATTTGTTCACAAATACGGGAGGAAAGTTAATGATTAGCAAAACTTGGAGCCGCAAACCAGTAGCGGCCTTGGTGGCAATGGCCATTTTGAGTGTTTACTCGATGGTGGTTTTAGCGTCGCCCGCAGCAAAGGCCCCGTCGGGCGAGTTGTCCATCGCCGGCCAGGTAACAGTAAACGGCGAAACAGCAATTTCTGGCGGCACACTGTTTTCGGATAGCGTAATCAATACCGCTGACCAGAGCGTCGCGACTGTGAATCTCAGCAAGCTGGGTCGACTGCAATTGCTACCCAGCTCGAACTTGAAGTTGAGCTTTACAGAAAAGAGCATCAACGGATTGCTCGACAACGGTACTGCCCACGTTTCAACGCTGGCTGGAACGGCTGTCAACTTCACCACAAAAGATGGAATCGTGGTTGTGGATGGAAGCCAGGCTACTTCGTTTACCGTTAATGTGGTCAAGGGCATTACTTCGATAACCACCCATTCGGGCGTGGCGCAATTCAATGTTGGCAGCACAAGTAAGCTGCTTGCCGCCGGCGAGAGTGCCACGGCTGGAACAGCGAACCCGAAAGACGATCCAGGCGACGACGACGACAAAATGAGTGGTGGCGAATTGGCTGCCCTGATTTTGCTTGGTGCTGGCGCGACCGCGGCGATCATCTATGCGGCCATGCACAACAATGACCTCAACTTCGGTGGTAATGCAATAGTTATCAGCCCTTCGAAGTAACCGTCGCTTGCTGTGTCGAACAAATACTGCCGCGCTGCTTTTAGCGCAGTGGTCAATTACGCAAAAACCTTGCGGGTCACGTGACAATCTGTCGCGTTTGACCCGCAAGGTTTTGCACATACGAGCGCGTCTCTCCTTTGGTTCCGAAGGTAATCCCTAATGCACATTGCGGTGATCGGCACTGGTTACGTGGGCTTAGTTACAGGTGCCTGTTTTGCGGAATTCGGAGTCGATGTCACTTGTGTGGACATCGATTCTGAAAAGATCGCTCGCCTCACTGCGGGCGAGATGCCAATTTATGAACCCGGCCTGGAACAGTTGGTTGTCAAGAATATGCAGTCCGGACGGCTGCGCTTTACCACCGATCTGAAGCAGGCCGTTGAGCAGGCGCTGGTTATTTTTTTGGCCGTCGGTACGCCGCCCAAGAGCGATGGTGCACCTGACCTTACCTTCGTAGAAACCGCTGCTCGCTCGATAGCTGAACACATGAACGGTTACAAGGTGATCGTAACCAAGTCTACTGTCCCGATTGGTACCGGCGAGCATTTACGGAAGTTGATCCGGCAACATTTGAACGCTCGCGTGAATTTCGGAGTCGTGTCTAATCCAGAGTTCCTGCGTGAAGGCGCGGCAATCAACGATTTTATGCGACCTGACCGCGTGGTTATTGGCAGCCGCGATGAAGAAGCAGTGGCGATAATGCGAGACCTTTACCGCCCTCTCTACCTAATCGAAGCACCCTTCGTTGTGACCTCGCTTGAGGCGGCGGAACTTACTAAGTACGCGGCCAATGCGTTTCTCGCGACGAAAATATCTTTTATCAACGAAATTGCGAATCTGTGCGAAAACATTGGTTGTGACGTGCACGATGTGGCCCGAGCAATTGGAATGGATCGACGCATCGGCAGTAAGTTTCTCCACCCCGGTCCGGGCTTCGGCGGATCCTGTTTTCCCAAAGACACTCGGGCTCTCGCCTCCGTAGCTCGTGAGTTTGGAAGCGAGTCGACGATTGTCGAGGCTGTGATTGAAGTGAATCGTCGGCAGCGCTTAGCGATGGTGCCGAAAATAGAGAAGCTGGTCGGGGAGCTTCGGGGAAAGACCATCGCCATTTTGGGCTTGGCTTTTAAGCCGGAAACAGATGACATGCGCGAAGCGCCGGCGATTGATATCGTTCAGGGCTTGTTGGAACGTGGCGCAGTTGTGCGAGCTTACGATCCAGTGGCTATGCGTGAGGCTGCTAAGGTGCTGACCCAGGTTAGTTATGCGGACGACGAGTATGAGGCGGTGACAGGTGCCGACGCTCTGGTTTTTGTTACGGAGTGGAACCAGTTCCGAGCTCTTGATATGGCTCGTATCAGGGACCTTATGAGAGCTCCAAGAATCGCCGACTTGCGTAACATTTATGACCCTGCGGATATGCGAGAACTTGGCTTCGAGTATGTAGCCGTGGGCCGGCAATAGTTGCCGCCCTGACTTCTATCTTTTGCTCTCGAGTTGAGCGAAAACGGATCCACATTCTTTTATGCCTCTGAGCGGAATTGCATTGGTGACTGGGGGAGCCGGGTTCATCGGTTCACATATCGCTTCGGCTCTGGCAGCCTCGGGCGCGCGGTTACGCATCATTGATGACTTGTCGACTGGTTATCGCGAGAACCTGGACGAGATAAAGGCAGACTTCGATTTTATTCACGGCAGCCTCGCTGACGAGAAAGCATTGCGGAAGGCTCTCGAGGATGTGGAACTGGTTTTTCATGAAGCTGCCATTCCTTCAGTCCCGCGCTCGGTTGAAAACCCCCGACAGACTCATGTTGCGAGCGTCGAATCAACCTTCTCGCTTTTGCTGGCTTCACGAGACAAAAATGTCAGGCGTGTGGTTTACGCCGCATCGAGTTCCGCCTACGGCGACCAGCCGACGCTTCCCAAAGTTGAGACTATGCTGCCGGAACCGCTTTCGCCATATGCAGTCGCCAAATTGGTAGGCGAGCAATATTGCCAGGTTTTTACGCGAGTATACGGTCTGGAAACAGTGTCACTAAGGTATTTCAATGTGTTCGGGCCACGTCAGGATCCAAGTTCGCAATACTCGGGCGTCATATCGAGGTTTATCAGCGCC
>DASZDU010000077.1:0-5887 GCA_035941655.1 Pyrinomonadaceae bacterium | reverse complement strand
CGGCGCCGAGAAGAGTTCGGGGAAGCCGATCGACATCGGGTCAGACGTGTGGGTGGGCGGTGCTGCGACTGTCCTCGCCGGCGTACGGATCGGCTCGCGAGCGGTAATCGGAGCCGGCAGCGTCGTGACGCGGGCCGTTTCCGCCGCAGGCAATCCGGTCCCCATCCATCAGGCTTTAAGAGACGCCAGGCCGGCGTCCAGGATTTCTTGCGAAAGCGCACGATCATCGACCGCGCGCGCGATGACCATTGCGCCGACCAACGTTGCGTACGTGCTGATGGCCTTCTGTCTTCTTGCCGCTTTCGATTTGCCCGGAACCAGCTTCGCCAGTAGCTCGCAAGCGGAACGCACATAGTCGGTGACGGTACGCCGCACGGCCGGGCCCTGTCGCGACACGTCTGGTCCGAGCGCGGCCAGAACACAACCCGCGCCCGGATCGTCGCGATGTCTTTTGGTCAAATAGAGGCTAGCGATTGCAGCCAGCGGATCATCAGGCGTACGCTCCGCGAGCTTGCCCCAGAGAGCCAGCGATCGCTTGAGCGCGCGGGCAGACGCCTGCGCGATCAGATCCTCCTTCGAGGAGAAGTGTCCGTAGAAACCGCCGTGAGTGAGCCCCGCCTCCTTCATAAGATCTGCGACGCCAATCCCTTCGAAGCCGCGCTCACGGAATAGCTGGGCTGCAGTGTCGAGTATCCGTTCGCGGTTCTGGGCGGCCTGTTCCCTGCTTACTTTCATACCGATCTCCTTCGTGTCGTTGCGTTGCTTGACATTATATATGATGCTCGTCATATAATGCAATCATGACGACCGTCATGTATCTGCGCGCATTGCGCTGTTACCGCTGACCGCTTCAAACGGGAGCCAGAGGAGATATCCCATATGACCGAGCGATACTTGGAAGATTTTGAACCGGGACAAACCTTTGGGTCGGGTCGCATGCGCATCGATGAAGACCGCATCAAGAGCTTTGCCGCCGAATTCGATCCGCAACCGTTTCATCTCGACGAAAGGGCCGCCACCGAGTCGATATTTCGAGGTCTCGCCGCGAGCGGTTGGCACACCGCCGCGATCACGATGCGACTCTTGGTCGACGGCGATCTCAAACCCGCTGGCGGCATCGTCGGCGCCGGCTTTGACGAATTGCGCTGGCCACGACCGGTTCGGGCAGGGGATGAGCTTCGAGTCGAAAGCGAAGTGCTCGAGATACGAACCTCGAAGTCTCGTCCCGACCAGGGAGTCATCAAGGTAAGGGCCACGACGCTGAATCAGAACAACGAACCCGTGCAGGTGTCTTTGGGCAATCTGATCGTGCGCTGCCGTCCCGCCTCTTCAGGAGAAACACATGGCTAAACTCAAAAGACAGATCGCACTCGTTACGGGTGCATCGTCAGGCATCGGCCAAGCCACGGCGGAGCGGCTGGCGCTGGCTGGCTACAAGGTCTACGGCACCAGCAGACGTGGGGCCCAGGCGGGTCAGCGATCGTTCGCGATGCTAACTCTCGACGTGACCAGCGATGAATCCGTCGAAGCGGCTGTAAACGAGGTGATGCGATTGGAAAGTCGGATCGACCTGCTGGTGAACAACGCCGGCTTCAGCGTCGCCCTTGCGGGAGACGAAGAGAGTTCGATTGAACAGGCGCGGTCGATCTTTGACACAAACTTCTTTGGGACCGTGCGGATGACGCGCGCCGTGGTCCCCCACATGCGGCGCCAAGGGGGCGGCCGCATCATCAATATCGGCTCCTTGCTTGGTTTCCTGCCCATGCCGTACATGTCGGTTTATGCCGCGACGAAGCATGCGATCGAAGGTTATTCGGAATCACTTGACCACGAGTTGCGCACGCGGGGCGTTCGGGTCGTGGTCGTCGAGCCGGGTATTACGAAGACGCAATTCGACGCGCACCTGCTTGAACCCGACTCGAAGCTCGATGAGTATCAAGAGGTGCGGGCGGCCTTGGCCAAGAGGTGGCAGGAATTGCTTGCCGATGGGGATCTTCCGAACGCCGTGGCCGATGTTGTGCTGAAAGCGGCAGAAGCGCCTCGCCCGAAGCTCCGATACCCAGTCGGTCGCGTCGCGAGCATGCGATTGCTTCGCAGATTTACGCCCGCTGTTGTGGTGGACTCCGTGATTCGAAAGAACTTGCGACTCGACGCGCCGACGGCGCTACCGTCGACCACGGTTCTGAAAGAGAAGGTCGTTTAACGTGAATTTGAGAGAGGCATTATGAAAACTCAGATGAAGACATATCAGGGGTCTCAGTTCCGTTCGAGCACTACATTCAAGCAAGCAAAGACCAACGCGGTTGATGTTGACGGAGTGAAATTTGCCTACCGACAGCTCGGACCGGACACTGGAGTACCGGTGATCTTCCTAAATCACTTAGCCGCGGAATTGGACAGGTGGGATCCCCGGGTCGTCGATGGCATTGCTTCGAAACACCGAGTTATCGTCTTCGACAACCGGGGAATCGGCGCATCGGAAGGCTCGACACCGGGCTCGGTGGCCGCGATGGCGCGGGACGCTGTGGCCTTTATCCGAGCTTTGGGCCTCGAAAGTGTCGACCTGCTTGGCTTCTCGCTTGGCGGTTTCATCTCGCAGGTGATCGCGCAGGAAGAACCGCAGCTCGTTCGCAAGATTATCCTCGCGGGCACAGGACCTGCCGGGGGTCCGGGCATCGACAAGGTGACCTCAGTGACCATCAAAGACATGATCAAGGGCGCGCTGACGTTCAAGCATCCGGAATATTATCTGTTCTTCACAACAACCGCGAATGGCCGCAGGTCTGCAAGCGAATTTCTGAAACGGCTGAAAGAGCGCACCGAAAACCGCGACAAGACGGTTTCGATCACGGCTTTTATTTCCCAACTGAAAGCTATCCATGCTTGGGGAATCCAAGAGGCTGACGATCTGTCGCTCATTCAACAACCGGTTTTGGTAGCAAACGGTGAGAGCGACAAGATGGTACCGAGCAGTAATTCTGTCGACTTGGCGCGACGTCTGCCGAATGCGGAACTAGTTCTCTATCCTGACGCCGGACACGGCGGCATATTTCAGTATCACGAAGCTTTTGTCAAAAAGGCTCTCGAGTTTCTCGAATCATAAAGGAATTATGAAAGCATTTATCATAGATCGTTACGGAAGCAAGGATGGCGGGCGAATTGGCGAAATGCCAGAGCCGAGGCTGCTGGAGAATGATGTATTGGTCCAAGTCCACGCCGCCGGTATAAACGTTCTGGATAACAAGATCAAAGATGGAGAGTTCAAACTCATTTTGCCTTATAGCTTACCGCTCATTTTGGGCAATGACGTGGCCGGGGTCGTAGTCGGGATCGGGTCTCGCGTGCGGCGGTTCAAGCACGGCGACGAGGTCTATGCGCGGCCGGATAAAGGTCGGATCGGTGCTTTTGCGGAATTCATTTCGATGAATGAAGATGACGTGGCGATCAAGCCGAAGGATCTAACCATGGAAGAAGCGGCCTCCGTTCCTCTGGTCGGCTTGACCGCCTGGCAGGCGCTGATCGAAAAAGCGAACCTGAAGAGGGGCCAGAAGGTTCTCATCCACGCTGGCTCCGGCGGTGTCGGAACATTTGCCATTCAGCTTGCGAAGCATGTCGGTGCGACCGTAGCTACGACGACGAGCGCTGCTAATTTCGATTTGGTGAAGGGGCTCGGTGCAGATATCGTCATCGATTACAAGAAAGAGGACTTCGAAAAAATTCTCCATGACTACGATGTGGTATTGGATACTCTTGGCGGAGAAACGCAACAAAAATCTCTGCGAGTGCTAAAACCTGGTGGGAAGCTCATCGGGATCACAGGTCCGCCTGATCCGGATTTTGCGAGAGACATTGGGTTGTCTTGCGTCTTGAGACTGGTAATGCGCCTTCTGAGCTATCGAATCAGAAAAAAAGCAAAACGTCATCACGTAAGCTATTTATTTCTTTTTATGAGAGCAAGTGGAGATCAATTACGCGAGATCGCTTCTCTCATCGATTCCGGGATCATACGCCCAGTAGTGGATCGGGTCTTTCCATTCGAATCGACCAAAGATGCTATGGCTTATGTCGAAACGGGACGTGCAAAAGGCAAGGTCGTTGTCAAGGTGAGATAAAAACGGCCTTGCGTCATAAAGGCTTCGAGAGTGTTGACGCTTATTTATAATTCAGCACGGTGAGTGGCGTGCATCGATGATCGAAAATTATCCGCTTGATTTCATAATGGAAGCATATGAGCAAATACAGTGGCAAGGCGCGGTTTCGGGTGGCTCACCTTGGATGCGTGACAAATCACCTCAGAGACAATTTTCCAAGTGGCCAATTTGGGACACAAAAAGCAGCACACGCCGTATATGCGACGGTAAGGAATAGGAAATAATAAAAACCGTTGATTTTCTTCGGTGGCTGCAACTTCGAAAAGGCAATAAATTACGTTTTTGCCGCGCGTCTAATTCGCAATGCGGAGGCTAGGAGTTCAATTCGTCTTGAATGTCTTGTGGAAATAGAAAGAACTGTACTCGATTCAAATCAACTTTGAATTTCCGGCAAGGCTTAAGTTCCAATTTGCACTTTCGGCAATTTAATGGTTCCAAAACACGAATCGTAGACAGGGTGGAGATGCGAAATCTCTCGGTTTTGATTGAACTTGCGGCAAGTAATTGCTTCCAATCGCGGCAAGTAATTGGTTCAAGTCACAGCGAGTTGTTTTAACTTACTTTTTCATGCCACCATCAAGGCATCACGAGACAAGCCGTTACTGGCATTCCGAAATCGAAACCGCGGAAGTGCGGTGATCGTTTTGTGTTGGGTTCCTTGAATCTTGCCAGAGTGATCGAGGGCAGGCGGCGGCCTTAATTAAGGGAGTCGTGCAGGTGGCTGCCGGTCCCCCACGACTTGCCTTGCTACTGATTTCTCTGTGCTTCCTCTGTCCTGTGTGGTGATCTTTTGCTTAGGAGACCTACTATCACGGAGACAGGCAGGACACAGGGGAACACGGACAAGAATGGCAAAAGAATCTAATCATTTGTCGGATCGCTACGCCAGACGTTTTTGGATTCCAACCGCATTGGCTCTCTTCACTCCGCTAACCCTTCTTGCTCTGGCGTTGTTGATTAATTCCCCAGGGGTTATGAATCTTGTGCTCTTCTCTTCATTCATTTGTATATTCATCAGTCCCATAGCGGTGCTGAGCGCGTTCATGTTGTGGATCTTTGGTAAGGTTCAATTTATCCACATTCGTCTCGCCGCAGCGCTCGCACTCCTGGGCTTTGTAACAAACTATTTCGTCTTTTATTTTGTGGTGTATAAGTTTTATCGACCACATTGAGATCGTGGGCTGTCTATGCACCGACTGCTGAGACCCGTTGGAAAACGACCGGTCCTAAAACGTCAAGTGATTCCCACTCTTGCAGGTTTTCATACTCAGTCTACAGACCAAGCAATACCGGCAGTGTGACGAAGTTGACGGCGCTCGCATCTTGGTCGCCAATAGCGGCAGCAATTCAGTCTCAAGAGTAAAGGCGTCTTCTCAAAACCCCCACTCCTAAGAGGTCAACCTGCTAACGGCACCGGCGCATTATGTAGCCATGCGAATCAGTCGAGAAGTCTAATGCCCAAAGTGTCTTATTACTCGCGGCAAGGCTTAGCTTCCAATTTGCACTTTCGGCAATTTAATGGTTCCAAAACACGAATCGTAGACAAGGTTGGGATGCGAAGTCTCTTGGTTTTGATTGAGCTTGCGGTAACTAATTGGTTCCAGCGGCGGCAAAGAATTGGTTCAAGTCACACCCCTTTTGTCACTTGGAACCAAAATTTGCCGCTCCGGCAACTTGATGAACCCAATAGTGCCCGGCAAGTTATTGGTTCCATTTTGTAAAAAAGTACAAAGTGG
>DASZDU010000076.1:0-18903 GCA_035941655.1 Pyrinomonadaceae bacterium | reverse complement strand
TTGCAGATTTCGGATTGCGGATTGCTGTTCGCTTGCTGGCTGTTTGCTGTTTGCTGTTTACCGTTTGCCTTTCTGCGCTTCCCCTCTTTCAACTCAAATCTTTTTACGCGAAAAGCATCCGGCCGATGCGTGTCGAGCACTTCCGGTGAACCGATATTTTCCGCTCCCACTAGTTTTGCCAGTCGCGCCAGCATTAGTTCCAACTTTTCCGGTTCGGGCGCCAGTGGCATGAACAGGCCGGTTTGCAAGACGCGCGGCTTTACCGGTTCACAGGTTATCGAAACTCGCACAACCGCTGCCGGCGGTGGACGCATTTCCGTGTCGAGTAATAAAAGTTTTAGAAACACTTTATGGTCGCGCAACGGGTAAGGAAGGTTGAGGTTGATTTCATGCGTCGCACCATTTTCCAGTTTCATTTCCACCCGTAACGCATTCGTGGCGAGCGCATAGGCATTCAGGTTTGCGCAGATTTGATTGAGTAGGCGCGCGAGGATGAATGCCATTGGCTCTAATTCGGCTATGGCATACTCAAGCTCAATCGTGTTGTTAAATTCCGGCGCCGCGGGCCTGAGTTTTAAGTGACGATTAGATTTCCCGCTGGCCAGCTCTCGCAACTTTAAGCCGACCTGGCCCAGTCGCTCGGAAACTCCCGCCACCGGCAGTGCGGCAAACTCTTTAAAAGTGCGCACACCCCAGAGGCGAAGTGTCTCAAAGATTTCTTCTAACTTCGCGTCGTCCTCTTTTTTGTCCGATGTCCAACGTCCAACGTCCAACGTCGCTCCTGCTGGGAGCGCAGACATCTTGTCTGCCTCTTTTTTTTCTGCCTTCGTTTTTAACGGACCTTGGACGTTGGACGTCGGACTCTTGAAAAGCTTTTCGATTGGCAATTTCCCAAGCGCGGTTAGTTCTTCGCCGGGAGAAATGAAGGTGATGCCTTTTAGATATTTCGCCGCGTGTATGGCAGCGTCAGGGTTTGCGGCCAAAGCTACGTTGACTCTACAGCCCAACCCTTTGGGTGCTTTCAATTTCGCCTGTCTCGCAATCTCCGTCGCCAGTTCATACGGGGAACCAAATCGCAAGGCGCACCCTTCCACGTCAATCACCGCTGTTTCGCGCGTAGTCTCTTCCACCAGAGGTGAAAATGAATAGGCAAAGTCAGCGAGAGACAGCTCCGCCGGCAGTTTCTGAGCATAAATACAAGCAAACATCACGCTTTCCGACTGAATGAGTTGAGCGAAGATTAGCGAAAATCAACGAAGATTGTCAAGGTGGGTGGGACTAACTGACTCAGTTTCGGCATGCCCTTAGGTCTCACGGTCCGTTGGACCTAAAAGCTATACGCAAACTAACAATTTGCATTACACACAACCTCGCCCGCTTGCCGATTGAGATAAAGAGGTCGATGACATTGGACTTGAAACGTCAACCGCTTCAAAAGAGTGGCGTGAGGCAGTGAACTTCTATTCGCACCTGGTGCATTCATCCCTGTTGGAGGAGGCACCGTTGCCAGAGAAGGATAGGAAGCGGGTGAGCGATTAGTACTCCTGCAAACGTTATAACTCACCTTGCTCTCGATTTGTTTGCTTGCAGACCAAAGTTGCGTTTGTGCTGTTAACTCTAAGGCCAAAGTCGCACACGAGCGCACACAGCTTCCTTCTGCTATGACAACGAGCGCAGTCGGCGTGGGTTCAAGCGTGCGACGAAAGCGATACCACCAGGAGGAAATTATACGTTTCGCGGAATTTGCGGGAACGTCGCCGAGATCAAGCAGCACAAGGCCAAAACCGCCGCCTTGTAGCAGCAGATCGGTCGCTTTAAATGCATGCTCGAGATTGTGACCGCAACGAATCCAAAGTAACCGCTCACAATTTATTCCAGCTCGGATTGCAGATTTAGGATCGAACGAATTATTCGTGTCGACCACTGCGCAAACTTCTTCGTGGTTCGTGGCATGGGCCAGGGCAGAAAACATAAAGCTCGTTCGTCCTGATGATGCTGGTCCAAAGACTTCCGTGAGGGCGCCACGAGGAAGGCCACCCAGAGCAAAGGAGTCGACTTCCGGAATTCCGGTGGAAAGTGTTTCCGCCAGCCTTTTTTCGTGGGGTTGAAACGCAGAACCAAAGCGCGATGCAATGTCTGATTCGAGTTCAGCTTTTGAAAACGCAGCTCTCATGATTTATAACTCTGCCGTAAAGCAAACTATTAGTTTGCGTCGTCGCCCTAAACATTCCACATGTGCACGGTCACATTGCCACGATCGCAAACTAACAGTTTGCTTTACAACTGATGTATGCCACGCAAAACTTCACCAGGCTCAGCTGCAGAATTTTTTCCCGACAAATTAAGCCTGCCCTCGTTGCGCGAAGCCGCCGCCGATTGCAAAGCGTGTGACCTTTGGAAACTCGGCACCCAGACCGTCTTCGGCGAAGGACGTCGGCGCGCGACGGTGTTGTTCATCGGCGAGCAACCGGGCCACGAAGAGGATCTCGCAGGCAAACCTTTCGTTGGTCCCGCCGGCCGGCTTTTTGATAATGCCCTCGACGAAGCCGGCATCGATCGCTCGCAAACTTACGTTACCAATGTTGTCAAACATTTTAAGTGGGAGCCGCGCGGCAAACGTCGCATTCATAAAAAACCGAATGCTCAGGAAATTTCTGCTTGCCGTCCCTGGCTCGATGCCGAGATCGCGCTCGTCAAACCGAAAGTGATTGTGGCTCTTGGTGCTACCGCTGCTCAGACGCTGCTCGGTCCAAAGTTTCGCGTGACTAAGCAACGCGGAGAGTTCATTGAATCGACTCTGGCGCCTTACATAATGGCGACTGTCCATCCTTCTTCCATTCTCCGCGCTCCCGATGATGAAACCCGCCGCCTTGAACATCGTCGCTTCGTAGACGACCTCAAAAAGCTCGCGCGAATAATCAAATAACTTTGGCAGCGCGCTGCTTATTTGGAGTGCGTTGAACTGTCAGCGCTTTGGTTCGCTGCGACTTGTCGCAGCTTTTGCGCATTAAACTGCTTCGTTGAGCAACGAGGGGGCGGGAAGCCACATGAACCAAAGCGGTGACAGATAACCATTCCAAAGAACTTGACGCCACGAACTATCTTCGATAATATTCGGCATATTTTCGGTACAGGGCGAAAATAGCATAACAATCCCGCTGGAATCAAGACCTTTCGTGGAGGAATTGAAATGCCCGTAACCGCACGGCAAAGGCAAGTGCATGAATTCATCAGCCGCTACATGGAAACCCACAACCAGCCTCCGACCATAGCTGAAATCGGCAAACAGTTTCAGATGACGTCATCGGCAAGTGTGCATAGTATTTTGTCCGCCCTTGAACGCGAGGGACTGATCAAGCGGATTCCCAACGTCAGCCGCGGCATTGAACTTGTCACAGTCGACAAGCAGGAAAGCGTTGATGAATTTGAAATTCCTTTGCTGGGACTGGTGGCAGCAGGCCAACCAATTGAAGCTATTCTCGCGCACGAAACTGTCTCGGCTCCGAAAAACATGATTGGCCGCGGTCGCATGTTTGCCCTGCGGGTGCGCGGGGATTCGATGATTGATGAAAATATTCAGGACAACGACATCATCATCGTGTCGTCGCAGCAAACCGCTGAGAACGGCCAGATGGTAGTGGCGCTGATCGATGGAAATTATGCGACGGTGAAGAAGTTTTATCGTGAGCCGGACTTCATTCGTCTGGAGCCGGCGAACCCACAGTTCAAGCCGATATTTATCAAGACTCCGGAGCGCATTCAAATCCAGGGCGTAGTCCGCGGACTCATTCGCGACTACGCAACCCCCGTCTGAGCTCTTAAATTTCAGATCGTAAATCTGAGATATTCCCGGCCGACGACAATGACTGATACAACAGACTTCGATGTTCAGAACAACTTATCAAATGTAAGGCTTTGTGCATTTGCACTGACTGACTGCATCGTTCACATCGAATCTCAATCCGCCAAATACCTTCGCGCCGTTCATCGCACGGCTCTGGAGTTGGCAGTGCCCAACCTGTTTGGTCCAGAAATCGGCGGCTTCTGGTTAAAGCCCGATCAGATCGATCAACTACGAAAACTCCCAGACTGCTATCCTGCAAACGAAATTGAATTTGTTAGAAAAGCTGTTGAGACTTACCTGGCAGCGCAAATCGCTGAACTGGA
This sequence comes from Pyrinomonadaceae bacterium, assembly GCA_035941655.1. GTDB lineage: Bacteria > Acidobacteriota > Blastocatellia > Pyrinomonadales > Pyrinomonadaceae > PSRF01. The sequence continues at coordinate 14,736 of DASZDU010000076.1, read as the reverse complement.
ATTGCTGCAGCCAGGAGATGTTTAGAATGTCAACGACCTGGACTTAGTTTCGACGCCGGCTTTCCAGCCCTTCGAGCAATATTGAAAGCAAGTCCGGAGATAATCATTGCGCCACCGATTAGTGTGCGCCAATGCATCTCTTCTTTGAGAACCAGCATACCGAGAATGACCGCAGTAACGGGGGTAACCAGCGCTATCAACATCGTCTTAGTGACATCCATGTTATGGATGAGCCAGTAGTAAAGAAGAAAAGCGATCACCGTGCCCACGATGGCCAGGTAGAAGAGTGAGATCACCGCGATCGGCGTCCAATGATAGTTAAGAGGGTTTCCTTCCAGCGGGATTCCAATCAACAACAGGGGAATTAGTCCGAAAAGCATCTGCCCAGCCGCAAGCACCGAAGGTTGCAAATTCAAACCATAGGTCTTCACCAGCACATTTGCATACGCGGCACACAAGGCGCTGAGCACCAGGGCGGCACTCCCCCAAAGCGCTCTGGGTCCGGAGACTTGTAACTGATTGGAGAAGATCACAGCTACGCCAAACACACCCAACACCACGCCAGCTATCCTCTGCACTGTCATGCGTTCGCCAGGCAAATAGAAATGAGCAATGATCAATCCGAACAACGGCAGTGTTGATTGCAAGAGCGCGGCGAGACCGGATGAGATGTATTGCTCTCCCCAAAAGACCAGGCCGTAATTGAGACTGAACGACAAAACCCCGGTAACCGCGAGGAACATCCAGTCTCTGGCTCTAACCGGAAGCGGTACTTTTCGCGCAGAAATCAGCGCGAAAAGAATGAGGACAGCAATTACAAATCTGATTCCGGCGAAGGTGAGCGGCGGCAGGTCCTGAAGTCCAAGTTTGATGAACAGCCAAGTCGAGCCCCAGATGCAGCACAAGACAAGCCAAACCAGGCGTGATTTCATTTTTACGGATGGCTCACTCTGCTAATCGAACAACGAGCGCGGCGAGCAGGACGATCCCGCTCACAACGCTCGTGTTCTCAAATCAAATTGCTTCCAATTAGGCTTTTCGTTCCGCAGCCGCTTCAGGGTTCTCTAACTTGATAAGCGCAAACGCAGCTCCCTGAGGGTCCGTCAGAATCGAAAAGCGACCGATGCCCGGGATGTCGTCGGGTGGTTTCATTACGCTGCCGCCAAGTTCAGTCGCTTTCTGAGTTTTGGCGTCACAATCGTCAACCGCAAAATAGACCAGCCAATTGGGCGGAATATTTCCCATTTCGGGAGTTATCTTAAGCATCCCTCCCGCCGGTCGCTCGCCGTTCTGGAACATCGTGTATTCCAGCGGTCCAAAGTTCTGGGTGTCTTTTCCCCAGCCGAAAAGTCCGGAGTAAAAATCTCCGTCTTTTGTCGTATCCGTTGTCATGAGTTCATTCCAGCAAAAGGAATTTGGCACGTTAACCACGCCGGCTCCCGGGTGGTCCTTCGGTTGCCACAGCGCGAACACAGCGCCCGTGGGATCCTGAACGACGGCCATGCGCCCGACGGTCATGACGTCGAATGGCCCGGCCAGCAGTGTTGCGCCCAACTCCTTCGCTTTTGCCGCGCTCTCATCGGCGTTCGTGACCAGTACATATGACAACCAATGTGGCGGGGTACCCTGAGCTATTCTTTCCGGGTCCAACTGGTAAAGCGCGCCAGCATTTTTGCCGCCGAGATTCAACATCGTGTAGACCATCCCAGGTCCTACTGGCCGGTCGTCAGGAGTCCAGCCAAACAATTCAGTATAAAACCTCTTTGCCGCTTCGCTGTCGTTAGTTCCCAATTCAACCCAGCAAAAGGTACCGGGAGCATAGTTGGGAGTCTCTTGCATTCTCGCTTCAGTCATAGTTTCTCCTTTGGGGCTGGGACGCGCAGAACCGAGGGAGACGGCAAAGTCTGCGCGGCGTCAAATTGATAATTCAGGGTACGGCGATGATATACGTTTTCCTTCGATACTCCAAAAACGGAAAACGCCACCTCCGGCAAGCCGAAAGTAGCGCAATCCGTTTCCTAATAATCGCCGAAGCTTTTAAAAGGATGGCAGCTTCGCATGTACACACTAGGCTGCCGGTTTTGTATCCCGAAGAATAACTGTCGGTCAGCTAATCCTCGGTCAGCACGCGAACCGCTTTCGCGATTCTCGCATTCTTGCGAATGCGGTGCCGTTAGGTTTTTTTTGTGGTGGCTTTTCCTCCACCTTCGGTTACGATCCGAGAACGTCGGCTCAGCTTGCGCCGAGCCATTCGCCCCCTTCGGCGGGTCCGTCCAAAGGGTGCCACTCGTTTTTATCCGAATGGCTTGAGAAGACCTCTCAGCCTTCCCTAGCAAAGCCTTTCGGCTTCGATTCAGGGCGTCAATAGAATCAACAGACCGTTGCTGATTCCCTCTTCCGTGTGTCACCACATCGGTTGCCGATCCCTGTGTCGGTCTCGAAGGCCGTGACCCTCGCGACAGGGAGGTTTATACGCTTATCGAATTTTTAGATCAACTTTTTATGTGTTTTATTTTTTTTCGTTGCTGAAGATTTTTCCCGCGGCGTTTTTAATCCGGAATTACGCAGATTACACACGGATTAAGAGAAGCTGAGAAAACGACGTTTACACAGCATCGCTGGGCTTTTCCGCCTCAGTCTGCTTTTAACGGCTGTTTTTTGGTCTATGTACTCTGCGTAGTCTGTGGATAAAGTCGAATTCTAATCACCTTTGAGTTCGCAGCGCACTTTTTTCATTTGATATTCCTCGCGCTCTTCTTTTCCTTTGTAGGTTCCCTCGATGGCGGCATTAAGCAATTCCGGACCTCCTCGCTCATAAATCACTCTTTGCGGGAAATCGTGTTCTTTATTCTCGAAGATCATTTTTGCGCCAACGGAATTTTTGAGCGGGAAGGAAACACGCGCTCCTCCTTGCGGTTGGGGCATATAGGTCAAACTGCCGTTTTCCTCCCGAACCTGCATGAATTCAAAGGCGGTGGTTCGGCCGCCATTCACGGTCCGGCCGAACCCAAGCATGGAACCCCCAGCGGGTTTTGACCAAACTTCTTCAATCACCGACTCCCCTTGACGTCCCTCCCAGCAGCCCGTCAGCCACGCAAGATCTGCCAGCGAGACCTTGTCTCCCACGGGCTTTTCCACAGGCTTTTGCGCTGTCTGTTGCGCCAAACCACTAGTAACCACGCTCAAAAACAGCATTACTGAAACAATCAAGTTTCGCCTAAACATCGGATTCTCCTATACAGAATGGTTTTGCATCGCGGCGATTGCCGTTCTAATTGACTTCTGAACTTCAACAACCTGCGCGGGGCTTTCATATTTATTGCGCGGCCAGAAAAATCCTTTCAAACCGTCCTTCTTTCGACGCGGCACGACATGTACATGCAGATGAGGAACACTCTGACTGACCCGATTGTTCATGGCAACAAAAGAACCCTCCGCTTCCATCGCCAGCTCGACAGCGCGCGCTAATAACTGCGCATTGGTAAAGAACGGACCTACAAGCTCTGTTGGCAAATCGCTCAATGTTTCGATGTGAGTTTTAGGAACAAGCAAACAATGACCTGGAAACAGCGGCCGATGATCGAGAAAAGCTAACGAAATGTCGTCCTGGAAGACGATCGAAGCTTTTACGTCATTACTAACTATTCCGCAGAACAGACAGTTCATTCTATTCTCTAAAAGTGCGGGCCACTAGAATTGAATGCGGGTCAAAGAGCGGGGGCAAGCCCGCCTTCCCGACCTGAGAGATTCTCCAGTCGCCGATAATTCCAACGGCGAAAGCCTTTCAATCAGAGATCAGCAAATCAAGTTTGATCAACTCGAGGTCGGGAAGGTGGGCTTGCCCCCGTCTTTTACGATGCCGGACGCACAGCGTTGGTAAAAGCTTTTGTCCCAAGTGTGTTCAGTACTTCGGATTTTCTTAACCAACCTCGCCGCGCCATGGCTACTCCATATTTCAAATTGTTAAGCGCGCCGGTCGAATGTGCATCAACTGAAATCACAAACTTGATCTTGCGCTTGCGAGCCTCGCGAACCCAACGCGGCTCCATGTCGAGCCTCCAGGGATCGCCGTTGATCTCTATTGCCGCGCGAGACTCAGCAATAACGTCGAGGATATGTTCTACGTCACAATCAAAAGGCGGGCGCCGTTGAATCAGCCGGCCCAGGGCATGTCCCCAAATCTTGAATACCGGCTGGCGCATCGCGGTCACAATTCTTTTCGTCATCTTTGCCGAATCCATTTTGTAACGCGAATGGATGCTGGCCACGATCACGTCAAACTGTTCCAGGATTGCATCAGGATAATCGAGCCGTCCGTCCGCAACGATGTCCGACTCCGTACCGCGCAAGATCTTTACCTTGACCTTCTCCTGCACTTCATCAATCTCCGCCCACTGCCGCTTAAGCCTGTCCAGCGTGACGCCTCCGGCATAGAACGCAGTGGGTGAGTGATCGGTGATAGTGACGTACTTCATACCCATCGCCTCAGCCGCGCGGGCCATCTCTTCAATGGAATGCTTGCCGTCTGAATATGTCGTGTGACAGTGAACCATTCCACGAATGTCTTCAAGCGTCACAAGATCGAGCGGCAGTTTTCCCTGGAGCGCCGCCTCCACTTCGCCTTCATCTTCGCGCAGCTCCGGCGTGATATACGGCAATCCCAGTTGCTCATAAATATCCGCCTCGTTCAGTAATTCGGGAGATCGCGTCGAGGCTCTCGCGGCTTGCTTGCGCACCTTTTGTCCGGTCTTCGTAGCAGGGCCCGCTCCAGTGGCCATCTGCTGCAGCTTGTTTACGTGAGCCTTTGATCCAGTCTCCGTTAATAGTGCGAGCGCAAACTCCTCTGGGCGCGCGGCCACGAGGGAAACGCGAGCGCCTTCAGCCAGGCGCACCGTGCACGCTTCTTCCATCTGCTCTATGACTTCAACGATCAGCGGAAAGCGAAGAAAGTGTTCAATCAATGCGGTGGGCTGTTTCGTCTCTCCGACGAACCGAATGGTTCCGACCGTTTCCTTCCAACGCCGCAGCGAACCGGCAACGGCGACATCAACCGTCTCGGGCGCGGTCTGAAGATAGTTAACTATCTGTGTGGCGGTTTGCAGTGCGCGGTGCAGATGAAGGCGCTCTCCAGCTTTTGCGCGCTGACGATGCCCGGCGATCGTTTCGAGCAGTTTGGTTTCGGTTTTAGCGCCGAAACCTTTAATACCTTTTATCTTCCCCGCTTCGGCTGCGGCTTTGAGTTCCGCAATCGAGGTTACTCCAAGGGCGTCGTGCAGCGTCTTGATTTTACTGATCGATAACCCCGGCACCCCGGAAAGCTCGATTATCCCCGGTGGAAATTCCTTCCTCAGCCCACGCAACACAGATGATTCGCCGCTGAGATAAAGCTGCTCTATCTGCGAAGCCAGCGCGCCACCAATTCCGCGCATTGAGGTCAGGCGATTATCGAGAACTACTTCCCCTATGTCTTCGGACATGCCAGCCACCACGCGAGCGCCCGTTTGATACGCGCGAGCCTTGAAGCGATCTTTGCCACCCTTCAACTCGAGCAGCGCGGCGATTTCCTGAAGCACCGCCGCGATAGCGAATTTGTCGAGACGCGTTTTCTTAACCATGACCAAACAAGAATACAAGACTTCTTTCGCAAATCAATTGCGATGATTGATGTCTGTCCGTTGACGGTCTCCGGCCGGTTGTTGTAGCAATTCAACTTACTCCGCCGCTTGCCTCGTTCGAACCGCTGCCTTCCGCTTTTTGTCCGGCCCTTCTCGTAGCGCGGCTCTGCCGCCTTCCGTGCGGAAAGGCTCTGCCTTTCCGGTATCCAGATTAAATGGAGAGGCTGCGCCTCATGTTTCGCATTTCGAAAGACTCGCCAGTCTACTACCTGACCTCAGTCGCCAATAATCGGCTGCCGGTGTTCCAGAAGGACAAACTCAAGAATTTGATGTGCGATGCCCTAGGTGAAGCTCGCAACTCGGCCCACCTCCTGATTTTCGCATACGTGATAATGCCAGACCATTTACACGCTCTGATCGGTTCTGAGCGTAAGCCGTCCCAAGTGTTGCGTTACATTAATGGCATCAGCGGCCATCGCATAATCAATTTCTTAAAAGAGAACGGATTCGAATCCTCCTTACAAAAGCTCAAGCGTGTAGACGGCGTTCGCCAGCATAAATACTCGCTTTGGGATCACCATCCAAATCTAAAGTTAGTAACTACAGAAAACGGATTGATGGAGAAAGCGAATTACATCCATCAGAATCCTGTACGAGCGGGTCTGGTAACGAGCGGAAGATTACCGCTGGTCAAGCATTCGATGTTGGTTAAGAAGGCCGTTGGAAGATGAACCTTTGCAAGTGGACATCGATCAAATCGATTGGCATAGCAGCCGAGGCGAAGCTCGCAACGTTGAGTGGCTTCCGGAAGGCAGAGCCTTTCCGCACGGAAGGCGGCAAAGCCGCGCGCTTCACACAAACGTCAAGTTGAACTGTCGCTACTCCGTCAGAGCGAGCCTCGTCTATAATTCTCTAAACGGATAATCCACAATCAAGGGGGCTAAATGCCAATCGCATCCATCAATCCCGCCACTGGGGAAACTCTCAAGACTTTCGACGCCCTAAGCGAATCAGCGATCGACGAAAAACTGCAGCGGGCGGCGGAGACTTTCCGCGTTTATCGTCATACGAGTTTCATAGAGCGAGCGGCGCTGATGACGCGCGCTGCAGAAATTCTTGAGACGGAGAAAAACAAACTTGCGCGGCTGATGGCTGAGGAAATGGGTAAGCCGATTAAGGGCGGCGTTGGCGAAGCAGAAAAATGCGCGTGGGTTTGCCGTTATTACGCTGAACACGCGAAACATCATCTTGATGATGAAGAGGTTGAAACAAATGCGAGTCGCAGCTTCATACGTTTTCAACCCCTTGGTCCGGTGTTAGCTGTCATGCCCTGGAATTTTCCGTTCTGGCAGGTCTTTCGTTTTGCAGCGCCCGCGCTGATGGCCGGTAACGTCGGGCTGCTCAAACATGCTTCTAACGTGCCGCAGTGTGCACTCGCCATCGAGGACATCATTCGCCGCGCGGGATTTCCTGAAGGCGCTTTTCAAACATTACTGGTCGGTTCCGAAGCTGTTCAGCGCATTCTGGAAGACGATCGCGTGGCTGCGGCCACGCTGACCGGAAGCGAAGCGGCCGGCCGCAGTGTTGCCAGTATCGCGGGAAAACATATAAAGAAAACTGTGCTGGAACTAGGTGGCAGCGATCCTTTCATCGTCATGCCCTCAGCTGATTTCAACGAAGCCGTGACTACGGCCGTCAAGGCCCGCACCATTAACAACGGCCAATCGTGCATTGCGGCGAAGCGTTTCATTGTGGCCACGGAAATTTATGAAGCGTTTGAGCGCAGGTTTGTTGAAGAAATGAAAGCGCTTCGCGTAGGCGATCCTTTAGACGAAAACATCGACATTGGACCGCTGGCAATGGAACAAATATTGAACGATGTTGACGAGCAGGTGAAACGATCGGTCGCCGCGGGTGCCGTCCTGCTTACCGGTGGCAAGCGATTGGCACGCGCGGGAAATTTCTATGAACCAACCGTGCTCGCGAGTGTTCCCATAGATGCGCCGGTCTCTTGCGAGGAAGTCTTCGGCCCAGTGGCGATGCTGTTTCGCGTGAACAACATTGATGAGGCTATCCGGCTCGCAAACGCCACCAGCTTCGGTCTCGGCGCCGCTGCCTGGACCGACGACTCAACCGAGCAGGAGCTCTTCATCTATGAACTGGACGCCGGCTGCGTCTTTCTAAACGGCATGGTCGCCTCCGATCCGCGTTTGCCATTTGGCGGAATAAAGAACTCGGGTTATGGACGCGAGTTAAGTGAATTCGGCATACGCGAGTTTGTAAATATCAAGACGGTATGGATTCAGTAAGACGCGGGGCTGGGAGTCGCAGACATCCTGTCTGCCCCAGGGCTCGTGCCCGTAACCAAGCAGGCAGATGCCTGTGCTGCCAGCCAAACTAGCCTTCTGCTTCGCGTGCTATCGCCGCCTCGCCGCCAACCCGCGATGCAGCGTGAGCAAGGAGCATGACCACCACCACCGCTATTACAGTTGCCAAAATCGCGTAAGTCAGCAACCCAGCGATGCTATCGCCGGTTTGCAGCACCTCTTTAATGATTGCCTTGATGGCTTCGTTCCAGGCGAGGGCCGCCACCAGTCCCAGCGAAGCAGACGCCAGCGTGATCATTGTTTGCAAAAAAACTTTTCGATTCATTGTTTGTCGTCATCCGTGGCGTTGGTAAATCACGCCGTTTCTATGTCACTATTGATCTAAAGTCAACGGGTCGAAATCAGTCAGTGATAGTTCGTTCTGTACCCCCGCCAGAAATTAACCGATTCAATATTCAGAGATACAGGTATCACGATGGAAGACTTCGAAAAGCTCGGCGCTTTTTATCTCGGACGTCCTTACGACCTCGGAAACAGGAAACCCAAAGATGGCCTCTTGCTTTACGATTCCAAAGATCTATTGACTCACGCGGTTTGCGTCGGCATGACCGGTAGCGGCAAGACGGGTTTATGTCTGGCGCTACTCGAAGAAGCAGCCATTGATGGAATCCCGGCAATCATTATCGATCCCAAAGGTGACCTCGGGAATCTCATGCTGACGTTTCCTAATTTGAAAGCCGAAGACTTCGTTCCGTGGGTAAATGAGGAAGATGCGCAAAAGAAAAATCTCTCGACTACCGAGTTCGCCGCACAGCAGACCGAGACCTGGAAGAACGGATTGGCTGATTGGGGTCAGGGCAGTGATCGCATCCAGCGATTAAGGGCTGCGGCTGATTTTCGCATTTACACGCCCGGCAGCAATGCGGGGATTCCGGTTTCAATTCTTAAATCCTTTGCTGCCCCTCCCGAGGCGATCACTGAAGACAGCGAATTACTGTCCGAGCGAGTCAACACGACCACTACAAGTTTGCTTGGTCTACTTGGCATTGACGCCGATCCACTAAAGAGTCGTGAGCACATCCTGATTTCCAACATACTCAGCCGGCAATGGTCTGACGGCAAAGATCTCGACATTGCCGGTCTCATTCAACAGATTCAGTCGCCGCCAATGTCCAGGATTGGCGTAATGGATGTCGAATCCGTATTCCCTTCCAAGGATCGCTTCGAACTGGCAATGGCACTTAACAATCTGCTGGCCGCCCCCGGCTTTAGTAGCTGGATGGAGGGCGAACCCCTGGATCTTCAACAGATTTTGCACACGCCCGAAGGCAAACCGAGAATCGCTATTTTCTCGATTGCCCATCTAAGCGATGCCGAACGAATGTTTTTCGTGTCACTACTTCTCAATCAAACTCTGGGCTGGATGAGAACGCAGTCCGGCACCACCAGTCTGCGAGCCATCCTCTACATGGATGAAATTTTCGGTTACTTCCCACCGGTGGCGAATCCACCGTCGAAAAAGCCGCTGCTAACGCTCCTCAAGCAGGGTCGCGCCTTCGGCCTCGGGGTCGTATTGGTAACCCAGAATCCAGTGGATCTCGACTACAAGGGTCTCTCCAACACGGGCACCTGGTTCATAGGGCGTTTACAAACCGAGCGCGACAAGGCTCGCGTGCTCGAAGGTTTGGAAGGAGTTGCCGGAGGCACGGGGATGAAGTTTGACCGGCAACAGATGGAGCAGACGCTCGCGGGACTCAGCAATAGAATATTTCTGCTGAATAATGTTCACGAAGACGGTCCGGAAGTTTTCGAGACTCGTTGGGCCATGTCGTACCTCCGCGGACCACTTACGCGGAAGCAAATCAAGTCGCTGATGGATCCGATTAAAGCACAGTCGGAAGCAGGCGTGACTCGGCAACCCGCGGTAGCTGAGTTATCAGAAACACCAACGCAACCTGTCACCTCGGGCGCCGGCAAAACTGCAACCGCAAACAAGAACGCCGATCAAAATCGTCAGCCGATTTTGCCGCCTGAGATTCCTCAGTATTTCATTCCTGTCCGCACCAAAGAAACCGGCGCCGCAAACCTCCTTTATCAGCCGGCAATCCTTGGGGCTGCACAAGTTCGTTTTAGTGATAAGAAAATTGATAGCAGTCGCGAACTGACGGCGCTTGCGCCTGTCTCTGATGGCGTGGTGGCAGTGGATTGGGAAAACTCAACGACAGTCGAACTGGCGCTCGAAGATTTGGAGCAGTCGCCGGCAGAGGGGGCGCAGTTCGGCGAGTTGCCGAGCCCGGCAAGCAAAGCAAAGAGCTACGGCAAATGGCAGAAGGACATGGCGGCCTGGCTTTATCGCAGCCAGAAAATCGAGCTGTTTAAAAGCCCCCGCCTGGATCAGACTTCGAATCCCGACGAGTCGGAGCGCGATTTCCGGATCCGGTTGCAACAGGTCGCCCGCGAACGTCGCGATGAAGCGGCCGAACGCTTACGTCAAAAGTACGCGCCCAAGGTAGCCGCACTCGAAGAGAAGAAGCGACGCGCTCAGCAAGCAGTCGAGCGTGAGGCGGAGCAGGCCAAGGGACAGAAGATGCAGACTGCTATTTCATTTGGCGCTACTTTGCTTTCTTCTTTCATGGGCCGAAAAGCTGTAAGCCTGTCATCATTAGGTCGAGCGACTTCTGCCGCACGCGGCGTCGGCCGCTCTATCAAAGAATCCCAGGACGTGGGTCGAGCAGAGGAAACTGTGGCGGCGGTGGACGCGCAAATAGCGGAACTTGACGCGCGGTTCAAAGAAGAAACAAATGCGCTCGAAGCGTCTGTTGATCCACAAACCGAGACTCTGGAGACGACTGTAATCAAACCAACCAAAGCTAACATCGCCATCAACCTTTTAGGTCTTGCGTGGACTCCCTATTGGCTCGACGCGCAGGGCCGAACAACTCCCGCATGGGAATAACCGCTCTGTCCTAAAAAGGGCTACAAATAAGGAGAATCAAAATGGAAGAACTTATAAAGCAAGTCACTGCCAAGGCCGGTATTTCAGAGGATCAGGCTCGCACGGCAGTGAGCACGGTTTTGGATTTTGTTAAGAAGCGTTTGCCGGCTCCAATTGCCGGCCAGATCGAAAACGCAATCTCAGGCGAAGGTGGCGGCATCGGCGGCACCCTCGGCGACATGGCTTCGAAGGCCGGTGGACTGCTGGGATAGACAGTTCCGCCTACAAGGGTACAGGAAAAAGGCGCCGGCACCATGCTGGCGCTTTCTGTTTTTGCGGGGGTAACTACGCTGGGAAAAGCAGTAGCTCCTTTTAGTTTGATTTCGGATGAGACTCTTGATTGCGTGCTCGGAGGGCGTATGATGCGCACTAATTCGAAGATACTCTTAACGCGGTGGTGACGCACAGCCAAACTACGGCCTCAATAATCTCGGTCAAAAGTGAGGAACTAAATGCAAGAGAGCGAGCTCAAAGTGTTGCAGCACATTTACAAGCTGAGTAATGGACACGCCGGGCTGGTATTCAAGTGTAAGACCCTAATCGACATACTCGATCTCCCGAAAAGAGAATCAGAAAAGAAACTGGATGGGCTAACTCGACAAAGGATGGTACACCAATCCTTCTTTGGCTCATTCAGTCTTAGGCAGCTCGGCGTGGCCGAGGTCGAAAAGGGTACCGTTCCCAACACAGGCACACCTCCCCGCGAGTTCCGACTAAACTTTCCCTCATTATCGACTAACAAGAATAAGGTCGGACCTCCCTGTACCGCCTGCAAAGGAAGTGGCAGAAGCAAATGTGGAAGGTGCGGCGGTTCTGGCAGTGTCACCGGTTGGAAGACAATTATGGAAACCAAGACGGTTCCTCGAACTGATTATTACACCGATTTCCGAGGTCAACGACACTCTCGGACCTTCTACGACGCAAGAACAACTCCTAAACAGGTTCCTGACCGCAAGCCGTGTATAACCTGCCGCGGATCAGGAAAAACAAAGTGCACCACTTGTGGTGGCAGTGGTCAGGCCCGCTCGTAACCAACGCTTGTCGGCTGAATTCGCAGTGTTCGTTTGTGTATTCGAGCTGAGGATTTGGTTTCCAGAACAGGGTTTACATTTCCCTCCGAGCTTAGGTATAAATAGCTAGTAGGCGCGTAATCGTCCTGCATTCCCCCATTATCCCCTTGGTTCCAATAACCCGCACGGTCCGGAGGACTGTGTTGAGCGCGTCATTCTATTCGCCGCTCTTGCCTGCCGTGCTCGCGGCTTGTTCACTCTCTCCTGATTCTTAACTAACACGGGAAGGAATACCCCATGCGAACTGAGACCCTGACAAAAGACTCTTTGAATACAAGACTGTTGCTCAAAGCCCTCGTAGCTTTTAAGAAGGGCGACTTTTCTGTGCGGCTGCCCGGTGAGTGGACCGGCGAAGCTGGAAAAATTGCCGACACGTTCAACGACATCATTGAGTTGAGCGATAAGACGACGAAGGAGGTCGAGCGGGTCAGCCGCGTGGTCGGCAAGGAAGGAAAGATAAACCACCGAGCGGCTGTGCCGGCAGCCTCTGGTTCATGGCTGCGTCTGGTTGATTCGACGAATTTGCTTATCGATGACATGGCGCGACCGACCAGCGAAATGGCGCGCGTGATCGGCGCGGTGGCGAACGGCGATCTTGCAGAACGCATGGCACTGCAAGTTGACGAGCGGCCATTGAAGGGCGAGTTCCTGCGCACTGTAAAGATCGTGAACTCCATGGTCGACCAGCTGAGTTCCTTCGCTTCGGAAGTTACGCGTGTGGCCCGCGAAGTAGGCACGGAGGGAAAACTCGGCGGCGAAGCGAAAGTGAAAGGCGTGGCCGGAACCTGGAAGGATTTGACGGATAGCGTTAACCCCATGGCGAGTAACTTAACCAGCCAGGTGCGTAACATCGCCGAAGTTACAACCGCCGTGGCCAACGGCGACCTATCCAAGAAGATTACGGTAGACGTTAAGGGCGAAATCCTCGAACTCAAGAACACCATCAATACGATGGTCGACCAATTGAATTCATTCGCCTCGGAAGTTACGCGCGTCGCCCGTGAAGTAGGCACTGAAGGAAAGCTTGGCGGCCAGGCCGATGTGCGCGGCGTTGCCGGCACCTGGAAAGATCTGACCGACAACGTGAATTCGATGGCCAGCAACCTCACCGGCCAGGTGCGTAACATCGCTGACGTGACCACGGCCGTCGCCAACGGCGACCTTTCCAAGAAAATCACGGTAGACGTTAAGGGCGAAATTCTCGAACTCAAGAACACCATCAACACCATGGTGGATCAGTTGAACTCCTTTGCCTCGGAAGTTACGCGCGTGGCGCGCGAAGTAGGAACTGAAGGAAAGCTGGGCGGACAGGCACGAGTTATCGGCGTCGCCGGCACCTGGAAAGATTTAACTGACAACGTGAATTTCATGGCCGGCAATCTTACCGGCCAGGTACGCAACATCGCCGAAGTTACCACAGCGGTGGCCAACGGCGATCTATCCAAGAAAATAACCGTCGATGTGAAGGGCGAAATTCTCGAACTTAAAGACACCATCAATACGATGGTCGACCAGCTGAACGGCTTCGCTTCCGAAGTGACACGCGTGGCCCGCGAGGTCGGTTCTGAAGGAAAACTCGGCGGACAAGCCGAAGTGAAGGGCGTTGCGGGAACCTGGAAGGACCTTACCGACAGCGTGAACTTAATGGCCGGCAACCTGACGGGCCAGGTCCGCAACATCGCCGAAGTTACGACGGCTGTCGCCAACGGCGATCTGTCCAAGAAGATTACCGTAGACGTCAAAGGCGAAATTCTCGAACTCAAAAACACCATCAACACCATGGTGGATCAACTCAACGGTTTCGCTTCCGAGGTGACACGCGTGGCGCGCGAAGTGGGAACGGAAGGCGAGTTGGGCGGGCAGGCCGACGTGCGCGGCGTTGCCGGTACGTGGAAAGACCTGACCGACAGTGTGAACTCGATGGCCGGCAACCTAACCGGACAGGTGCGCAACATCGCTGAAGTCACGACCGCGGTTGCCAACGGTGACCTTTCCAAGAAGATCACGGTGGACGTGAAGGGCGAGATTCTGGAACTGAAAGACACCATCAACACGCTGGTTGATCAGCTCAGCTCGTTCGCTTCAGAAGTTACGCGTGTGGCGCGCGAAGTAGGTACTGAAGGACGGCTCGGTGGCCAGGCGCAGGTGATGGGCGTTGCCGGCACCTGGAAGGACCTGACTGACAACGTGAATTTCATGGCTGGAAATCTAACCGGCCAGGTACGCAACATCGCCGAAGTTACAACAGCTGTGGCCAACGGCGACCTTTCCAAGAAGATTACGGTAGACGTTAAGGGTGAAATTCTCGAACTCAAGAACACCATCAATACGATGGTCGACCAATTGAATTCATTCGCCTCGGAAGTTACGCGCGTCGCCCGTGAAGTAGGTACTGAAGGAAAGCTTGGCGGTCAGGCCGATGTGCGCGGCGTTGCCGGCACCTGGAAGGACCTGACCGACAACGTGAATTCGATGGCCAGCAACCTCACCGGCCAGGTGCGTAACATCGCTGACGTAACCACGGCCGTCGCCAACGGCGACCTTTCCAAGAAAATCACGGTAGACGTTAAGGGCGAAATTCTCGAACTCAAGAACACCATCAACACCATGGTCGACCAATTGAATTCATTTGCCTCGGAAGTTACGCGCGTGGCGCGTGAGGTAGGTACCGAAGGAAAACTCGGCGGACAGGCCGACGTCCGCGGCGTCGCCGGCACCTGGAAAGATTT
>DASZDU010000075.1:0-2384 GCA_035941655.1 Pyrinomonadaceae bacterium | reverse complement strand
CAATCGAGATCTGAATCTCCAGCACAAAGCAGGGAAGGTTCAACTTGCTACGTGACAGTTTGATCGCGTCTTTCGCCGTCGTTATTAGACTCTTCGCGCCGCGTGCCTGAGCATCACTAACCAATTGGTCGAGCTCAGATTGCTTGTAGTGATGATGATCCGGGAACGAGCGAGTGAACGCCGGCGCATAACCCTCGCGTCGAACATGATCAAAAAACGAATCAGGGTTTCCCACACCGCAGAACGCGGCCACCGGCTGCGGCACATTCTCTCTGCCGACCATCCGGCCGTCGAGAGCGCGGATTGCCGAAGTCGCCATTCGCGAAGTGAACACTGGAATTCCACCAGCCAGCCGCTCGACGGCCTCCTTTATTGAGGTCGCATCGTCGCTCTGTTGGCTCCTTGTAACCACGATACAATCTGCACGAGTCAAACCGCCGAGCGGCTCACGCAATCGACCATAAGGAAGCAGCCTGCCGCCGCCCCATGGATTGGTTGCATCGATGGTTACGATATCCAAATCGCGAGCCAATCGAAGGTGTTGAAACCCATCATCAAGGACAAACACTTCACTGCCTAAATTCTCAATCGCCCATTTGCCCGCAGCAAATCGATCCGGATTACAGATCACAGACGCAACTCCGACAAGATTTTTCGCCAGCAGGTAAGGCTCATCGCCGGACGCCTGTTCGTCCGCGAGTATCTCGGTCGCATTCGAAACCACGACCTGAGACGACGGGTTCGCTCTGCCGTAACCTCTGGTTAGCACGCAAACTCGAATCGCGGGGGAACTAAATTCGCGCGTTCCGTCAGCCGCTGACGTTCCGGCAACAGCACGACACACCCACTCCACCAGAGGAGTTTTTCCAGTTCCACCGGTGGTCAGATTTCCGACGCTGATTACGGGGACGGAAAGTTTCGAAACAGGAAGCCATCCACGGCGGTAGGCGGTCAGGCGGGCGCGTGTTGCTGCACTGTAAATCGCGCTGAGCGGCGGAAGCACTAGAGTGGAAGCCGAGTTCATGCGACAGGCGCGCTCTTGGCGCGAAATGAGCCGGCACTTTCACCGACAGTTGCGGGAGTAGCTAATAACGGGTTTATCGCTCGCAGGGTGCGTTCAGTAGCGCCGCGATTTTCGCTCATCAGCTTTTGGGCCATCCCGGCCAATTCGCTACACCGTGCGTCGTCACCAAGCAACTCCAGAATTACATCCGCCAGTTCAACGATGGTTGCTGAGTCCGACATTGGTTGCAGTTGAACTATGGCTTTGGCCTTCACGAAGGTTTCGACGATCGACTGAAAATTGTACGTGTGAGGTCCGACGATTACAGGAACGCCAGCCGCTGCGGGCTCAAGGATGTTATGCCCGCCGGTCTGCGCGATGCTGCCGCCCACGAAAACGATGGAGGCCAAAGGATAGACAGATGGCAGTTCTCCGATGGTATCGAGAAGAATAACTGTGGCTTGTTCGTCTCTCGTATCCGGCGGCGCACTTCGGCGAACCCAACGCAGTCGCGAAGCATTCAGCAAATCAACGACTTCTGCAAAACGCTCCGGATGACGCGGAGCAATCAGCAATCGCGGGTTCGCCTTCGATCTGGAGATTACTTGTCTAAAACTATTGAGCACGAGGACTTCCTCGGGATCGTGAGTGCTGGCAGCAACAATCAACGGAGATTGGTCGCTCAAGTTGAATCGTTGACGAAACTCGCTGGTAAGCGAATCGGCGTGACCCGCAGCGCCGGCATCGAATTTCATGCTGCCGAACACAAACGTCTTTTCAGGCGCCATTCCCAATGAACGAATTCGCCTGGCGTCACGCTCGGTTTGCATTATTGCCAGATCGAGCGAGCTTAGCACTCGCCGCATGAACGGCTTGATTAAACGATAGCGGCGGAACGACTGTTCGGATAGCCGGCCGTTTACCAGCGCGACGGGGATGTTTTGATGAGTGCACTCCCGCAGGAAGCCTGGCCAAAGTTCGGTCTCCAACACGAGCACAGCAGCGGGATTGATGGCTTTTAGTGTGCGACGCACGATCCAACGCCAGTCAAAAGGGAAGTAGAAGACTTTGGCGGCATGTTGCTTGAAAACGTCATGAGCCACATTCTGTCCTGTGCGCGTGATAGTAGAGACGACGATCAGATGGTTGGGAAATCGGTCTTTCATACCCTGCACCAGCGGCCGAGCGGCTTGCACTTCACCGACGGAAACACAATGAATCCAAACCACCGGACGGCCCTTATTCGCGATTGGTGTTAACGAACCGAGGCGCTCGCCAAAGCCGGTTACATACTTACCATGGCGAAACGCGTCCAGGATGAAGCGTGGGAGAAGGATTACTAAACCAAGACCAAGCAGAAGGCTGTAGATGAAGTACATAG
>DASZDU010000074.1:0-4759 GCA_035941655.1 Pyrinomonadaceae bacterium | reverse complement strand
GACTCCCTGAAGCGCGATTCCAGTGAAGCCATGACCTTGATCGTCTGCGTCTTTACTTGTGCCGGAATAATCCCGCTTCAACAATTCCATCATTTGCGCACTGCGAGCGGCCGTCACCGCCTTAGCGGTTACAATTTCCATCAACAAACGAGCGGTAGCGTCAGTGGTCAGCTTGTTTCTGTTTTCACCATTTGGCCCACGCGACACGCGTTCCCGGCCGTAGGCGTCTTCGCAAAACGTTTTCTGATTTACGTTGATGTTGGTGTAGCCGAGCGCAGAATAATAACGATTAACGGCATTT
The DNA here is from genome assembly GCA_035941655.1 of Pyrinomonadaceae bacterium. Taxonomy (GTDB): domain Bacteria; phylum Acidobacteriota; class Blastocatellia; order Pyrinomonadales; family Pyrinomonadaceae; genus PSRF01. The sequence continues at coordinate 4,458 of DASZDU010000074.1, read as the reverse complement.
CTTTTTTCCTGCCACGCCCCCATCTCTTTCGGCGGCAGCTCGTAGCCGGAAGTCGTGTGCGTTATCACGTCGACTACGTATTGAGTTGCCTCGTTCGACGAATCGACAATCATATCCTTCACGGCGCGCCGCAACTCTGCCGTATCTTCAATCTTCTTGTCCTCGAGCCAGCGATGAGCCGCAACCAGGTAAAACAGTTTCACGACGCTTGCCGGGTAAATGCGTTCGTTTCCTCGAAAGCTTGCCTGCGCCGGATGAGCCGGATCGCGAAGATCGATGAGCGTAATCGAAAGTTGTTTCTCGTCCAGTTTCTTTTCAGCAAACTTTTCCAGCGTCTTCCTTGCAGCTTCATCAACCAGAGACTGCAGAGAACGCACCGGAGTTTTTGCGATCACTTGACCCATCGTTTGACCGGCTGAGAAAAAGGCGACAACAGCAAAGGTAGTCGCAGCGAGAGCCCGTGTGGTTTTTATGTTCATGATGTAATGGTTCCAAAAAATGAATTGATTGTGCCAGCGAGCGATATAGATTATAAGCAACCTCGTGCCAAAAGTACCGACAGCTACAGCAGAGGGATTGATTCGCGGCATTCGCCGTTGGGATCTGGTGGCGATAGCCATCAACGGCATCATCGGCGCAGGAATCTTCGGCTTGCCGTCGAAGGTGTTTTCTCTGATTGGTGCTTACAGTCTGATTGCGTTCGTGGTTTGCGCGATTGTAGTGACTTTATTCATTCTCTGTTTCGCGGAGGTAGGTAGCCGTTTCGACGAAACCGGCGGTCCTTACCTTTACGCTCGCGAAGCATTTACTCCCACCATAGCATTTGAGATTGGCTGGTTGATCTGGCTGGCGCGATTGACGGCTTTTGCAGCCAACTGCAATTTACTGGTTGCCTACCTTGGCTATTTCGCCCCGGCCGCTACTAATCCCCTGTGGCGTGCAGCGATAATCGTAATAGTCGTGTCCGTGCTCGCGTTAATCAACGTCATTGGAATCAGGCAAGCTGCAATCGTCAGTAATGTTTTCACAATAGGCAAGCTGATCCCAATAATCATCTTCATCGCTGTGGGCTTGTTCTTTCTTAACCCACACGCGTTTGCCTTAGGGGCACGGCCAACCAGCGGCGCTTTTTCACAATCAGTTCTGCTGTTGATTTATGCGTTCACCGGGTTTGAAATGGCGGCGATTCCCGCGGGCGAAGTACGCGACCCAAAAAAACATTTGCCACGTGCGCTGCTAATTGCAATCGGCGTGGTTGCCGTGCTCTATATTTTGATTCAAATCGTTTGTGTGGGAACGCTGCCCGAGCTCGCGCAATCGCAGAAGCCGCTGGCGGACGCAGGCACTCAATTCATGGGTACCGCCGGCGGCGCGATCATTTCAGCAGGCGCTATTGTCTCGATCATCGGGAACTTAAACATACTCATACTTTCAGGCTCGAGGCTTCCTTTCGCCATGGCCGAGCAGCGACAACTGCCCGCGTTTATTGCGTTAGTTCACCGGAAGTTTGCGACTCCTTTCGTGGCGATCCTCATCACCTCAGCAGTCATGCTGCTACTGACCCTGAAGAGCTCTTTCGTTGCGGCGCTCACCATCAGCGCAATTGCGAGGCTGGTGACTTATGGCGCAACTTGCATCTCGCTTCCTGTGTTCCGCCGGCGAAGCGACGCCCCTCCGGCTGCATTTCGCCTACCTTACGGCACCGTTATCGCGGTCCTCGCATTGCTGCTGGCTGCCTGGCTGCTTGCGAACAGCACCTGGCAAGAGGCGCGCGCTGCAGCGATCGCTGCCGCGGTTGGACTGTTGATTTACTTCGCTTTTCGCCTCTACTCGCGACGATCCTAAAGAGGTCAGGATCGGTTGTTTCGGGTTCTCCTGTTACTCACCTGGCCGGTAGATTCACTAGTTGATCGATGCGATCCAAAACAGCGTCGGTCAGTATTTCGATTTCCTGTGGCTCGTAATTAGCCGCACGGAAGGCATCCGTGATTTGCGCCCGGCTGAGTTTGGCTAACCAACTGCCAAGCCAGCGCGCCTGGTCCAGAGTGATGTCATCAAAAATCTCGCGCTTCTTTCCTCCATAACGAAAGTTTACGATGTTTCCTTTCACGCCCTCGATGAATTTCGCCTTTTCATAATCTTCCGGTTTATTGCGGCTGCGCGTGAAGCGCCAGAGAACCGGAAGATTCCCTGTCTTGCCAAAAGTGGCTCCCAGATCGCTCACGATATAACGCAGTCTCCTGGTTCCCTTCACCTGTATGATCTGATTGTTTGAGTCTTTTATGTCCCAGTTGGACAGCAACAACATCATAGTCTTCAAACCCTGAAGCTCCGGTTTGCCGACAAAGGGATTCTCCTCCCACTTCCATTCTTCGAGTCGCTTCTCCGTTGCTGGACGGGCTTCCAGCCTGACATTTTCAAACGTTCCTTGTCCGGGAATGGTTAGTCGCGGCACCAGATAATTGACTTCGGTTTCATAGCCTGCAGCCCAAACGAGTCTCACCGAGGCAGTCTCTGCCTGCGACTCATTTCCAACTTTGGCCACCCACACGCGACCAGAGGCATCGCGAATACGAAACTTTTTTGAATAGCCTCCCTTTTCTTCTTTAATAAACCTGATGCGGCGCAAAGCAGGTTTCTTGGCGGCTCCACCTGATCCCAGATACAGGTCGCGCGAGCTAATATCCTCAGGAGCGCTCCACATCACGGGCGTCCCCCTCGGTACTATTTTCTTTTTGCTGGTTTTCGCTTCGGCGCTGAAAAAACTGGAGACCAGGACGGCAATAATCAATACTAAAAACCGAAGAACCGAATTGTCGCGTCGTCTGCTTCTAAACATTTCAAATACCATCCTTGTAGCTGTTGGCTTGCGGGTTCGATTGACGAAGGGGCACAAAACTGTCCAGACGCGGGAAGTTGTATGGGGAACTTGCACTGGCGGACCAAGGGTAGCTTGTTGCATGTTACGATCAGTCGTTTGCTCGTGCAACCTTAGCATAACGTCAGCGATGCGATTTGGACGTTAGTGGCATGAAGTCAGTATCAACCTCGCGGTAGCGGGTGGGTTTTCCTCGCGAAACGCGTCATTGTGAAATTCAAATGACCCACCCGCTATTGCGAAGTGGTACTGCCATCATTTATGGGCGGCGTTGATGTATCATTGCTTTCAAGTCAACCAATCGAAACGAAACCAGTGGGTAAAATAATCGAAGAGCTGCGCGCGATAGTTGGCAACTCGGCCGTGCTCAGTGAGCCGGACGAACTGCTGGTCTACGAATGTGATGGATTGCCGCAACACAAGTATCGTCCGCGTGCTGTTGTCTTTCCCTCATCAACCGAAGAGACCTCCGCGCTGATGCGCCTGTTGGCGCTTGATGGTGTGCCCTTCACACCTCGAGGCGCGGGAACCGGTCTGTCAGGTGGCGCGCTGTCGCTGAACAACGGCGTCGTCATTGAGCTGGCACGCATGCGGAAAATTCTAAAAATCGATGAGGCGAATCGTATTGCTGTGGTTCAACCGGGCGTCGTAAATTCTCATGTTTCGCGCGCCGTCGCGCATCTCGGCCTACATTACGTGCCCGATCCGTCAAGCCAGCCAACCTGCACCATAGGCGGCAACATCGCGGAGAACGCCGGCGGTATTCACTGTTTGAAATACGGCACAACTACGGACCATGTGTTGGGTTTACGCGTCGTGTTAGCCGGTGGTGAAGTCGTGGAACTTGGCAGCGGTGGAAGTGAAATAGCAGGATACGATCTGTTGGGAACATTTGTCGGGTCAGAAGGAACTTTTGGGATCGCCACTGAAGCGACTCTGCGGCTGGTGCCGATTCCGCCGGCGGTGCGCACGATGCTGGCGGAGTTTGCCGAGGTCGATGATGCCAGCCATGCAGTATCGGCAATTATCGCAGCCGGAGTAATGCCGGCGGCCCTGGAGATGATGGATCACGAAATCATCCGCGCAGTGGAAGCCAGCATATTCGCCGCCGGTTTGCCTTTGGACGTAGGCGCTGCATTGCTAATCGAGCTGGATGGCATCGACGCCGGTCTCGATGAAGAAGCAGAACGTGTGAAGAGCATCTGCCTGCAATATGGCGCGCGCATTTGCCGCATGGCCCGGGACGAGAATGAGCGGAAGAAACTTTGGGCCGCGCGCAAGGGAGCGTTCGGAGCGATTGGGCGAATCTCGCCTGACTCCATGATCCAGGACGCGGTAGTGCCGCGCTCGCAATTGCCGCAAGTGCTTGCCTCTGCTTATCGCATTGCTTCGAAATATCAACTGCGCATTGCGAACGTCTTCCATGCCGGCGATGGCAACCTCCATCCCCTGATTTGTTTCGACTCCAGGTCAGCGGTTGAGGTGCATAACGTCAAGGAAGCTGGACGCGAGTTGATGGAAACTTGCGTGCGCGCCGGGGGCAGCATCACCGGAGAGCATGGGGTCGGCTTTGATAAGCG
>DASZDU010000073.1:0-8096 GCA_035941655.1 Pyrinomonadaceae bacterium | reverse complement strand
TCCTCTTTCGCCAGCCACAGATGCCCGGAGGGCCCTTCAGCCATGGACGTGATTCGTCCACCGTGAACGTCACGCACTGGAACGAATCGGTTGTTTTCCAAATACCCAAACTCTTGAACCGTCGAAAGCCAGATCCGCCGCTCGCTGTCCTCAAACAGACAATATGGTGCTCCTTTGCGTGTTCGATTAGGATCCCGAGTGCTTCCGATTTGGTTCACCACGGAGATGCGGCCGTCCTTCCAGCGGTTCAGGCCGTTGTAGGTCGCAACCCAGACGCTACCGTCTTTGGCCCCAACGATCGCCACGCTGTTGGTGCTGGATAATCCTTGCTTGACTGAAATGCTGGGGACGGCATACTCACGGAACCTGTCGATGCCGTTGATAGTGACGGCCCAAACATCGCCTTCCCGATCCTCAAGAAGTCCGGTGACGGTGTCGCCGGAGAGGCCGTCAGTCTCGGAAAAGACGTCCGTTTTGCCCTGATGGATGTGAACCAGCCCGCGGTCTGGTATGGCGACCCACAGCGCTCCGTCACGATCTCGGAGGCTTTGCGGCGCGTTCAAATGCTGCGACAAGACGGTTGAGGTACGCCTCTCGAATTGCGCCGCAACAGACTTTGTCAGTCGCTTATGATTGGCAGTCGGAAACGCGAATTGTTCGAGCTCTGCAAGCGACGGTTGCGAATGCCTCGAGTCCCCAACCTCGAATGACTGCGGTTGGCCCGACTTCCACTTCCGAGAGTCCTTATCGAAACCTATCCAGAAATTTCCTTCAGCGTCTGCATCGATCGCGCCGACGTTCTCACCAAAAATGCGCGCTTCGCGGGTAGCGGCCCACACGGTGCCATTGCGGTCCTCAAGCAACGCAAAAATCCGGCTGCCGTTCAGCTCGGAGTAGGTGGTGAGCTTTCCATCTTTCCAACTGGCAAGCCCGTTGGTTGTGCCGATCCAAAATGTACCGTCACGTGTGACCAGCAGCGTCGGAATGTCATTGCTGGGGAGTTGGCCATTGGGCGGCTTCCAGCGGACAGCCCGAACGCCATCAAAGCGCAGCAAGCCGAATTCGGTGCCGAGCCAGAGATAGCCATCGGGGGTCTGTGCGATAGCGTATATGAAGCCTTTGGCGAACCCGTCGCGCACCTTCCATGCGGTGTGGGCGTACTGGCTGATGTCGAGCGCGGGATCCAACGCAAAGGCGAACGAGCAGCACGCGAGCAGAATGCTCAGTACGACGACCGCCTGTGTGAGCCGTTTTCGCATGAGTAGGAACGGTATACAGCGCTACCATTGCTGTCGGTCTGAGGTGTTACTTCAGAATCGCAGGCCAGTTCAGAACGACAGAGTACGATTCCAGATAGCCTTGACGCGGCTGTAGGACCAGAAATTTCAGACCATCCTGAGTCACTGCATACTGATTGACCGTCCCGTCTGGGACCATTCCGGTATCGAATAGCTTGTGCTGGACGGTGACCTTCGGAGGCGAGCCGCGGTCCACCGTCACCGACATCATTGCACCCTCAGAATCGAGGAAGAACAGTTCGCTGCCATCCCCGCGCCACCGTGGTTGTACGCCGCCGGCCTGCGACACCTGCGTTATATCGTGAAACTTGGGAAACGACGCAATAAAGACCTCCCACTTCCCGTCGCGAAGTTCACCATAGGCGATCAAGTGTCCATCCGGAGATAGGTGGAACGCATCTTTACGAAAACTCGATGTGTATACGGCCCTGGGTCTCCGATCGTCCTTCAGAGGTAGTATCGAAAGAGTCCTGGTGTCGTGGGTCAGCAGAAATGTACCATCCGGAGACCAGTCTTCCACCCAGTGCCTTTCATTATCACCATAAACAGGCTCTAGCTGCTGCTTTCCCGCCTCGATCTTCGCAACTATGAACGGCGGATCGCTTCCGCCGTTTGGCAAGAGATTAAAAGCAAGATATCGAGAATCCGGCGACCACACAGGATCGGACTGCGCGTGCGGATCAACCACCAAGGGAGTCGTTGTATTTGTCGCGATATCGATCAGCCACAGACTGCCCGTAGCGTACTGTCGGAACGAATTGAGTGCCAAATGTTTGCCGTCGGGAGAAAGAGTGAACTGCTCATAGTCGACTGTTGGTTCCATACTGCCAACCGTCGAGCCGTCTCGCGAATACCACCTGAGTGTATCGATCGACGATCGCTCTGCCGTACCGTAGATCAGCACTCCATTTTGCGAAGCGGCGAATTCGGAACTGCCGAGATACGCTGCGGACGCGGCAACGTTTCGGACCACCAACAGAGGCTCTCCTGTCGTTCGCAATGACTTCCATTCCATCCGTTGCGCAAAGAGATTCTGTTGTTGTATGAACAGCAAATGCTCGGCAGCGACTACAGGCCGGTGCTGGGTTGTCACGAGTTCAACGGGAGTGCCGCCATTCAGTTGCTGAGCATATACCTTCGCGTTCGGATCATCCGCGGTGAGACTTGTTCGAGCCAGGTAAATAAACTGATTGCCGTCGTGCGAGAACTGCACCCAGAATTGGCTGACCTGTCCCGGAAGCAACGCGGTCGCCGGAGTCGTACTTGCGCCATCACGAGAGACGCGAAAAATCGGGCTATTTACCGTTCGTGCAAACAAAATTGTTCCGTCGGCGCCCCATGCCCCTTGCGCGATGTCTGGAACCTCGACGATTGTTTCGGGAGTTCCCCCCGATCGTCTTATTTTCTTCAGTTTTCCACCTGCCCAAAAGCCGATGAACTGTGAGTCTGGTGACCAGAAGGGCAGCAGTGCGCCCTCAGTCTGTTCCAGTTCTCGCGCTTCTGAAGAACTCAGCAGTCGGATCCACAAAGAGCTTTCACCCGACGCATCGGTCGCCGCGAAGGCCAACATCTCACCATTGGGAGAAAGTGCCATGTACTCGAACGGGTGCCAGTTCCTGTGCAACGTTATGCCGTGCGGCAGGCCGAGGGTGAGCTGTACCGCATTCGGGGACGAACCGGAATGTCGAAATAGATAGAAGAGAGCAATTGTTCCGATCGCAACGACCGCCACAATCAGCACCAGCGCACGCCGCGAGCGCCGAGAAAACAACGTACGGGCATCGGGCGGTCTTGCGGCCGATTTATTCGGCCCTTCGAACTCATTCGCTGTTGACATCGCGCATATGTTACCGCCGAACGGGCCCTGAGCGGTAACAGCTTGTCTCGCCGATACGAGAGATAGCCATCGGGCGTCTGTGCGATAGCGTAAATGAAGCCTTTGGCGAACCCGTCGCGCATGCGGTGTGGGCGTTGGCTGATGTCGAGCGCGGGATCCAACGCAAAGGCGAACCAGCAGGACGCAAGCTAAACGCTCAGTACGACCGCGATTATTGGCCGCTCTTTCTACGATCACGGGGAAGAGTTCAGGCCCGCTTGGTCCACCTTTCAATTTTTGTTACATAAACCTGTTTGCTGCTCACCCGCTGCGACCTTGATGAGATCCGTGACGTCAGCAAAATTGTTTGGCGCTTATACTAAACTTTTTCATGCGCGAAAGCAGTGTCGTGCGATTTAACCCAAGCCGTGCGGCAGCTCCATCCGCGCCGGCAACCCGTCCTTTGCTGTCAGTAAGTGCATGCACGATCTGCTCGCGCTGTCTTTGCGCGTGCTCGTCAACAACACTCTTTCTGCTGTCGAGGGCATAAAGGGTTTCTTTCACAATTCTGGCTACTTCATCTTCGGGTTGAGACCTCGCCATCGTAGTTTTTTCTTCGTGGCAAACTCTTTGGAGTCCCGCGAGTGATGCTTCCAGTGAACTGCCCCGCGTGAGGATCACGGCGCGCTCGATGAAGTTTCCCAGCTCCCGGACGTTCCCCGGCCAGTCCCATTCAATCAGTGCCTTCATCGCGGCTGACGGAATCGTTTCGATCCGCTTCTCCATCTGCTGTGCGAACTTCTGTGTGAAGTAACGAGCCAGCACTGGAATATCTTCCCTTCGCTCACGTAATGGAGGAATGCGAATGGGAAAGACATTCAGTCGATAATAAAGATCGCTGCGAAATTCGCGATCAGCGATCATCTTCTCAAGATTGCGATTAGTGGCGGCAACCAATCGTAAGTCTGCTTTCTTCGTGCGCGTGCTGCCCAGGCGCTCGAATTCACGCTCCTGCAAAGCACGCAAAAGCTTCGGCTGAATCTCCAATGGCACGTCGCCAATTTCGTCCAGAAACAGCGTGCCTTGATCGGCCAGTTCCAGCCGTCCGATCTTTTGGCTGATGGCGCCAGTGAACGCTCCTTTTTCATGTCCAAACAATTCGCTCTCGAACAGTCCCGTTGGTATTGCCGCACAGTTTAGTTTTACGAAGGTGCGGTTTTCGCGGCGACTGTGATCGTGAATCGCCCGGGCGATCAGCTCCTTTCCCGTACCGGTCTCACCGAGCAGCAGGACGGTGGAATCACTTGGCGCGACTGTTTGGACCAGATCCAACACCTGCCTTAGTGCGGGGCTGTCGCCCACGATCTGATCGAAATTCATCTCGTTGCGAATCTCTTCTTCGAGATAGAGCTTCTCCTGGGCGACCTTGTCTTTGAGTTCAAAAATCTCCTGGCACGCAAGCGCGTTCTCCAACACAACCGCTATCTGGCTGCAAACCCCAGTTAGGAAATCAAGCTCGTCCTGACTGTAGGGATTGTGCCGAGTTCGAACCAAAGTGAGCGTGCCCACAACCCAGTTGCAGCCTGAAAGAGGCAGCATGCATCCTGTGCTGAATTGCTCCTCCAGCAGAAGTTCGTTCGGAAAACTCGCAGACGCCTGCTCGCGAGTCCCGGCCCACGGCTTACCCGCGCTCAATACATAGCTTGCCATCGTCCCAGCGAGGGGCATCACAGTTCTCTCGTTTAAGCTGCTCCCTTTCGATCGGAAGTCGAGCGCAAAGCGATCGAGTTCGCCTTCTTCTTGTCTCTTCAAGAGAATGCAAACTCCGTCAGAGTCTGTCGCGCTTTTGAGTCTCGTCATGATTGCCTTGGCCAGTTCGTGAAGCTTCTGGTTGGAGACCGCGTCACTGGCCAAGTCCAGCAGTAATTTCAATCGCTTCTTGTCGCGACGCAACTCAGTCTGCAAGCCCTCACTGTTGTCGGTCATCACCGACCGGCGCAAATCACGACGCGCTTGTAAGGACAGAACGTTGGCTGCGACCGGAAACTTGCTATGGTCCGCAGTGTGCGGAAGAGAATCAGTTACGTCCGCCAAAGCCATGTTCATTTTCGTCTGTCCTTTCGTATACCTTGCGCAAGATTGTGCGGTCAGTATTGTTCCAGGCCCACTCCTAAAGGGCGATGGGTTGCGCAAAAACGGCAGACTTAGTGCTCTCTTTGGAGTCGCAGAAGAGGCTCTTTTGGGGAATGGAATACTCGCAAGTGCGCAGAGTCCAGTGGAACTCGGCTCCCGCCTAGTTACCACGATCGTGTTCCAGTGAGGTTTGAGCTAATGCTCAACGAATCTTGCGAATCAGGAAATGCCTCGGAGGTGCAGGTCTAATGAAGAGAGCTTTTCGCGGCGAAGAATGAAGTTAGAGCGGCTTTGCACAAAAACTAAGCCGCAAGGCGAAATGCGAGCAGAAAGCGAAAGTACCTTGTCGTGGGTCAATGAATACAGAACCGGGAGCGGTAGCGACCCGGGTCGCACTTGCGATACACAAAATTTCCAGATCGGATGCAATCCGCGTAAACTCCTCGCTTCCGATGACCCTGAAACCCAGCGCGGCAGACCCGGTCGCTACCGCTTCCGGTTCTGTATTCGTCGACCCACGACACAGGTATTTACGACTTCTTGTGCAAAACCAAGTCGAGTCGAATCACATCTTCATCGTTTAGGAACGTGCGGCAGTGGAAGAAAAATTTGCATCCGCGACCTTGGCCGCCTTCTTGGCGAAGTCATAAGTAGCCTTCAAATTATTACCGAAGAAACGCACCTTGCCTGTGATATCGCGCACCAACATTGAGTTCCCATTCTTGTTCGTGAACTCGCAGCGCAGCGTCATTGAGGTTTCGCCCTCGACGGCCGTGATTTCCCGCAGCGTTTCGCTACCTTTCTTAAACTTGACCACGGTGCATTCAACTGTAATCAGATCTGCGGCGTTGTCGGCATTTCTATCTCCGTCACGATACACATGTGGAAACACAGCCTTCTTCCGGAGTTGTTCGATCAGGTTCTCATAAAGTGAGACTCGGAATTCTGGCGGTAGTGTTAACTCGTCGGATGGGATCATCTTGACCTCGATCGCCGACGCCTTCATCTTCGCGGGCTGCTTGGCCTCCACGCGCAACTGTCCGGCAAAACACAACGTCAGCAAAACGGAAACAGCTGGCGCATTTCTAAAATTGATTCTCATCTTTTCTCCTCCCGCGAATCGGCTAAACTCTTTATCAAGTCCGCCAAAATCGGTTCGCTTGTGTGCGCTCCTTGTGCGACCAGTTCCTTCTTGATCGGATCCGCCTTGCCTCGCGGCATCGTAAAGACTGCGCCGTGCAGGCCGCCGTCCGCGTCGCGATATTGAATCGTCAGGATGTCTACCTTCTTGCGCAGCAAAGACAGCACACTGCCGGACCCGTAAGGAGCAGCGACTGATACCACCGTTCCGAACTTGCCGCCGATAACGCGTTGGCTGTCCTTTGCCGTGACAACATCTTCGATTGACGCGGCCGTCACGTCGGCATTTCCTTTTGCATGAACAAACCGCAGAGTTCCGTTCACTACAGTCAGCCGGCCCTTAGTGTTTTCTTTCAAACCCGCAAGGCCGATGACTTGGACAGCCTGCGACTCAGTCTGAGCCTGTTGGGCGTGACTCACATGAATCAGCGGTCCCCAAAATAAGGCAGTAGCTATGACCACCATTTTTAACTTTGAAATCATTCGATTGCTCCTATCGGTCCTTGTCGTATCGACCGAGTAAGGAGCAACAGCTGTTCCATCGCAAACTATAGAATTGAAGCGGCAATTAAGGAGCGGGAGTTCGGGTTTCCACGAATTGTTCGTGAAATTACGGGCGAAGTGACCTTTGGTGTCGGATTCGCCGGTCCCTTATCGAAGCAGGCCGCCGACAAACCCGATTTGATGAACGAGAAACAAACCAAAACCCACGCTAAAGGCGCCGGCCGCAGCGCCGATGTAGCGGTTAAAACTCTGGAAGCGGTTTGCCGAATAAGTAATCGGTACGGCGATGATGGCAGTAATCAACACCATTCCGGCGATGGTTCCCGCCGCAAAGATCAATAGGTAGAGGATGGCCCAAGCCGGTTCCCGAATCATTGGTAAGACAAGGAGCGCCAGCGCGGCCGACCCAGCCAGGCCATGTACGACGCCGACAACGACCGAACGATTTATCAAACGAAGGCGACGGCTCTGTGAATGTTCATGAACTTCCTTCCGTTTTCGGCGGAAGCCCAGATTGAACAGACCCAGGAAGACCAACATCAGTGCCACGCAAAACTCCAGGCTCATGCCTAGCCGTTCTGGAATCACCACGCCGAAGAGAACAATGGTCGCGCCAACAATTAACAACGTGATGCTGTGACCTATTCCCCAGGAGATTCCCGTAAGCGCCGCGCTGCGGACTTTCCGTTGTTGACTTACGATCGTCGTAACAGCAATGACGTGATCGGAATCAGTCGCGTGGCGCATTCCAAGAAAGAAACCGAGAGTGAGAATCGAAAACAGAGTCATGACATTTTTCCCTCGAGGTCTCTCTTGGGCTCATCATCATTTCGCGCAAGGACCGTAAAAGCCGTTCCGCCTTTGAAGATGTGGAACAAGTAATAGTAAGAGGGAAACAGTAGGATGGCGCCCACAGCCAACGCTCCAAGTAGTAATTGCAGTGTGATGAGTGGCGCGGCAGCGGAGGTGATGGTGATGTCCGGTACGACCAGATGCGGGAATTGTGCTAACGCCCAGCCCAGTAAAATTAATGTCACCTGTGCCCCGGCGCAAACAAGCGCCAGTCTATATTTCCTCGTCCACAAAGCATAGAACGCACCCGTGGCAAACAGGGCGGTGAAAAGATGCAACGCAAGCGCCCAGGGGCTTCGGCTTATTCCCGCACGCACAATCGGTGCGCCCGTTTCAGCCAGCCAGAAGACGAT
>DASZDU010000072.1:0-7068 GCA_035941655.1 Pyrinomonadaceae bacterium | reverse complement strand
GACTCGTATGGTTCGAGCGCGTTCATTACGGGATAGTAAATCGAGTTTGGGTAACCTTCATCAATGCGATTGCCGAGCACAATGGTCGCCGCGACCAGTTCGCCGGCGTCATTCCACTTGTAACCACCGGTCCCGGCGCCGTTTTTGTTGTCCTCGGCCACCGTAATGGTCAGCGTCAAGTGCGAATGCTGCGCATACATCTGCCACTGCAGGCGGCCGATATCGGTAGACAAAAATTCAGTCTTCCACTCTTCATAGCGCTTTCGAAACCTGGGATTAACATCTTCGCGCAGCCCGCCGGCGCTTGGGCCGTTAAAGGCACGCGCAGAGCCCGCGACGTCTCGCGAGGCGAGGGCTGTGCAAGTTTTGGGATGAACCTTCGGATTTGCAGTCTCCGCTCTCAGGAGCGACAGATTTGAGCTGGGAAAGAAAACCACGCCCAGGACAACCACGAGTAGCCGGGATTTCACGAGTTATGATCCTCCTTCGAAAGCGAATCAGAAGAGGTCAAGATTTCTAATTTATTGGCGCAGACAAGTCAATGAAAATAATCCGCCGTTGCGGTCATGGTCTTCGGAACCCGTTCGGTCGAAATCCTCGATCTCCGGTCCACGGTGGTCCTATAGCAGAATGCGCGCGAGACTATATCGATTGTCAGCAAAAAAGCCTTGACGCCGGGGAGCGGAGATATATACTGCCGTCAAGTTTTTCCCATCCTCACGGGTCGCACAGGTCTTGCGCCCAATTGCCGGCCCAAAAAAGTTTTTTGAAATTCGACTTCAACCTTCGTCGCTCGCGTGACCGCCGCGGCTTTAACTTTAGGAGGTCTCAATGTACAAGCGAATGCATCTAACTTTCTCGTTGGCAGTTCTCGTCCTGATCCTCTTTACGACCGCGTCTGCTCAAACCGGGACGTCGAACATCTCAGGTTCAGTTACCGATCAACAGGGAGCGGCTGTTCCCGGCGCGACCGTCACCGCGATCAACGAAGCGACGGGAGTTAAAAGTACACAGACGACAACCGAATCCGGTGTCTACGCCTTCTCTTCGCTGCCCGTAGGAAATTACACAATCACCGTGGAGAAGGCGGGCTTCAAAACTCATCAGAGTACGAACAACGCCCTTCAGGTCGGAACGCCCCTGTCGGTTGATGCCGCTCTCGATGTCGGCTCGGTTGAAGAGAAAGTCACGGTAGTTGGCGGCGCGGAACAATTGAACACGGTGAACGCTACCGTCGGTAACGTGGTTGAGCAAAAAGCGATTGAGACCCTGCCATTAAACGGGCGCAATCCGCTAACTCTGCTATTGTTGGAACCAGGCGTGACCCAAAGATCGGCGGGAGCAACAGGTTCCGGTGTCCACGTGAACGGTTCGCGCGATCGCGCATTCAACGTAACCATTGACGGTATCGAAGCGAACGAATCCTCGGTCCCAAACCCGGTAAGCAATCTTTACCGGCTGACCCCGGACAACGTTCAGGAATATAAAGTCACAACGAACAATGCCACCGCCGAAGAAGGCCGGAACAGCGGGGCGTCAATATCGGTGGCAACTCGCGCGGGCACCAGCGAGTATCACGGCACCGGCTATATTTTCGTGCGCAACGAAGGGTTTAATTCAAACGAGTTCTTCGCCAGCGCTCAGGGAACACCGAAGCCGTTGATCCGGATGTTCCAGCCCGGCTTTGAGATGGGCGGGCCAATTAAGAAGAACAAGACATTCTTTTTTGGAAGTTATCAATTCAACCGGATTGATTTTACGCAACCGATCGATCAGACATTCGGTACGCCTCTCGTGCTTACGTCAACGGCGCGCACCGGCGTGTTCCGTTACTTCATTCCTGATCCCGGCAATCCTTTAGTGGTGAATGGCGCGACGATTACCCGAAACAGTGTGGCACTGGTAAATCCTGCGACTGGATTACCGATTGTTCCCAACTGTGGTGGAGCAGTGACGCTGCGCTGTATCGCCAGTTACGACACGCGCCCGGGCGCAGGTAGAAACTCGCTCGGCAGGCCGTTGGATACGGTTGTCGCCGGAATTCTGAACCCGTACCCGCTGCCGAACGCGTTCACGTCGGGGGATGGCCTCAATACAGGGGCGTTCCTCTGGAACCCGCCAACCCAGGCGAGAGGTCCAGCATACACCGTGCGCGTGGATCACAATTTCAACTCGAACAACAGTATGTTCGCGCGTTACTTGTTTTCAGACTACAACACTTTGAAAGGCGACCCACTGAACGGCCGGCCACAGGTATTTCCGAGCGAGCCGCCTTTGGGTGAGGTTTTCCGTCGCACCTCGAATCTCGCCGTCAGCTACCGGCGCGTATTCTCGTCGCGGGTGGTAAACGAGCTCACATTTGGCTATGCGCGCTTTGGATTTCTGTTCACTCAGGGCGAGGCGAATCCGGCATGGCCAGACAATCCGCCATATGACTTCTCAAATATTAGTGAGGGTTATATCAACACGCCTCGTACCGCGCGTTGGGTGACTAGTCCGCAAGTTCTCGACAACTTGAGTTTCGTGCACGGCGCGCATGTGTTTCGCACCGGTCTGAACTTCCGCTTTTATCGTCACGTGGATCAGCGCGGACAGCCCGGCGGTATTAACGTGACTCCGTCGATCACGTTCTCGGGAACTACACGACCGGCATCGAGCAACGGATTCAGTGCGGCCCCGGGAATCAATTCGACAGACGCCACCAACCTGAGTGCATACATAAACAATCTCTACGGCTTGCCCGCAAGCATCACCCAGGTATTTCTCGGCAATCTTCACTTCGATGCCTTTCAGCCGTTTAAGACCGGCGACCAGGTCACTTTGTACGCCCAGAAGCACAATGCCGACCAGTACAACTTCTACTTCCAGGATGAATGGAAGCTAAAGCCAAACCTGACGATCAATTGGGGTGCGCGGTGGGAAATCAATCCTCCTATTAACACTTCTCCGGAGGACAGCGTATTCGTCGCCTCTACTCCGATTGCCGGCACACCATTGCCGGCTAATCCCGTCGTCGGCGCACCGGGGGCCGTTACCTTTGTTAAGGCCAACCGATGGTACGAGGGTGACTTCAAGTGGGCCATCGGGCCGCGCTTAGGATTAGCGTGGAGTCCTGATTATAAATCGGGATTTCTCCACCGCATTTTCGGTGACACCGGCAAGAGCGTGGTTCGCCTCGGTTACGGACTTGCATTCGACACCATATCTACGTTCCAGGTAACTGCGGTCGCCGGCCGTATTCCCGGTGAAGTCCAAAGCTGCACCAGTTCGTTCTCGACGACGACGGGGGCTTTCTCCCCAATTACCGCATGCTACGGTGCCGGCAGCCCGGCTCCCCCATCGTTGGCTAACTCTATTGCGGGAGGGTTCCCGACTCAGTTGCCTGCACCGACCGTCAGACCGTTGTCGCAGCTGACACCGCAACAGCAATTGAATACTAACGCACCGCCCATTACGGTGTTCGCGCCGCACATGCAGCTACCTTCTGTTCACCAGTGGAACTTGAGCATACAACGCGAATTGCCATGGGGAATGGTGATGGAGGCTGGTTACATTGGACGTCGCGGTGAACACCTGTTCATGGCGTACAACATCAATCAGATCAACGCCGATCCAATTCTTCCTTCGTTCCGCATCATGCAGCAGAATGCGGCCATTGCCGGTTGCAGACCTTCAGGCACTACGTCCGCTGGCGCTGCGTGTGGGACTGCGCCGCCCATCCGAGCCCAATTAATCGCGGGAGGCCTCACCGCCAGTACAGTCGACAGCAACATACTTAACGCATCGGCGACACTGACAGATCTTCAATTCAACGCCGCGGGATCGTTTGCGGAACGAGTTGAAAACAACTCGCTCGCTTTGAAGCTGCGACCAAACCAGCAGTTCGCAAGGATCACTTATCTTGACAACAGTGGTGACTCGAACTATCACGCCGCGCAGTTCACGCTGCGACGACGGTTCACCAGCGGCTTGGGCCTCAGTCTTGCTTACACGTTCGCCAAATCCATCGACAATCAATCCGTCGATCCAGTTGGCTCAACCTCCGGAGGCGCCCTTACTAACACGACTTCGCGCGCGCCAATGGACATACGTAATTTTCGCCTTGACCGCGGCCGATCCGATTTCGATCGCCGGCACATCCTGCAAGTCGCCAGCGTTTGGGAGCTTCCCGTGGGCAAAGGCAAACACTTCCTGAACTCATCTTCCGGGATAGTGAATCATCTTCTCGGGGGCTGGACCGTCAACAGCATTTTCAACTACATGACCGGCGAAGGGTTCAGCGTGATGGCCGGTGGCGATAGCACCGCAGCACCGGGAGGCCGCATTTCTAATGCGGCTCACACGACCCGGGCAATTATGCAACGGCCGGTCAGCGCGCAATTGCAGTATCTGCCGGGACAAACCTCGATCGGACCGTTGTTATTTCCCGGAGGCCAGACTGCACTGCCGTGCGGCGTCGATGCGAATTCGGCGTTCTGCATTCCCGCACCCGGTCAGAATGGTGACGGTCGAAACATTTTCACGGCACCGAGTTACTGGAACCTCGACCTTGGGTTCATCAAGACGATCCGAATCCGCGAGCGTTTCAAGATTCAACTCAGAACCGAAATGTTCAATGCTCTGAATCGCGCAAACTTCGACAATCCTCGCGATGCGAGCGTTGGATCGCCGTCGCTCTCTTCGCCGGATTTCGGCCGCACCTGCTGCGCTACGGTTGCTCCGCCATCTACCCAAACCGTTGTGCAAACGGGGGAATCGGGTCGCGTAATTCAGTTCGCACTGAAGTTCCAGTTCTAATGCGAACCAACTCATGAGAAACGGCGGGACATCGTCACGGTGTCCCGCTGTTTCTGTTTTCGTTAGGAAGTGGGCAGTAAAGTAATGCACAGTCGTCGCTCAAATCACCGAACGATTTGTCTCACGATTGCACTCATCTTTGTCGTCACCCCTTTTGCCGGTGCGCAGGACAAGATGAAACCCGCCGACGTCGTGGCGAAACATTTGGAATCGATTGGCTCAGCCAAGGCTCGCGAATCGGTAAAGACCCGGATCTTCGTCGGCACCTCTCAAGTCATTTTCCGCACTGAGCCCTCGGGACAGGCGATTGGACGCGCGGTGTTGGCTTCTGAAGGCACGAAGCAGTTGTTTGCGATGAGCTTTCCCACGCCGGTCTATCCGCGCGAACAATTTGGCTTCAACGGCACCAGTTTCAGGGCCGCGTTTGTGACGCCGGGAGTTCGTTCAGTGCTGGGAGGTTTCCTGATGACCAACGACGTGATCTTCAAACAGGGACTGATGAGCGGAGCACTCTCGTCCACGTGGCCTCTGCTTAATGCCGGATCAAACGCGCAGTTGGAATACGCGGGTGCAAGAAAAATCGACGATCGCGAAGTGTACGATCTGCGGTATCGACCGCGCGGAGGTTCGGACCTGGAAATAACTCTGTCATTCGACAAGGAAACTTTTCGTCACGTCAGGACCGAATACAAACGGGTAAACCCAGCCCAGATGGACACCCGCGCTTACGCGAACGTCCAGACGCGAGAGAGTCGCTACAAAATGATCGAGGAGTTCTCGTTATTCAAACAGGAAGGCGAGCTGATGCTGCCGCACATCTATACGATTAAGCTTTCTGTTGACACTCAGGGCGGAACATTTCTGGCCGAGTGGACCATCAAGCTGACTCAATTTACTTTCAACGAGAAGGTCGATCCTAACTCATTCACCATAAGCTCCAACTAGTCAGCATCAGTCATACAGCAAAGCACTTGCTCGCGCGCGCCGAAATTCTTTCAGCGAGTTCGCCCATGACCGCACGATTGAGTCCGCTGATTCTCCTCGCTTCAACCTGTCCAAAACGTCGGAATTCGCGAGCAAGCGCAGGTAACTGTCAATCTTCCATTCGGCCGGGTACAAATGACGAAGTGCCGCCGCAATCTCGATCCCGGTCGCAACGGATTGAAGCCTGCCCCGATCCGCGACGATCACGTTTACGCCGCCGCACTCCTCGTTTTTGAAAACTGAACTCTTTGGGGTGAAGCGAATCGGCACAAATCGCACGCCCGAAATTCGGCGAGCATTCAGGTAGGCTGCCAGCTTCGGGCCATCCAGCCACGGCGCGCCCACAACCTCGAACGGCGTATCCGTTCCCCGCCCGACTGAAAGATTCGTCGTTTCAAGCAGGCCGATGCCGGGATAGAGCGCGGCCTCAGTCAGGCTGCGCATATTCGGTGACGGATTTATCCACGTCAGGCCGGTGGCATCGAACCATTGCGCGCGCCGCCAATTCTCCATTTTGATCACACGAAGGTCGGCGCCAATCTTGCGGTCCTGATTGAAAAATCGGGCCAGTTCTCCCATGGTCATGCCATGACGCACGGGAATCGAGTGGTACACGACGAACGAAAGTTTGTCGGCGTCTGCCAGCGGCCCTTCAACGTCGAGACCATTGATCGGATTTGGACGATCGAGGACAACGACAGGGACCTTCGCTTTCGCCGCTTCTTCCATCACGTAGCCCAGCGTCGTGATGTATGTATAGAACCGCGCGCCCACATCCTGAATATCGAAAACAATCGCGTCGAGGTCTTTTAATTGGTCCGGTTTTGGTCTGCGCGTTTCGCCATACAAGGAAAAAATCGGCAAGCCGGTCTTATCGTCTTTGGCGTCTGAGATTTTTTCATCAGCCAAGCCGCGGATACCGTGCTCGGGAGAAAAGAGCGTCGTCAACTTAACGCCGGGCGCTTTGAAGAGAACATCGATGGTTGAATGGCCCGCTCGATCCTGGCCGGTTTGGTTCGTGACCAAACCAACTCGCATTCCCGTTAATTGTTTGAAGCCGTCGCGCTCGACCACGTCAATGCCGGTGAGCACTTGCGCGTCAAACGCCTGGCTTGAACGTACATTCAGGCGGGCCACGCTGGCCAGGAGTTCCACGGCCGCGCGCGTCGATTCGGCCCGCGTCTTGTCAATCGTGGTATCGACGATCGCCCCGGCCACAATCGAAGCGATGCGCCCGCGCAACGACGCGACATCCCCCTTTCCATCCGGATGGACGCGATTGCTGAG
>DASZDU010000071.1:0-19235 GCA_035941655.1 Pyrinomonadaceae bacterium | reverse complement strand
CGGGCGTAACCTGGACACGCTTGCAATCACCTACTCGACATCTGCTTCTCGGCGGCACTTTCATTGACGACGATCGCGGTTGGTTGGTGGGTGCGGGCGCCACCATCATACAAACATCAGATGGCGGAGAAACCTGGGTTGTTTCACGACTGGATGAGGCGAAGCGAACCGCGATTCGTTTTGGTGCAACCTCATTTGTCGACAATCGTTTGGGTTGGGCAGTTGGGAGTGGCGGGAGCGTCTATCATACCCAAAACGGTGGACGCACCTGGCAACGACAGGCTTCCGGCATTACTGCCGATTTATCTGACGTAAAATTTCTGGACGCGAGTGAAGGTTGGGCGGTGGGAGCTGAGGGCACGATCATCCACACGATTGATGGTGGCCGGCGTTGGACTTCTGAGCGGAGCGACACCGAGCATCCGCTGGAGAGAATATTTTTTGCGAACCGCACGCACGGTTGGGCTGTAGGGTTTGGTGGTACCGTGGTCGCTCTTACGCGCACGGAGGCTCCCCAATTAAGCAGATAGTTGCGCGAATATTTTTGATCACCATGATTCTGTCCAAAGTCTAGAATAGCGGTCTGAATCTTAGACGCGGGTTCGCGAGGTAAGTGATAGCAACTCAAAAAATAAGAGCAAAGTTTAGAATCTCGTTCGACGAACATGACCTCCAACGGTGGTCTCCCAATTGCTAGGAGTTTGAACGTACTCTCCCTACAAGACTGCCACCTTGGCCCCAAGGTGTCGCAATACACCCCCCCTAAAATGAGTTCGTGTGCCAGCGAGCTTGTGGAAAACTGACTTCGACACCCTCGGAGTTATTAGCGCATTCGCTTGGTACAGGAGAACGCACATGGGAAGTTCACTTCTTTCAATTTTCAAGACCCTTGGCCTGGCTGTAGCGGTTATGGCAGTCATGACGCTAAGCCAGGGTATGGCGAAAGCCGACGAAGTAACCATTGCCGGCTTTACCAACGGTTGCTTCGGAGCAGGTTGTGTCCCAGCGACCACAAACGCACCGGCATCAGTCACCTTGCTCGGATTGACCTTCACCAATTCTACGTTCAGTGGCACAACTGCCGGGGGTTTCCTAGGTATCGGAAACACTGCGGGCACACCTAATGTAGACAATCTAGGCTCGTTTACCCTCAATGGTACTCCAGCTACCTACGGAGGTCAGTCGTTTACGCTACGTGTGACGTTTACAGCTCCGCCGGGAATCAATGGCGGAAACTCCCGTACGTTTAGCGCGCTGCTTTCCGGCAATGTAACATCGGCGGACAACGGTGGCGCGTTCATCGATTTTAACAACACACCAACGACTTTCACCTTCTCGTTTGTTAACGCGCAGGGACAAACGACAACTGGATCGTTTAATTTCAGTGTTAACGACGTAACGGTGATAGCGGGTGGCGTAAATGTCGCGTTGACCGGTACTATTAACGGTGCTTCGCAGACTGCGGTGCCGGAGCCGGCCAGCATGCTCTTGCTTGGAACTGGGCTTCTGGGTGTAGCCGGGGCGGCCAGACGGCGTATTAGTAAGCGCAAAAACCGCAAATAGCAATCACTTTTTGGTGGAGTGCCCATAGGCATGCGGTCCCAGGATGCCGCTCGTGACTAGTCACGGGCGGCACCTAATTTTAATGGGTATCGATTAGGTGTAGACAGGCATCTAGTGAAGAGATTTTGATAATGGAGTAGAGCGCAATGCAAGTAATTCAAGGGGAAGCTTTATCGATACATAGACGCGTTCTGTTTTGTCTTTTATTGGCATTTGGACAGCTGATTACGCTCACTTGGCTAACGCAAGGTACAAGTGCTCAAAACGGCAATAGTCTTCGCGGAACCGTAACGGATCAGACAGGCGCTAACTTTCCCGACGTGACGATAACGCTCACCGGCACGGAGAACCGAACTCAGCAGACCGATTCGAATGGGGCATTCGCATTCGACAACTTGACGGCAGGTGGGAGTTACGACGTAACGCCATCTAAAACGGGCTACACGTTCAGTCCTTCTTCGTTCAGCGTCTCTAATCTCAACGGCATTTTTAGCAGCACGTTCAACGGCACTCCTACGGGCGGCCCGGCGAGTACGGTTCAGTTTACTGTCAGCAGCGCCAACGTTACCGAAACTTTTCATACCTCTACAAAAGTGGACCTGGTAGTAACGCGAAGCGGCGATCTGACAGGAGCTGCCACAGTTAATTACGCCACCAGCAACGGAACGGCTAGTGACAGATCTGACTATCTGGCCGCGCTTGGCACCCTGCAATTCGGCGCTGGGCAGAATTCCAAAACCATCAGCGTGTTCATAATTGATGATGGGTATGTCGAGAACTTGGAGACGTTCAACGTTACGTTAAGCAATCCAATAGGTTGCACACTCGGTTCGCCCGCCGCCGTCGCGGTCACGATAATCAGCGATGACTCAGTTGCTACGAACCCTGTCAAAGACCCGACTTTCGACAATGAGTTCTTCGTGCGTCAACACTATTTCGACTTTCTTAACCGGGCTCCGGACGCCTCCGGCCTGAACTTTTGGATAGGTCAAATTACCGAATGCGGCGCTAATGCCGGGTGCATTGAGGTCAGGCGCATCAACGTCTCGGCAGCTTTTTTCCAGTCGATTGAATTTCAGGAGACCGGCTATCTGGTTTATCGAACCAACAAAAACGCCTTCAGCGACCCTGATGGTCAGGCGATAATTAACAGCCAGCCCACGGTAATCAAAGTGCCGCGCGTTCGTTTCAATGAATTCCTATCTGACAGTCAGCAAATCGGTGCCGGCGTCCAGGTCGGCATCGGCAACTGGCAACAGCAGTTGGAAAACAACAAGCAGGCATACATGCTCGCGTTCGTACAACGCGCTGATTTTCAAGCTGCTTTTCCAGCGTCGCTAACTGCTGACGCTTTCGTAACGCAGCTCGACGCGCGTGCGGGCGGTGTACTTTCCGCAGCTGAGAAGTCTTCGCTGATTACAATCCTGGGTGCGACGCCTAGCGATTTAGCGAAGCGTGCGCAGGTGTTGCGAGCCGTCGCGGAGGACAATGATCTCAAGACTCTGGAGCAGAATCGCGCCTTCGTCTTAATGCAATACTTCGGCTACCTGCGACGGAATCCAAACGATTTGCCAGACAATGATCACACTGGCTGGAAGTTTTGGTTGGATAAGCTGAACGCCTTCAACGGTAACTTTGTTAACGCCGAGATGGTCAAGGCGTTCATCAGTTCTATTGAATATCGGCACAGATTTGCGCCCTAAGCAGTGAGCGGTGGGCAGTGGGCAGAAGAAGAAAAGCATTTTCCATTTCTCATTTGCCATTGCCGGGCAGTTATCATCGTCCTCGAAAGCTCAGCTCGGCGCTTAGATAGGGCACTTGTGCCCCCGCCGCGCGAGGCGGACAAGTCCGCTTCTAAACCATCGCTCGCGAGCGGGACAAGTCCGCTTCTAAACAATCGCTGCTCTTGCCCGCAATGGCAAATGAGAAATGAAAAATGAGAAATGGAAAATTCTCCTTTCTCTCCCACTGAATGCCTTACGACGGTCACTCGCCAACGTGCCAGCATACGCCGGCAAGGTCGATGAAATTGACTTCGCGCCCCCAGGGAAAATCCTGCGGCGGATTGATACGCAAACCCGGATATTTCGTTTGCAGTTCTTTACGAGATACGGCTTCCCACCAAACGTCGAGGTCCCGCACATTAATGCGAATCATGAAATTACTGGCAAAGGTTTCGTCATCAAATTTCTGCAGAATGAACTGCGCGTTACCGTTACGAAAGCCGGCGTAGCCTTCATTCTCCCACACCTCTTCAAAACCAAGTTCGGCAAACAATCGCCTGCTCGCTTCGTAATCGCTGCCGCTTGGCACGAAGGGAAGCAAAGCTACTGCCTCTAGATCAGACATGAGCAAATCCTCCAGCGGTGAACTAGCGGAAACCCGCTGAAATCCAGAACGAGGCCCATGGTACATCGTTCCGCTAACAAATCAGCGAACCTCACCTTGTTTTTTATATGTGCGATGGCGTACATTAAGCGCCGTTTCCCGACTCTCCTGCTACACGCTTTCTATCCCGGTAAACGAAAGGCTCATCCTCGCCCATGACTGCATTCAAAGGCCGTATTCTCTGCACTGAGGACGACCCCGATACCCGCGAGCTGATAAAGCTCACACTTGAACTAGCAAGCTATGAAGTGATCTGTTCGGACGATCCAGAAAAGACTCTCGAGCTTCTTAAAACCGAGAGCTTTGACCTTTGCCTTATGGACAACTGGATGCCCGGAATTTCGGGGGAGGATTTGTGCAAAAAGATTCGCGCGTTCGATGCGAAGACGCCGATCCTTTTCTACTCAGGGGCGGCTTATGACTCAGACAAGGCCCGCGCTCGGGATGCTGGCGCACAAGGCTACCTAGTCAAGCCAGTCAGAGAAAGTGAGTTACTGGCAGAAGTAGTACGGATTATTGCGGAAGCAAAGGTTGCATTCCCCGTAGCCATTGTGCCGCCGGATCAGGTCGAACCGATCAAACCAGATGAAGATTTGACATAAGACAGCTACCACGTTCACCCGCAAGGAGCGTCACTACTCTGGCTAGGACCGTGCCGCACTTTTTTAGCTTGAACCAAGCAACCGCGTCAATAAAACTTAAAAGATCATCAGGGTTCATGAGCACAGACTCGCCCAGAACGGCCCGATCTTCGTCTAGAATCCTAAAATTTCAAATTAGCAAACTACCCAACAACAATCGGTGGTGTCGCAATTTGTCATCTCTGTACGTCCTCCGTGTTCTCTGTGTCTGTGTGGTTAAGTACTTGGTTATCGAAATTCACCACAGAGACGCAGAGGTCGCAGAGGTTGCACAGGGAAAAACTTTAAACTGCGCCACTACGCAACAATCCGTTTGATTGCTTGAATCACCATTACCGCGTAAAGTGGGACGACATTTTTAGAACACCACTTCAGTTCTTTGGAGTTCAACACTCGCCATCGGGAGTTGCTTAGTCAACACCTCCTTGTGCCGTCTGCTGTGTTTAAAAGACGCGACTAAAGGAGGACCGATGAGTATTTTCGTCAATACCGCGACCCATAACCATTTGCTTGCCGACTTGCCTGTGGAAGACTATCAACGGCTTCTTCCCCATCTGGAACCGGTCACCCTGGAACATGGACAAGTCCTTTATGAAATCGAACAGCCGATCGATTATTTCTACTTTCCTTTCAGTGCGGTGATTTCACTCGTCACGCAGATGGAAGACGGAAGGATTGTTGAGATAGCTCTCGTCGGCAATGAAGGCGTGACTGGCCTGGCAGCTGTGCTCGGGCAGAAGGTCTCAGCTGAGCGAGCTATAGTGCAGATACCTAACTCCGGCGTGCGAGCAAAGGCCAGCGTAATCATTGACGAATTCAAGCGCCACGGAACGCTGCATGACCTCTTCCTGACGTATGCGAATTCGCTGATACGCCAAATCGCCCAAACTGCCGCTTGCAACGCTTCACACACAGTCGAAGAACGCCTTTCGCGCTGGTTGCTGATGTGCCACGATCGCGTCAACTCTGATGAGTTGAACCTAACCCAGGAGTTTATTGCAGAGATGCTGGGAACGAGGCGCGCCACCGTGAATGTGGCGGCAGTCAACTTACAATCAGCGGGTCTAATTAAATATAACCGCGGCCGGATCAGGGTTGTTGATCTCTCCGGACTGGGAGGATTTGCCTGTGAGTGCTACGAGGCTGTGAAAAAGGAATTGGCCGCTTGAGTTAAATCACCTGCCGCAAAGGTGGAGTTAGCAATTCCGTCACGGCGTTACAAAACACCCCGGTGTCGACCGGCTTCACTAAATATTTTTGCGCACCCGCCAATAACGCTTCATCGTCCTGATCGTAAGCCTTCGCAGAATAGAAAAGAATCGGCGTGGAATCGTCTCGCTGTCGAATACGTTTGCAGAGGTCCGTGCCGGTGCCGTCCGTCAGCAGGGAATCGAGCACGAACAGTCAAAATCTGCGGATTCAGCCAGCGAGAGAGCGCCGGCGATGCTCGTAGCCGTGACTACGTCGTAATCCAATTGATTAAGAAGGAGGACCATGAGGTCGCTGGTATCTTCATGATCTTCGACGAGGAGTATTTTGCCTTTGTACCTCATGGTTGGGGGTATCCTGCTCAGACGGTGCCGCCCACGAGGGTTGCGGTTTGTCAACGCCCGCAGCAATCCTGGTGAACGGTTGATAAAAAAGGCCGAGGGAGATCGATCTAAACCTGCGTTGGGTAAGGATGAGACGTCCGTCGGCCAACCAAGTGTTTCGTTGCGTAAAACTTAGATATGCCTCCCGCCCCGTATCTGTACGAGACCGATCATAGACTGAGTCGTCATTTGACCTACTAAACAACTTGAGCTGACGGTGTTAGGACCGCCTGACTACTCGCAGGTCCTTACCGCTATAACGGACAAAAGGGCACGGTCGTGGCCGTGCCCTTCAAAGTGAACTATTAACCGATCCCTATTCAAATAGGAACTGGCAACGAACTACGGTTTCGCGGTAGAGGACGTCTGACTCATGCCGCGATTGAGCAGCAACTTAACTTCCACGCGCCGATTCTGTGCGCGGCCCGTAGGAGTTGTGTTGTCGGCCACCGCTTCTGTCTTGCCGTAACCCATCGGCGTTATGAAACGTCGCAGCGGGATCTTGTGATTGACAGCAAGATATTGCACGACGGCCTCTGCACGCGCTCGGCTCAGTCGGAAGTTCTTGGCTTCGCTGCCCGTTGAATCCGTGTGACCCGCAACTTCAATGGTGTAGGCTTTTGCTGTCGAAGCCTTCGTGGCAAAGTCATCAAGCTGTTGCTTTGCTTCAGGTGAAAGCACAGCGCTATTTACTCTGAAAGTTACCGCCACAGTTTCCTGTACATCAACTTCATCGAGATTATCAATGCGTGTGTTAGCCGCAGCCGCTTCCGTTCTCGCTTCCGCAGCGACAGCGTATAGCTCGTCCATCTGTCCGGCCATGCGCTGTTGGTTTTCCTCAACCGGAGTGACTCGGGTATCAGAAGTAATTGCGGCCCGCATGTCTGACTCGTCAAACCTAATCTTCTCGGCTACTAACTGGCCCTGCGAATCGCCGCGCCCTTCAACTTCAACAATTAATCCGCGCAGGATATCCGTCACCGGATACTTCTTGCCGCTGCGCAGAAAGCCACCATGAGTCTTGACGCTGGTGCGATCGGTTATCAGCACCTGGTAATCAGTGCGATTGCGGTCGCGTATTCTGAAAATGTCGCCTTCGCGCGCGATGACAACCCCTTTGAACTTCAGCTTCGCGCCATTTGGAATGGATTGTATCTGTCGATTTGCAGTAGTTTGAACGGTTTGGGTGGCGGTAATTTGCGCCGACACCAGCGGGGTTAGCGCCAACATCAAGGCCAGACCCCAAATTGTCTTATTCAGTCGAAACTTCGTAGCGGTATTAATCCTCATATTTGCTCCTTGATAGTTCAGATTCTGTATTTCCGGTTGCACTAAGCGCGCAACCAGGTCCACGGGAGAAAGGGAACCCGCAATTGTTCCTTATTACGCGTAGAATTTTGTTGCAAACGAACGATGCTTGCGTAGCAATTAAGGGGCGGAATGAATCAAAAGCGCAGAAGCGCAAAGAAAATCAGGAGAGGCAGAAAAAGCAGTGGTGCTTGAATTGAAAAACGCGCGCCAGTGCCACTAAACACACGTAATTTCAGAGCTTATTTTCAGAGGTTTTCGGGTGTTTTTCGTGGTTTGTTTTTGTCTGGTAGAAAAGGACACCAAAATAGAATTAGGTCAGGGTCGAGCAGAGTGCTTTACTCCGTTCATTGAATGTCAATCTATTCAGTCGGATTCAAGCCGCACCCGTCCAACCCTGAGATTTCTATTTTTGTTACCCTGACCTGTTACTGGGTAACACTAAACTTGATGTCGTCGGCGCTTTCAGCGAGTTTGACGTCGTTGCCGTTGTACGCCTCAACCGTGCACCTGTACCCACCCGATGAAAGCGGTTTTTCCAGAACATATGACGTTCCATCCACACGCTTGTTGATGTAGTCATATTCCGTCGTCGCGCCTGCATCGTCGGCGTGAATGCTAAATTTGTAATAAGCAGCGTCGGGATAAGCGTCCCACTTAACCTCAATGTTGCTGCCGCCGATTTTTGATCCGGCTTTAGGCGATACCAGTTTCAGATCGCTTTTGAAGAGATTTGTGTCAGGCGCAAAGAAAGTCTCGTCAGCATCAACCTTATATTTTGCTGAACCGACAATTCCCGAAGTCGCAAACACGTAATAAGGTGTGTTGAAGACTTTCGCCGTCAGGCCCTCGTAAATTCCCGGCGGCACATTCTTGATTACGTATTCGCCATTGGCGTCAGTTTTGGCCGTAAACGTGTCGCCGCCGCAACCGCCCACAAACCGACTGAAGGTGGCGCACAGCTTCACTTCGATATCCGCGGCCGGCTTTTCGTTATAGAGCACCTTGCCCTGAACATTAGCCTTGCCGGCCGCGGGTTTTTCCCTTTCAACGCCGCTGGCTGAATGGATCACACCGTCGGCGTCAGGTTTCGATGATGAAGCGGCTGTGTTCGCGTTGTTAGCAGGGCGCGAATTTGTATTTTTTGAAAGCTTGCAACCACCCACCGCCGAACCCAAAACAAGAATTCCAATGACCATCCGCTTGTTATTGCTCGACATCGTTAGTCTCCCTCATTGGTAGTGTCTTTAGTTTAATTCGTGTCGTTTTTTGCGACACAACAAGGACCACGGAATCACACGAAACGGCTCGACATAATAGCCGACTTTTCGTGTGTATTCGTGGTCTTTTTCCTTGGCGTTATTTGAAAAGCGAACGCTGCCTGGAGCGATCAACCAGTCGCCCGCCGCGTTTGTCGTGCGCCGGTCGCCGTTGAGCACGGGTGCGTTTGTCGTCGAAAACTGAACGGCCGTTAACTGACGCAGAAATTGCATTTTCATGCGCAATGACGTCGTCGAAGTCGGCCTCCGGTCTTAGTCGCTCTTCCACAGTACGAACAAAGCGATCGAGCCGGCGGAATCCTTCGAGCTTTTCTTTTCCATTAGCTCGATCGCCGTTGCTGCCGAGCTTTGCGCGATCAAGGGCGGTGCGAAGGAAGTTAAGAGACTCGTCATAAGTCTTCAAGGGCACTGGAAACGGGTGACGATCCTTGCCGCCGTGCGCGAACGAAAATCTTGCCGGGTCATTAAACCGGCTGGGCGTGCCATGAACGACTTCCGCCACCAATGCCAACGATTGCAGCGTCCGTGGACCCAGTTTTTCAAGCAACAGCAGCTCGGCGAAGTCGTGAAGATCGCGTTCATACGCGACCGCGAGCACGGCTCCCAGCCGTTTCATGTCCACATCTTTTGCGTGTACTTCGTGATGTGCAGGCATGCGCAAATGACGAATTTTGGATGTCTCGCCCAGAGTCTTCTCGGGATGTTCGCGAGCCAGATTGAGCATCGCGGCTTGCGCAGGTTTGGCGCCGGCATCTACCAAATTCATGATCATGCCCTGGTGTGCGCCAACTATGCCGGTGTGAGGTTCGGCAATGAAATCTCTTACCGCAGCCGAGTGCCAATGATAGCGTCGCGCCATTCCGCTGCGATCATTCAGCCCCTGCTGAACAACGGCCCATTCACCATTCGAGGTCAACACAAAACTGTGCAGATAGATTTGAAAGCCATCGGCGATCGCGTTGTTGTCGATCCTTGCCGTGAGCCGGCTGGTGCGTACCAGCGCTTCGCCGTCGAAACCGCATCGATTCGAGATCGCCCGCAACTCGGCCGGCGTGTTGCGTGAAAATCTGCCGCGGCCACCACAGATGAACAGCCCGAGCTCATCAGCTCGCGGACCCAGACCGCGCTTCAATGCGCCCATCACAGACGTCGTTATGCCGGATGAGTGCCAGTCCATTCCCATGACGGCGCCAAGGGCCTGAAACCAAAACGGGTCACTAAGGCGCGACAGGAACGCAGAGGTACCGTAGTCGTGCACGATTGTTTCAGTGATCGCTGTGCCGAGCCGGGTCATGCGTCCCGCTAGCCACTCGGGAACGCGACCGCCATGCAGCGGAAGATCTGCAACGCCGGAACGTTTCATAAAGTCATTGTCCAACGTCCAATGTCCAACGTCCAATGTCAAATGTCCAACGTCCAATGTCCCATAAGAAGAGGACCCGCAACTCTCGTGATCGTTTGTATCACCGCATTTGAGCTTAACAACATTCCTTCGGAGGTCGGACATTGGACGTTGGACATTGGACGTTGGACGTTTACCGTTCGCCCTTAAGAGCGACTTTGGCGATTTCGATCCGCTTGGCTTCCACACGGCTGCGTTGTTCCTCGGCGCGTGCTTGCAAACGATCGTAGTCGAGCAGCCGAAGTTGCGGCGAAATTTCAGCCGCTGCGGCCAATGCCGACCAGAGCGACTTCTTGCCTTCGATCCCCAACGATAGGGCTTCAAGGGATTCAAACAAGCGCAGATTACCATGTGCCGAATCGTCCAGCCGCAGTTTAAGTTCGGTTAACTTTTCCGTTAGCCATGCCGAAACCTGGCGCGTGCGGCTCTCCGAAATTTCAAGACGGCTCATGAACTGCTGCAGTTCGCGTTGGTCCGCTTCCACGTCCAAGCGTAGGCGGTTAACGAACTTTGCGATCGGCGACTCCGCGAAAGCAGCTTCGAGGTTTTCCATCAGTTCGACGGCGACTACGGAACCCGCCAGATGATCATTCAGATAAGTTGCGAGATGTTCGTTAGCCATTTCCTTCGTCCCCCTGGTTTGGTAATTGGACCTTCGCACAACAACTCGGAAATGATTCAAATCTCTGTGCAATCTCTGTGAACTCTGTGCCTCTGTGGTGGATCTATTTAAGAGAACCACATACTCACCACAGAGACACAAAGCACACAGAGGTTGCACAGAGAAAAAATGGCCTTTGAAGAACTGAGCCAGGTTGAAATCAATTCCCGAATTGCTTGCTCCTCATTCTGCATAAGTCCCCCAATTGTAAATTCAATAATGTTACAAAACGTTACCGAGGGTGTCCTTTAGGTAATTCTGGAGGGGACTCGTTGAAAGGTCCGAGGTGATGAAGGCGACATGGTTGTCAGGTCGTAAAAACACGCTGAAGCACTTGCTCGTGCCGAATTTTTCTGCGATGTCTCCGGAAAGCGAAATAACGGGGTGGTCGATCAGCTGAGGATAACGGGCTTCGATTTCTTCTCGCACCTGTTGATAACCATCGGTGTCCAGCGCATCCGAAAAACTTATCAGATGAAACTTCGGCGCGCGCAGACGATCGTAGATGCTTCGGCCGTCCACAACAAAATACGGCATTCGATCTCCAGCGCGCACCTTAAAGTGTTCGTCGCCATCGTGCGCGCTCAATGAACTCTCACGATACGTGATGCCGATTTGTGAAATCAAAGGGAAGAATCGTTTCTTGACGGCGTCAAGGCTGAGAATAAATTTCGCCATCGGAGGAAAGATCGTGGTGCGGATCAAGTTAAGCAACCAATCAGTCCCGGCGGCCAGGTTGAACATGCGATCAGTCGTTTGCAGCAGACGCCTCGCATTGGGCAGACGTTCCTCATTGTAAGTATCGAGAATGCGCTGACTCGCGAACCCCTGCAGCGCCAGTGCCATCTTCCACGCCAAATTGTAAGCGTCCTGGATGCCGGTATTCATTCCCTGTCCGCCCGCCGGTGTGTGGATGTGCGCGGCATCGCCGGCCAGAAAACACCTCCCCAAAGAAAACTTTTCTACGTGACGGGTGTGGACTTTGTACGTCGAAAACCAATCAACACGTGTGATGTCGAGTTCGAGCTCTGCTTCCTCCTTGATGCGCGCTTCAATTTCTTCGTAGAGAACTTCGCCTTCGTTCTTATCGAAACCTTCGGGAAATGCGCCGACTATACGCCAACGCTTTTCGCCCGGCATCGGAAAGAATGCGACCACTGCATTTCGCGTCAGACATCCATGCAACGCATCATGGCTAAACTCCCAATCAATTTGGACGTCGGCAACGTAAAACAAACGCTCAAAGGTGCTGCCTTCAAAAGCGAGCCCCAGCGCATGCCTGACTGGACTGTGCGGCCCGTCGCAGCCGACCAGGTATTTGGCCGCTATCGTTTGCGATTCGCCGCTCGCGTTCCTGGCCTTTGCGGTGACACCCGTCTCGTCCTGTGAAAAGCTTTCGAGTTCATGATGCCATAGGACGTCGCGGCCATGATTTCGCACATACTCATAAAGCAGACGTTCGTTCTCGCTTTGTTCCAGGACCAACATGAACGGATATGGACTCAATCCCTCGCCAATATTAGACAGGTCAACTTCGCCGACAATTTTTCCGGCTTCCAGCAGGCGGACTTTGCCGGCAACAGTGCCGCGAGCCAGGGCTTTCTGGGCAAGGTCGAGTTGTTCGTAGATTTCGAGCGTGCGCGCGTGGACGCCAAGGGCTTTCGAGTAAGGAGTGACGCCTTCGTTTTTCTCGACGACGAGAAAACTAACTCCGTACCTGATGAACTGGCAGGCGAGGGAAAGCCCGGTCGGACCGGCGCCGACAATGATTACATCTGTGGTGAGTGGCGCCGGCATATGCTCGTCTCAACAAAGTTTTTTCGCGGCATCACCAACTCGAATGGTGCCGGCCTGAATCACCTTCGCGTTGACGCCACGCAGATGAAGCTCTCTGCCGACCGGAGAATTTACGAACTTCATGGCGTCGAGCCCAAAGCGCGCAACGAACTTGTTACACCCGGTGTGAGGTGGAGGCGTTACTTCGATTATCGCCGAGCCGATTGCGAGTCGGGTCCCTGGAGGCAAATTTTCCGCACCCAAGTCCATGTCCAGGTAAAGCTGATCCCCGGCCAGTTGCCAGCGACCTTTGTCCTGGGCCACCAGCGCGGCCACGCGAGCATTCATGATGTTGAGCTGCATCTCCGGATGTGGGGAGTGATCGGCAGTTCGAGAACTGGGGCGCTGCTTCCAGCTGTCGCCGACCAACCCTTCAGCCGGATGAAGTTCGGCTTCAGCGAGGGTCTCACGCTGATCGACATTTGGACGCCGCACGATCAACCGCAGTAGGCCGCCGTCTTTCGGGGCGCTCCGGATTTCATCGAGTCCGGCTTCGAGCTCAGTCATCGTCAAATGTCTGACAGTAGTCACCAATATTCTCCTCTCAGGTCCTCAGGATTCGGATGGTTTGGGGAGGTAACAGCAGCCAGGTTACAAAAAGTCGGAACCGGGAGCGGTACCGACCGGGTCGTTTCCCGGTGCGCAACGTCGCCAATCACCACAAATTCATTCATCTGAAGAAAACGCCCCCCATTGAGAATTCGCGTCGACCCGGTCGCTACCCCGAGGCGTCGGGGTTCTGAATTCGTGTAGCCACGCAGTAAAAACTGCGTTGGGTGGGGATATTGTTAATAAACCAAACTACGATTCGTTATCAATCTTCGGCGGTGAGGATAAGCGGGTTTTCGTTCACCGCTTGCAGAGCTAGTCAAACTCGTAACGCGGCGCCGCTTGTTCGGGTCCGACCCTGCCGGTAGTAATTTCGGCAATGAAATAGTTTTCGCCGCGCATTGGCGTTCCCGCCATGCGACGCAGCATCGCGATCTGGCCGATGTGCGTCAACGCATCCGCGATCGGTCCCTGAAACAGTTGCTGCGCGGCACAACCCAGCGGCTCCGAAGACGAAAGAAACTGATCAAGCTCGCTCAGTCCCGCGAAGAACCTTGTTGCTTCCTGATCCCAGTCCTGCGGCTCAGCGCCTTTCCATTCTTGTTTCCCTCTGGCAATTGATACTGCCCAACCAAACAGATCCCCAAGGTGAGCCAGGATCTCCAGCGGTGTGCGAGTCGTTTCGCTCGCGCGAAACGTAGCGAATTCAGCAGGCGCGTCACGCAGCGCCTTGCCGCCGCGATAAGCAACTGTGGCCAGCGTGTGACGCAAGAGTTCGCGCGCCGTATCAGTCTCTGTTGCCATAGATTTTGGCTCCCTTCAAGCAGTGTGACTTCGCGTCGAATTTAGTTGTTCGGGGCTGCTACATTTTCGATCGCTTCACCGCCCGCGCACAACGGGCAGTCCGACGGCAACCAAAGCGAATAGCTTTCACGCACCACAGCTTCAATTGGTACGTTTCGCTTAGCGAAAAAAGCGGCGCCAGTGTCGCCCAGCACCATCAGCGCCCCGGCCACAACGGTCGAGGCTCCATGTGTTTGAAGTTCCGTATACGTGCCGCGCAGTGCCGAGCCGGCGCTCATCACATCATCTACAATCGCAACCCGCTGATCCCGCACACTCGCGCGAAATGCTGCGGGAAGAACATAGCGCGCCCTGAATAGTCCACTACTGTCGCGCGGCATCACACGCTCGGTAAAACAAAACTGCACCTCAAGCACGTGAGCGAGCAGTTGGGCGAGAAACGCGCCTCCCAGCAACGGTCCGCAAACCGCTGCCACATTGTACCGGCGAAGTGACTCCGCCAACTGATCGACGAATGGTTCGATTCGTCGTGGCGCGGCGAACAGTGCATCGAGGTCAAACCACAATTCGCTGTGATGGCCTGACTCGAGTTGGAAGTGACCGCGCCGTGCCGCAGTCAACTCGAAAAACGATATAGCTGTTGGTTCTGACAATTCGTTTTGCCGTAACGCAAACTGTTAGTTTGCGTTCCCGCCAGATCGACCCTATACACAAGACGCAAACTCGCAGTTTGCGTTACGCTAGAACACAACCGGCAAGGACTTCAGGCCCCGCAGCGTCAGGTTGCGAGTCCATTCCAAATCCTCGGTCTCCAACTTAATGCCCGGCAGGCTACTGAGAATTCTATTGACAGCGATCTGGCCTTCAAGCCGGGCAAGGGCCGCACCGACGCAGTAATGCAAGCCATGTCCGAACGCGAGATGCCGGTTTGGCCTGCGCGCGAGGTCGAGTTGCGCCGGCGCACTAAATTGTTCCGGATCGCGATTGCCCGCGGCGAAAGAGAAGCATACCAATTGGCTCTGCTTGATCTGCTTGCCGGCAATCTCAAAATCCTGGAGTGCCAGGCGCGCCATTTTTTGCACCGGACTATCGTAGCGAAGTAACTCCTCAACTGCCGAGAGAATTAACTCAGGATTGAGCGTCAGCGTTTCTTTCTGATCAGGATTGCGCAACAAGGCCAGTACGCCGTTGCCGATTAAATTCGTGGTTGTTTCGTGACCGGCGATCATCAGTAACACACAATTTGCGAAGAGCTCATGTTCCGTCAGCCGGTCTCCTCGCTCTTCAGCTTGAATCAACGCGCTCAATAAATTCTCACGTGGCTTCAGTCGAAGCTCGGAGACCTTTTCGCGGAAGTAGCCCGCCAACGAGAGAAAGCTCTTTTGTGCCAGGTCATACATAGCAAAAAGTTCCTCTTTGCTGCGGGCACTGTCGATCCCGCCAAGGCCCATGGCAATATCGTCCGACCAAGTCTTGAACTGTTGCTGGTCTGTGCCTGACACGCCGAGCATTTCAGCAATTACGATTGCGGGAAGCGGATTTGCGAGGTCCTTCATGATGTCCATGCGACCCTGCTGCTTAACGCTTGCGAGTTTATCGTCAACTAACTTCCGCACCAGCCCTCGCATGTTTTCAACCACAGCAGGTGTGAACGCTTTGCTGACGAGCCCGCGTAGACGCGTGTGATCCGGAGGGTCGATCATTAGCATCCACGACGAGACCGCGCTGAAAAGCGGACGAAAGTACTCTTTCGCCTCCCTCGGCATGCGATCAGCGTGAGCGGCAATTCGGTTGGACGACAAACGATTGTCCTGGATGTGTGAAATGATATCTGCGTAACGAGTAATCATCCAGTACTCGTTCTCTGCGCTCCAGAAAATTGGATCGTGCGTTCGCAACTGATCGTAGACTGGGTATGGGTCACGGAGAAACTCAGCGCTGTTGAGGTCGTACTGGGTCATGTCTACGGCATTTTGAACTTATAACGATTATGAGATGGGCAAGCGGGACGAGCACAACGAAACGGGCGTAGGGTAGGCCGTTTAGCTGTGACGTGTCAACAAAAGCAGCTCTATTTTGGAGTGCGCTGACAGGTCAGTGCACTCCAAACAGAGGGTGGCGCGCGTCACCAGTGAATAGTACGATTGCGACATGAACCAAACCAATCTCCGTCACTCATCTGTTGTTAAGAGGTTTCGCGATCTGCACGCCACCGGGTGTTTCGTTCTACCAAATCCCTGGGACGAAGGCAGCGCGATCTATCTTGAGCAACTCGGCTTTCAGGCGCTCGCTACCACGTCCGCAGGCTTTGCTTTCTCCCGCGGCTTGCCGGATTCGACGTCGGCCGTCCCACGCGAACTGGCGTTCGCGCACTTCCGCGAGATAGTCGCAGCAACTTCATTGCCGGTTAACGCTGATTTTCAAAATGGCTACGCAGACGAACCCGAAAACGTGGCTGAGAGCGTGAAGCTCTGTATCGCTACCGGCGTGGCTGGGCTTTCAATCGAAGATTCAACTGGAAACAACGCAGTGCCGCTATATGATTTTGATTTGGCAGTGGAGCGTATCAAGGCGTCGCGCGCCGCAATCGATGCTTCGGGAATTCCGGTGGTGCTTACTGCTCGATGTGAAGCGTGGTTGGTTGGCCAAGCTGATCCATTAAGCGTGTCGGTGAAACGACTGGTGGCTTTCGCGGAAGCCGGCGCGGATTGTCTCTACGCTCCCGGCGTTCGTCAGCCGGATGAGATTTCGGCGATTGTTAAGGCGGTTTCTCCCAAGCCTGTGAACGTATTAGTCTCAACTGGTAACCGCGAACTTACGCTTTCACAACTCAAAGATCTTGGCGTGCGTAGAATTTCAGTGGGCTCGGCGCTGGCGAATGTTGCGTGGGGCGCATTCATACGCTCGGCGCGACAAATTGCGGAGACAGGCACGTTCGAGTCTTTCGCGGAAGCAGCTCCATTTGCCGAGCTGAATCAGTTGTTTACAAGTCGATTGAAAAATCCCTAGCAGCCCCACCCAGAGTAAATTCGATCTCTGTGCATCCTTAGTGGGCTCTGTGCCTCTGTAGTGAAGTATTTCTCTTCAATAAGGCGACCACAGAGGCACAGAGTTCACAGAGATTGCACCGAGACTGTCTTAGCTTTCGACTCTGATCTTGTTTCATTGAAATACTTATCAAGGTAAAACTTGTCGACCAGGTACCGCTGCCGCCAATGCTGATTGACGCGATCCAGCAACATGCCCTCGCCGGCGCCGAGCGCGTAAAAAATCACTCGTTGCGATTCTCCCAGCTTGGCATTCGTTAATTCATCCAGCACGCCATGCCTAATCTTTTCAGCTAACTCCCCAAACGGCTCATAGTCTTTGAGTGCGCGAAAACGTTTCGTTGGTCTATAACTCGCCGCCGCCAATTTCGCCATGCGATATTCCGTATATCTGGCAATACCCTCCTGCCACATCTGAAAGGAAAAATACTTGTAATCGTCGGGGCTGAGCGTGAGTTCCAGTTCGCGTCGTTGCTTGAGATACGCTGCAAGCCCGACGCGGAAATCTGAATCGCTTTTTGCCTGCAGCGCCTCAGCCAACAATTTACTTAAGTGCGAAAAATGTTCCTTCATTTCCGCCCAGTCATATGGGAACGGATAGTTCAACATCCACATGCCGGTCTGGTCCCCGCGAGTCAACCCCAACGCGTTCACAGAGTCGTAGTAACCGGGCTGTGAATACTGCAATTGGTGAAAATGCTCGTGCAACACCGTAACAACCCACGGCGTGGAAGTTTTCTTGTCAGTATTTTCCGCCTGGCCGATTACGATCGTGGGGATTCCACCGACGGCAGGAAACGTGGCTAACAGATTTTGCGGCTGAGTGCGCTTGCGGTAGTAGACCTTGCTCTTCAATAACGGGTCGTCGTTTACCAGTGTGAAATCGGGTGACGGTTTGGGATGACGAATCAGGAATTCGTGTTCCGGCGTGACCAGCAAAACCGCAAATGGCGCCTTGCTCCAGTCTGTCCAGAGTTGGTTGCCCAGCATGTCGCCCAGCCGGAACGCCTCTGCCAGGCGCACGCGGTCGATGTCTGTAAGACGAGGACTATTTTGCGCGGACACGAGCGGCGCAAGTAATAGTAGCAGCGTGATTATCGCAAGTCGTGTTTTGGTTCTCATATTTTTGGAGTGCGCTGACCTGTCAGCGCTTTTGCCCGGCGGCGACCTGTCGCCGCAATTCGTCCCGAATCACTCAAGGCAGCTGCGACAGGTCGCAGCTGAACCAAAGCGCTGACAGGTCAGCGCACTCCAAAAAAAGCCACCTACTTCTCGTACACATAGTAGACAACACCTGCGTAGTCATCCGTCAGCAGGAACCCATCGATCCCAAATCTCAGAATATCAACGGGCCTACCGTTTATTTTGCCGGCGGCCAGAAACCCGGTTATGAAATCTTCAGGTCGGTCGTCTGACTTTCGATTCTCACGAACCCGCACCACGCGATAGCCACGGTTAAGACTCTTCTTCGTTGAGCCGTGTAATGCAACCAGAAATGAATCTCTTAGCTGACCGCCATAGCCCGACTTGGGGACCGGGCCCATGTCCAGCGAGTCGAAGGATTCAAAACCCAATGGCGAACTGTGCGCGTCAAACGCGGCGAACGCCAGCGGAACATCGCGGCAGTTCATCTTTTTGCTGCCGGAGTTGAATTTAATGTCTGGCAGCCTGGCGGTCCCGGATTGGTAGCAGTAGGGCCAGCCATAATTCGTCCCCTGTTTCAGCGCATACATAGTATCGGCGGGTTTGTGATCGCCAAGATGATCGGAGCCCTTTACCTGGCGCTGACGGATCATCTGCTGCGTTATAAACACAGCGATTAGCAGAAGAATGGTTGGAGTAGTCCGTTCTGATGTAGGTAGCATTAATCAATTGGCAGGATCTTCAAATTCGATTTTCCTTCGTGCCGCCCGTGGGTTCTCAGTGTCTCCCGTGGTGAAGTTACCGGCAAACACTCAACCACAGAGAACACAGAGGAGGCACAGGGATTTTCAAGATAGTAGAAGATTACAGCCAGCCCAACGATTTTAGTAGTTGAACGATGATGGCAATCGTATTGATCAGGGTTGCAAGCGCGATGATTGAGGTCCAGCGATTGTAAGCCGTAGCATTTCTTTCCTGGCTCCGCCAGAACATTTCCTTGCGGTAATTGGCGGGACTCCAT
>DASZDU010000070.1:0-2216 GCA_035941655.1 Pyrinomonadaceae bacterium | reverse complement strand
GCTGGCGCGTGACACTTACCTGCGCGCAACCAAACGAAGCCAGCACCGCCATAGTCGCAGCGCTTATCTGCTCACCCGCGACCAGCACAGTCTCGCCTTTCTTAATTTCGCTCCCACGTCGGACGATCGACTTTCCCAGTGCGGGTATCTGCCGGATTTCGACTTCGCCGCTATCTTCGACTTCGCGCGTCAGCTCAACCTGCTGCACGCTGTCAGCGCCTCCAGGAACGGGTGCGCCCGTCATGATTCTGACAGCTTCGCCCGGTTTTATCTCATCGTGCCAACCCCGCCCGGCAGCCGACTCGCCAACAATTCTTAATCGCGCCGGCACGTGCTGCGCATCGCCGGCTCGGAGGGCGTAGCCATCCATCTGCGAGCGATCGAACGGCGGCAGATCCGTATCAGCAACGATGTTCTCGGCCAGGAAACGGCCGCGTACGTTTTCCAGCGGGACAAGTTCAGAAGTCAGCACGTTTGTCTGTTCTCTAACAATGCGAATGGCTTCTGCAACTGAAATCATCTGAGTATAAAATTGAAAAGCGGTTGCCCTTCATTTTAGCTGAAGTGCAACCGCTTCAAAGTGGCGGAGCCGACGGGACTCGAACCCGCGACCTCCGACGTGACAGGCCGGCGTTCTAACCAACTGAACTACGACTCCGCGTTTCAGATCTCAAATTTGAGATCTGAGATTTCAAATTGGTAGGCACGGAGGGACTCGAACCCCCAACCTCTTCCTTGTAAGGGAAGCCGTCTACCATTGACGTACGTGCCTATCCAGGACAGACATTCGTCTCTGTCCGACCGCGACAAGCAGGAATGCCTGTCGTACTGTGGACAGGACTGGAATGCCTGTCCCACTAAACTTCTGCGGCACGCGCGTTCGAGCATTAAAAGAACATCACCACAGCTACTATAACTGGCTAGCGAGTGAGTCGTCATGCTAAGAGAAGGGCGCGAGGCTGTCAAGGTGAGCGATGATATTGGCCTCAGGCATTTGACATTTTGCAGCCGGGCGTTTTTGCAGTTATAGTTTTCAAGCAATATCTACCAATTTGCTCCCCAGAAAACCCGTTTGCTGTTAGTCAACATCGATTGAAACCTATGCCAAGGTTTGTAAGATTAGCTGCGTTGGTTTTAGCGGTGGTTTTCAGCTTCACAGCTGTGCCCCTTGCCGACCAGCAGATGAATAAGCAACGCCCGCGTCGAGTCAGTCCGGATCACGAACCAACTCCAACACCGGCCGATAAGCCTACGGAGGAAGTCGATGAGGGCGATGTTGTGCGCGTGGAAACGCAGTTGGTGTCAGTGCCGGCGGTGGTAACGAACAGTTCGGGACGCCCGCTGATGGGCTTGCGGGCCGAAAACTTTCTGTTGTTTGAAAACGGCCAACAGCAGAAGATTGCCAACTTCGCCACCACCGAAGCGCCCTTTGAAATCGCGCTGCTGCTAGACACGTCTGGCTCCACTCGCGTAGACGTAGACCTGATTCGTCAGGCGGCGAATGCTTTCATTAGCGCCTTGCGGCCCGGTGATCGCGTCGCGATCGTCGCCTTCAATACCGCGCGGCAGGGTCAAACAGTGGCCGCCAAAGTTGATGTCCTTTCTACGTTGACTGATGATCGCAAACTTCTGAGGAATGCAATTGCAAGCCTCGGCAGCAGCAACGGTACACCTTTCTACGACGCGCTCGGACTAATTGCGGATGAAGTGTTTCGCGCGCCCGCCCGAGAAGAAGTGCGCGGTCGTCGCGCGATCGTGGCTTTGACTGACGGGGTCGATTCAACCAGCGCGTCGGATTTTGAAACCACGCGCGCAAAACTCAGTCGGACCGGTGTCGCAACCTATTTCATTGAAGTCAACACCGAAGATTTCGTCGAGGACCGTCTACTGAAAGACTGCCAGGACGATGGTCGTCTGACGCTTTCCACGAAACAGTTGCAGCGTTACCGGCAGGTGTTTTTTCCGCGCGCGCGGCCGGAAGATTATGTCGACTTCTGTCAAATGGGACAGTTTGAGCGGATGCAGATTAGCCGCGACCTGTACAATCTCGCGCGTCGCGAGATGGATGCACTGGCGAAGGCCAGCGGCGGCAAAAATTTCTTAGCTGCGAGTTTGCAAGACGCACGGGCGGCGTTCGCGCGCGTGGCGACCGAGATCGGCACGCAATATAGTTTGGGTTACTATCCCACCAACAAAGCACGCGACGGTAAATTCAG
>DASZDU010000069.1:0-1769 GCA_035941655.1 Pyrinomonadaceae bacterium | reverse complement strand
ATTACTGTCGAGAGGCTTGGCGATCTATCTCAGGCAGTGAGTGTCGATTATTCGACGCCCGATGACAGCAGCGCAACGACAGTGCTTCCCTGCTCGACTGCCAACGGGGCTGCTTCTCCGCGATGCGACTTCGAAGCGGCGCTTGGCACTTTGCAATTCGCCGCTGGTGATGGCGCGGCCAGGACCTTCATTGTCCTGATTAATCAGGATAGTTTTGTCGAGGGCCCGGAAACCTTGACGCTGACTCTGTCGAACCTGACGGGAAGCGCGGGTTTCGAGACGCCTGGGGCCACGACTTCGACTGCGACGCTAACAATTGCCGACGATGCGACTGAGCCGGCAACGAACCCAAATGACGACACCGATACCTTCGTTCGTCAGCACTATCGAGACTTTCTTAATCGCGAGCCTGACGCTGCGGGCCTGGCGTTTTGGAAGGACAACATCGATAAGTGCAATGATCCGGCGCGGCGTCCGCCCGGATTGACAGTGGCGCAGTGCATCGAGATCTTCCGGATCCATACGTCGGCTGCGTTCTTCCTTTCCATCGAGTTTCAGAATACGGGCTACTACGTTGAACGAGTTTACAAAACTGCCTTTGGCGATATTAGTCCGCCGACTGTCCCAGTTCCGGTAAGATTCACGAACTTCCTGCGCGATACTCAGCAAATCGGCGCCGGGGTAATCGTGGGTGAGGGCAATTGGCAGGCGCAGCTCGACAACAACAAGAGCGCGTTTGCGCTTTCGTTCGTCCAGCGGGGCGAGTTCCTTTCTCGTTATCCGGGATCCACCACCGCCACCGAGTTCGTTGATTCGTTGAATGCGAATGCGGGAGGCGTGCTTTCCGACAGCGAGCGTTCGGCATTGATCACCGAGTTGACGCCAAATCCGGCAGACCCAACGCTGCGCGCTAGCGTGCTTAGAAAGATAGCCGACAACGCGACACTGCAACAGCAAGAGTTCAATCGCGCATTTGTGCTGATGGAGTACTTCGGCTATCTGCGAAGGAACCCAGACGCGGCGCCTGAGCCGGGCCTGAATTTTGACGGCTATAACTTCTGGCTGAACAAGCTGAATCAATTCAACAGCAACTTCATCATTGCCGAGATGGTCAAAGCCTTTTTGTCATCGGATGAATATCGGCATCGGTTCGGACCATGAGAGGAAGTCCCGCGGTTATCGTAGACGCTCAGCACGTCCCTGGCACAGATATCCACTGCTGACTTCAGCCTTCTGCCACTGGTCTATAGCCTGCGGTATTGCAGGGTCAACGCTTCGGAGCGCGAGATAATAGCGGGACCTCGGGCTATAAACATCTCGCCTCGGTGGGGCGAAATCCGCGCCGCGCATGGTCACCCTAACCATCGGCCGGGGTTAAGCTCCGTAGATCAAATAACAAACCAAGGGAGGGCATCATGGAAAGTAAGGTAATGGAAATCGCGCCGGACGTTTATCGTATTTCGACGTTTCATCCTGACTTTGGCATTCAATTCAACCAGTTTTTGATCAAAGACGATGAGCCATTCATCATGCATACGGGCATGAAAAAGATGTTTCCGATCACGCGTGAAGCCGTATCAACGGTTATCGATCCAGCGAAGTTGCGCTGGATTGGGTTTAGCCATTTCGAGTCAGACGAATGCGGGGCCTTGAACGAATGGTTAAACG
This sequence comes from Pyrinomonadaceae bacterium, assembly GCA_035941655.1. GTDB lineage: Bacteria > Acidobacteriota > Blastocatellia > Pyrinomonadales > Pyrinomonadaceae > PSRF01. The sequence continues at coordinate 101 of DASZDU010000069.1, read as the reverse complement.
TTGCACCCAACGCGCAGGCGGTTTGCAGCTTTGTCGGCGCGATGGTCAGTGTGAATGATTTCGCCGATCGGCCCGCGCGTGCGCTTGCTGATAACGAAGTG
>DASZDU010000068.1:0-28823 GCA_035941655.1 Pyrinomonadaceae bacterium | reverse complement strand
GGGCATCGCCGTGTTTCATGATTTTGCCTTACAGGATTTTTTTCTGGGACAAGCGCGCGATCAAGCAGACATTAAGGTTTATCTGGAAGAACTCGAGGCTTGTCATGGAATGAATGAGAGACGAAGGGCTGAAGAGCACATTCGCCGTGGCAGCCTTCCACCTCAGGTTAATTCGCCTCTGACTTTTCCGCTTAATGCCCGGCTGGCTCGTTCCGCTGAGGGAATAATCGTTCATTCAGAGTGGAGTAGCCAGCGCTTCTCCCAAATTGCTCCGGCGGTTCCCAACGAACGCATAAACCACCACATCACTGCCCGCGCCGCAGCGGCGCCTCTTCGCGTGAAGAACAACGCGCGCGGTGTCAGCATCGCTTCGTTTGGACTTATTACTCCTGACAAGGGAATTGAGCGGGCGCTGCGTGCGCTTAGCAGGCTAAAAGATGACCACGATTTCCATTACAAACTCGTTGGCCCGGCGGGAAACTTTCCGGGCTTGACCGAACTAGTGCGAAGTTATGGGCTGGAGGAACGCGTTTCCATTTCAGGTTTCGTTACGCTTGAAGAATTTGAGCAGCTGATAGCGGAAACTGACATCGCCATTAACCTGCGCGAGCGGCCAGTTGGGGCGACGTCCGGAAGTCTGTGCCGGATCATGGCCGCCGGTGTGCCGGCTATCGTCTCAAACGTTGGCGCGTTTTCAGAACTGCCCGATCACGCAGTAGTGAAGGTAGATCACAATGAACATGCCGAACCGCTGCTTGAGGCTTATCTTCGCAGGCTGATCGAAGACAAAACTTTGCGAGAACGCATCGGGAAAAATGCTCGCGATCACGTGCTGGACCACCACCGGATTGAATCAAGCGCGGAACGTTATGCCAATTTCTTCCGCAGGATAATCGCGCTGCGGCCACGCAAGCAGTTTATTCAAACAATTGCCGGTGAACTGTCGGCGCTGAGTGTTGGCGGCGCAAATAGCGATACACTGTTTCGAAGTGTGGCCTCAGAGATCGCTCTCATAATGCCGGACAGTAGTGATGTGGTAACTGCTCAGCCGCCAGCTGCGTCTCACGACGGTAACGGCGCTCGCACCGAATCTAAAATTCCCACAAAAGAAATTATCTCGGGACGAGTTCCGAAACTCGAAGGTATTGACTACAAGCGCGCCGCAATTGACTACCTCAGCAAGCTAAGTCCGGAGCGAAACCACCATTTGCGCACTAAGCCGTTTTATAACCTGGCAAACAAACCCGCGAAGTACAAAGGCGACGGCATGGATGAGGACTCGCACCGCCACTTCTGCGACTTCGCCAACATGGCAGTGACGCTGGCGCTGCCGGCAGGTGCAAAAATACTTGATGTTGGTTGCGGCTCCGGCTGGTTGAGCGAATATTTCGCGCGGCTCGGATATCAGGTCAAAGGGGTCGACATAAGTCCCGACCTTATCGAGATGTCTCGCGAGCGGGTCGCGCGCGTTCCCTACGGTGTGGACCATCAGACGCCTTTGCTTTGTGAGTTTGCTGTCCACGACATTGAGCTGACAGCGCTCGACGAAAAGTTCGACCTGGTCATTTGTTACGACTCGTTACACCATTTCCAGGATGAACGTGCAGTCATGCGCCATGTGGCAGCGATGTTGGAGGTTGGCGGCTTGCTGTTCATTCTCGAGGGACAAAAGCCGGATGACGATTCCAGCACGGCGGATGAGTTACGCAGCGTCATGCGCGAGTTTGGCACGCTCGAGTCGCCGTTTAGCACCGACTACTTGCGCGCGCTCGTTTCCGCGAATGGGTTCGCCGTTGTTGGCGACTACGTCAGCGTCGACGGACTCTTCGAACGAGAGATGCTTCGCGGGGGAAGCGAAGATCCAACTCTGCCGCTGCGGAATATTCCCACGGATTATCATTACCTGACCTGCATGAAGGTGGTTGAAAATGGTCCGGCAACTTCAGTGCTTGACAGCCGAAATCCTGGGGTTTTACTGGCGGACATCGCCTTGGGCGATTCCCGACCCTTGACTGTCGAGGCAGGTAGGCCCTTTGAAGTGCCGGTTTCCATAACCAACACCGGCGACACTCTATGGCTTACAGGGCAAACGGTACGAGCGGGCATCGTCATGCCGGGAGTAAGAGTTCTTGGTGAACGCGGTGAAATTATTAGCGAACTACACGGGCATCCAATGCTGCCGCGAGCAATTGTTCCCGGTCAAAATTTTGCTCTCAACCTCGAATTCGCCGCGCCAAAGGAACCCGGTGTTTACAGCGCAAAAGTCGATCTGGTGGACCAGCACGTTTGCTGGTTCGAAGAAAGAGGATCAAAACCGCTGGTCTTTAGTTTCACAGTAGGCACTGACCGTTAGCGCCTCGGACTTTGGAGTGCGCTGGCCTGTCAGCGCTTTAGGTCGCTCGCGACCTGTCGCGACCACGCTGAGTTATCAAACTACTTAGGACTAGCGCGTCAAGCAGCGCAAGACCAAAGCGCTGACAGATCAGCGCACTCCAAAGGGAAACCGCTATCCAATGACGCGTGAAGAAATAATCTCCGAAGTGAAACGCCTTGAACCCTGGTTCCACTGCATCGATCTGGGCCACGGTCTCACCACCAAAACAAAAAGTGCCATTGGGGAACCGGTCGAACATCCGCGCCCCACCTGGGAGAAGGTCAAAGTCTGCCTGCCGGATGATCTGTCGGGTAAGGCGGTGCTGGATGTCGGTTGCAATGCGGGGTTTTATTGCCTGGAGATGAAACGAAGAGGCGCGGCCCATGTCGTGGGTATCGACTCGCAGCACAATCTGATCCGCCAGGCCGCATTTGTACGTGATGTGAATAACCTCGATATTGATTATCGCAGGATGTCTGTTTACGACCTCGATCCGCATTCGATGGGACAGTTTGATGTGACCCTGGCACTCGGTCTCCTTTATCACTGTAAGCATCTCGTGATGGCGCTCGAAAAATTGTTCATTGTGACTCGCGAGCTGTTGATCCTTGAGACTGCTATTTATCCTCCCGAGCAGGCGCCGTCGTCTTTCACTTACGAGGTCGGAGGGCTACAGCCACTGCTGCATCCGCTGGCCTACGTTGAGAATGCGCCCGAGGCGAAAGAAGCTATCTACAACTGGTTTTTGCCGGGCGTAAGCGCACTGCGTGCGTTACTCAGAAATATTGGGTTCGATGAGGTTGAAGTTTTTCCGGGCACGCAGAGTGACCGCGCGATATTCGCTTGTCGTAAGTTCCAACCCTATCCCGACAGCAACATGATTAGCTACCTGGGAACCGAGCTGTCGCTAATTGACGGTCCGAAGCGCAGCCGGCCGGGCGAGGTGCTGCGCTTTCGCATTCGAGCGAAAAACATCGGTTACGCTCGCTGGTTGCGCGGAAGTGATGCCGGCACGGATAAAGGTTCAGTGCATTTGGTAGCGCACGTCCTCGGAACCGACGAGGCGCCGTTACTTTGGTACCACGCCGGCGCTTTTCTAGCAGCGGACGTAGCGCCGGGTGAAGCGGCGGAGATAGAAATTGCATTGGCTGCGCCTGAGAGTCGCGGCAAATATCTGCTGGCTTTTGATATGGTTTCGGAGCACCTGGCGTGGTTTGAAGATTTGGGATCTGTCGTTCTCAAACAGGGACTGATCGTTGAGTAACCTGCGGAGCAGGTGACAGCGTAAAGCCTGGGGTGGAGCGAAGCGGAACCCCAGGGTGCAGTTCCAATGAAACGCAAAGCCCGCGGAGTGGGCGACAGCATTTGTGTGACATGACGCTGTCGCCCGCTTCGCGGGCTTTGAGTCCTCAGAATTCATGGTCCTGGGGTTCCGCTACGCTCCACCCCAGGCTTTATGCTTTCGCCTGCTCCGCAGGCTGGATCGAGTTAAATGCTACAAATCGCGGCGGGCAACCAGTGTGGTTCTTGGTTCAAAACGTTGTTCGTAATCGTGGTAGTAGTCGGCTTTTGAAATGCTCTTGATCGTAAAGCCAAGCATCCCCAAAACCTCACGATAAACAGCAACCGAATAAGTCCACCAGGTGTAATCGTGCTCGGGATTACTCGCGCGGGGCTCGAAGCGTGCAAGGGGCTCGTCCGCATCAAGCAACGGCGTAACCAGCACTAGTGTCTCCCCAGTCACCCGCGCTATCGAAGCCAGCGCCGTGACCTGATCACTCAGATGCTCCAGTACCGAACCTACAATCGTCACGTCGAAGCGGCCCAGGTTGGCAGGTAAGTCGTATACGTCGCCGTAGTAGACCCGAGCATGGGATCCAAGTAAGCGATGACATAACCAATATGCATTTTTCCATTTTTCAATCTGCGCAGTGTATTCCGCGGCCCAGCGATCGTGATCGCTGTAATACGGTTTATCTTTGAACGGAAGAAAGGTTTGCTGACTGCCTTTCTCCATGTCGAAGGAGACGACGCGTGCTCCCCTTTTTTCTGCCTCGAAACTCAGAAATCCGGTGGCGGTGCCAATATCCAGAACTGATTTGCCCGCCAAGTCGACTCCGCCGATGTATTCATCAAAACTTCCTCTCAAGTCCCAATGTGCTCGGATCAAACCGAACTCCGGCAGGTCCATCGTGTGATAGAAGTAGCAGTCGTTCAGGTCCGTGATCACTCTCGGACTCGCGAATAGCAACTTATTACCGAGTTCATTCATGTAATTAGTACAGAACGCAATTTTTTGGAGTGCGCTGACTGTCAGCGCTTTTGTTCCTGGGCGACCTGTCGCCCACCCAAGTGGTTAAGTAGCCTCATCTCACGTTGGTCGCGACAGGTCGCGACCAACTAAAGCGCTGACAGGTCAGCGCGCTCCAAAACTACCCTTCCACCAGAGCACCAGGCCAATAAGGCTCAGCAGCGAAACAACGAAACCGAACAGCACCGATTTCGGTCGATAAAGAAACTCGATATCGTGTTGACCCGCAGTCAGTATCACGCCTCTAAGATTGTAATCCACCCGTAATGTCTCAACCGGCCGACTATCAACATAAGCTTTCCAGCCCGGATAATGATTTTCGCTCAAGATCAGGATTGCAGGCGCGACGGATTTGGTTGTGATGCTCACCTTGTTTGGCCCATGACTGGTTACGCGAACGGCGGCTGCACTATCAGCCGGTGCGGGTGTGAAGTCCACCTCATTTTCGACGAGCGCAGTTTGAGCCGGGTCCCACGGCTGGCCATTCGGAAGCAGAGCGGTTCGAATAACCTCGAGCGTATCCGCGTCATTGAGCAGCATAACGTCTGTGGTGAGCCAGGCCCGCGGCAAGACCCGTGTGTTTTCAAACACCGCAACATTTCCAGGTTGCGAAAGCTTTTGCCATCGCTCTTTCGTCTGCTCCGGTGTCTTGCCGGAAAGTTGATTAGCCGGTTCAATTGCATCTTGCGATTTTTTCGCCGTGGATCGCTGGCTCGCAGCTGTCGGTCCAGAGCTCGATGCCTCTTTTGTAAACCATTCACGACGCAGCGGAAACGATTTATTGTTCGCCTGATCGTTCAGGGAAACGCGCAGCACCGCGAGCAACAGATCAGGCGCGTACGCTGCAGGTTTAAGAATAATCTCGCCACCCTTAACGATCTCGCGCTGCCGTAATGCGAATGACGCCAGGTAACTATGCGCTTCATAACCCTGGCCGCCATCATCGACTTTGTAACTCGTCGCTACCGGCGGACGACGATGCTTGATCTGAGCTTGTATGTCAGGTCGATCATGGGCCCATTCAGCGGTGTGTTCGCCGGCTCGCAGATCAAAGTCGAAGGACTTGCCGCTTTCTGTAAATAGTCTGATTCGCGCAACAGGAGTGTTGTCGGGCACGTTCACGGACCACGAGAGATTGGTGACAAAGGCCGCGTGGTCGACTTCAATGGGCGGGCACACAAAAACCAATTTTGCTCGGCCACTACTTCTTGGAATGTTCAAATCTTCCGCAGTGAATTTAATTCCCCCAAAATCTTCTGTCGCTGCCGGGAAATCAACTGAGGGCGGCACACTTAACAACGGCTTTTCGGAAGCAGACGGTCTGGACGATGGCTGCGAATTTTTATCGACCGGGTTAAAGAGCGGTCGAGTTAAGAGATAGCGAACGTTCAGCACATCCAGCTCACGACTCTCGCTTCGCAGCGTACGCTCGGAATCAGTCAGTTCGCCCCAAACCTTCATGTCGCCGGCCAGTCCGCTGTAACGCAAAAGTCCGAAGCCGTCATAACCGGCGGCATTCTCGATGCCATGCATCATGTACACGTCGGGTTGTAGCGACAGCATCCAGTCACCCGGCGACGAAGGAGGCGGCACTGGCATGGCTGGATCGAAGCGTTGATCTTCCGTAAGTATCCGGGCAGAACCTTCATTAATTCCTCGACTTCGCAGGAACTCCACAGTCGCAGGTTGACGCCATAGATCTGATTCAGCCCTGGGACTGCTCGTGCGCCAGCCGCTTCCCTGACCATACACGACGAGGTCAACGAGAAGTACAGCCAGCAGGCACAAACTCGCCCGGCGAAGATTCGAGCAATAAAACCACCACAGTGCGCCGGCGCTGAGCGCGGCGATTGCTATCGGCAGAAAAAGTTCCGGAGCGCGTAATAACGTTAGTGGTGCCTGTCGGCCAAGATGAAAATCTGCCGGGCGCCACCAGGTGACAGTCAGGCAGGTAAGCAAAAAGACCGCCGAGCCAACAATTCCGACCATGATTTTCCTGCTACGAAAGCCGGCGGTCCGGTTACGGTAGGCAGCAATGACCGTGATTCCCCGTCCGGCAAGCACGGCAAACGCAAATTCAACCTCCATCAAATGTCGCGCCGGCACGCGAAAGAGATTCAAGACTGGAATGTAATAGACCAGCGCGTAGAGGTGAAAAGGTAAGAAGCGGCCGAATGCAAGTAACAGACAAACGACCAGCACCGTGGCCCAGAATTTCGTGCGCGCGTCTCGCTTCAGAAGAATTGCAATCAGCGCCAACATGATCGTCAGCAAGCCCACGTAGGCAACATACTCGCCAAAAAATGTGGGACCGACGTAGGGAGCGCGAAACAGCAGTCCGTTTCCACCGCCAAACAGATAAGGCGCAAAGAGTGTCAGCGCAAACCGCGGCGGCATCGAGAAAGAGCTAAAGAAATCATAGGAGGCGCTGGCGCGCAGGCTGTTGCGCAGCAACTCGACGGTCGGTAAGATTTGCACCGCTGCCAGCAACAACCCGACGGCGAGCACTGCGAGCGCCGATAAATATGACGAACGCGAAGCCTTCGACGCGGATAACAGCACGACTGAATACGCAGCAGTAAGCAATAGCGCATAGGCGCAGGTCTGCTGGTGGCCTGCAAAAATCTGCACCGCCACGAGTGCAGCCAAAATCACGGCACGCGTGCGCGAGCGGTTTGCGAGGTAACCTTCAACCCCCCATAACACCCAGGGCAGCATTGCTGCCGTATGCAGAACGTTGGTGTGTCCGACTTGTTCGACCATGAAGGCGCTGAATTGCCAGATCAAACTGGTCGCCGCTGCACCGGTGATGCCGGCTCCGGCACGTCTCGCATATAGGTAAGCACCGAGCGCCGCCAGCATGTAAGTGCTGAGCATCATCAGGTTGGTGGCGACTGGCGCGGATGGAATTAAATAGAACCAGTTGAGCGGGAATAGCAGTCCTGCCTGTGCGGCGCCATGAAGCGGCATGCCGGAGAAAAGGTACGGATTCCAGAGCGGCAGGTGGCCGGAGCGAATAATGTTTGCAGCAGCTACGCGCAACGGGACATTAAAAATTACCCCATCGTCGGGGGAGAGAATGATTTGTCCGCGCACTGCCGGGAAGAAATAAAACAGCGGGGCCAACGTCAGCAACGCGGCGACGAGTCGGTCAGCATTTAGTTGTGCGCGCAAAAGATATGTACGAATCATTAGGAGAGGCTGCGACGGGATATGAAACCTGGTCCAGCGCCAAGATGGGCCGAGCGTTCCAATCTGCTCGGCGGACGCTCAACACTTACAAAGTAGAAGTATTGTGTTCAGCGATCCTACTGGTAATGGCCCTGAACCTAGTCGCGACTACAGCGAGTAAAAGCATAACGGCCGACGAACTCGTTATCATTCCCGCGGCATACTATAATCTCGTAACTGACGACTTCCAACTAGTGCGCGAACACCCGCCAGCCTGCAAGCTGCTCGCGGGTATCCCACTGCTTTTCCTCCAACCTGAAGAACCACAACCAGACACCCTGGGTCCAACTCTTACCCGCGGCGATCGCGAGTGGCAATATGCAATCCGTTTTTGGCTCGATAACCGGACGAAATTTGAGGCGATCAGTTTCTGGTCCCGAGTGCCGATGATTGCACTCACCGTTGGCTTGGCGCTGCTTACCTTTATCTTTGCGCGCGAGATGTTTGGATCGCGCGCTGCCTTGTTCGCAGTAGCGTTGTTCGCATTGGAACCGACGATGCTGGCCCATGGCCGCGTGGTTCAAACAGATGTGGTCGCAGCATTCGGCTTACTTCTCACCGTCTATGCACTCTACCGTTATTGGCGTGCTCCGAACTGGAAACTTGCGGCATTTGTCGGCGCAGGAGCCGGCGTTGCCATGCTTACCAAGTTTTCAATGATTATCGTCGGTCCCGCTTTGCTGCTCGTGTACATTGCGTTGCTGGTATTCTCGCGGCGCCGCCGCTCGACAATTGGTTTGCAGGGTCTGGTTGCGGCGCTCACACTGCTGTTGGTAGTCAACGCCGGATACTTTTTCCGGCATCGGGCTCTTGCTAAAGAAGACACGGAATGGATCGCCAGGTCGTTCCCCGATTACAGCACTGCTGTTCTTACCAGTGTGCGAACGCTGCGATTTGTTTTGCCTACGGATTTTCTCATCGGCATTTACTGGCAACTTCATCACAGCCACGAAGGACATCCCGCCGGGCTTTTGGGAATGTACAGCCAGAAAGGCTGGTGGTACTACTTTCCGGTAGCGTTTGCTTTAAAGACGCCAATTCCCTTTCTGCTCGTGTCGCTTGCCTCACTCGGCTGGGCCATTTATCGCGTTGGGTTCAAACGTGATTGGCAATTGCTGTTTCTGTTGGTTCCCTTTCTTCTCTACACCGTGTTCGTGATGATGAGTCCCATCGACATCGGTATTCGTTACTACTTACCTGCTTATGCCTTTCTGTTTATTTCCAGTGGCGCTCTACTCGATAGCTTGTTGCGCAAGCAAAGATCCAGGCGGACACATTTGTTATTGGCGTCGATTGTGTTGCTGTTGCTGGTATGGGCAGGCGGCGAGGCGATACGCGCTTATCCGAATTACATGCCTTACATGAATCAGTTGGCGTCGGCGCACCCACACTGGTGGTATCTTTCTGATTCCAATGTTGAATGGGGTGATGATGCGAAGGACTTGGCGGAATACCTCCGTGGTCGAGGGGAAACACGCGTTCGCGCATTACTGCTTGGAGGATACGTAACGCTTGGCTTCTATGGCGTAGAGTATCTGGATGCGCTGGCCCCGGTCGAAGGGTCACCGCCGCGATATCTCGCTCTTGGCGCCAGCTTCCTGAACGGTTCAACGGTTCCCGGTTACGAGAGAGACGGCGAGCCTGTTTCAGAAGCAGAACGGGTCAATACGTTTGCAGAGTTTCGCCGTCGCGCTCCCGAAGCGATTATCGGTGATTCGATTTATGTTTACCGCGTTGACGAGTGACGCGCGTCATATTTGTAAAAAGTTGGATGAAAACCCCCGCCGACGCGTACAGCTCCCCGTCTCGTTTCCAATTAATAATTGCGCTGCTCATTATCACTCTTTTCGGGGCGCTTATTTATTTCGCCGCAGTGCCGAATCACCCGCCGGGTTTCTACATTGATGAATCGTCGATTGCCTACAACGCTCATTTGATTGCCCAAACTGGAACTGACGAACACGGCCAACGATGGCCCCTCTATTTCCGGGCTTTCGGCGATTACAAAAATCCCACCTACGTCTATTTGCTTGCTGCCCTTTATAAAATTACGGGACCGAGCATTACTGTTGCACGACTTCTAAGCGCGGCGTTGGGATTGCTGAACGCAGTATTGCTGGGACTGCTTGCGTGGCGTCTCACTGGAAAGATCATTGTCGTAGTGGTCATCGCTGTTTCTGCCCTGTTCACGCCCTGGTTTTATGAAAACAGCCGTCTAGTTTTTGAGGTGTCTCTTTATCCGGTTCTATGCATGCTCTTTTTGCTGGCACTGCGGCGAGCGTCACAGAAACACGCCTGGCAGATTGGCGACGTGCTTGGCCTTTCCGCGACGCTCGCGCTCTTAACCTATTCATATTCGATTGGAAGACTCCTCGGCCCCCTGCTCGCCGTTGGGCTTGCTTTTTTTATCAAGCGTCACGGTTGGCGCAGCGTAATTAAGGTTTGGGTTGGCTACGCCGTAACTCTGATTCCACTCTTCGTCTTCCAACGCAATCATCCAGGAGCACTGAGTGATCGCTTTGCGCTCCTGACTTACATCACCCCTGACAGCAAGCCGTCTGATGTCGCTTTCGAATTTGTTCGACACTACTTTGCAAATCTGACTCCATGGCGCTGGCTCATTACCGGGGAAAACAATGTTCGCGATCATCTCAGCGGATTCGGAAGTCTGCTCGCCGTAACGGTAATTGTGGGCCTGGCCGGAGCATTCATAGTTCTGCGAAAACATCTCAGAGAGCCCTGGTGGCAATTCATTCTTTATGGCTCATTGGTTTCCGTTATTCCGGCATCCTTGACCCGCAATGAATTTCCGCAACTTCGGCTGATTGCTTTCCCGGTATTTTTTCACGTGCTGATGGCGCCGGCGCTTTCCTGGCTGCTGAAAGTTGATAACGAAGCCGCTGCGGGCTTGAATGCATCAAGATTGAATACTCGAGCGCGAACCGTTTTCTGGAGGCGTGCAATATTATTGGTGGCCATTAGCCTGATTGTCATCCAGGGTGCGTACTTTCAGTGGCGATTTCACACCACTGCGAATGATCGCTGGTATGTATTTGACGCACGCTTCCCGCGAAAGGTTTTTGCAACTGCGCTGGAAACGGAGCAAAGTCCGATTTACGTTTTCGATCCACCCGGCAAATCCGGTTATATTCAGGCTTACTGGTATGCCGTGTTGCAAGGCGTGGATACGTCGAGATTGGTGCACTTGCCGAGCTACGTCGCGCCCCCGCCGGGAGCACTGGTCATAAGCACTGAAGAGGAGTGCGGGAATTGTAAATTGATCGCGAAGAGCATCAACTATACCGTTTACGCCGTCTTGCCTTCTGCCTTGAATGTAACGATCCGACCGCTCCCGCAAAACGCTTTCAGAGCGCACATCCAGGCTGAGAACCCGCCATTAACTTTGACGGCTGGAACAAAATCAATACTCAATGTGCTGGTAAAAAACCTTAGTTCGGTATCGTGGCCGGCCGTCGGGGCAGAGGGAACAAACCGTTATGCAGTTGGACTGCGCAACCGCTGGCTGCGGTTGGACGGGTCAGTATTAAATGATGAAGACGGACGCAGTCGTTTTCCCTACGACCTCGAACGCGGCGATACCGCGGGAGTTCCCCTGGAAATAACTGCACCACAAATTCCCGGGCGGTACGTGCTGGAGCTGGATGTGGTCCAGGAAGAATTTGTGTGGTTTGGCGATGAAGGCTCACAACGTTTGACCTGGCAGGTGGTAGTTGAACCACCCACGCGAGGCGTCCAGTGAACCAACACGCCCACACTGGATCTTTCATTCAGGCCACACTTCATGATCGGCGATGGCTTCTGCTGCTGCTGCTCATCACCATCGCAGTTATCGCAATCTATTTTGCGAAAGTGGAGCGCAATCCTCCCGGGTATTACATCGACGAGTCATCGATTTCTTATAATGCCTACACCATCTCACAAACCGGCGCGGACGAATTCGGTATACCCTGGCCACTCTACTTTCGTTCCTTTGGTGACTACAAAAATCCCGTCTACATCTACCTGCTGGCCGGAATCTATCGAATAACAGGACCAAGCATTCTGGCAGCGCGTCTGCTAAGCGCCGTCTGCGGGGTGTTGGCAGCCCTGGCGCTGGGACTGCTCGCAACACGCATTAGCGAACGGCGGGAAGTTGGAATGTTGGTCGCCCTGATGGCGCTGCTCACACCCTGGCTTTTTGAAATGAGTCGAGTTGTGTTGGAGGTTGCACTTTATCCGCTGATTGTAGCGTTGTTCCTGCTTTGCACACATTACGCTTCCACGAGAAAGTTTTGGCGATGGCGAGAAGTTGTTTCGCTCGCGATGACGCTCGCTCTCCTGACTTATACTTATTCTATTGGCAGGCTCATCGGACCGTTGTTCGCGCTCGGACTGGTCCTTTTTGCCTCTCGAGGCAGACGTGCGGGCGTGCTGAAGACATGGGCTTTGTATGCTATAGGGCTGGTGCCGTTGCTGCTCTTCCACCGGCACAACCCCGGCGCGCTATCGGCGCGGTTCTCCATAATCACTTACCTTGAACCATCGTATACGAGTGCTGCTAACTTCCGTGAATTCGCCAGGCATTACCTCAGAAATCTGAATCCGTGGAGCCTGTTCGTCACCGGCGACCCAAACTTCGAGCAGATTGCACACATCTATGGCTTCCCCCTTTTACCAGCAGCTACCGGCTTGCTGGCGATCGCTGGGTTGGCGTTGATACTTCGCCAACACCGCAGCGAAGGCTGGTGGCGGTTCGTGTGTTACTGCCTCCTGGTATCCGTCGTTCCCGCGTCGCTCACTACAGAGTATGTGCACATGTTACGACTCGCGCCGGTTCCTGTTTTCGTTATTGTTCTAACCATTCCCGCAATCAGATGGGTCTCGATGAGAAATGATCTGGGTAAGACGATGCTAACTTTGTTGCTCGTGCTCGTGCTGGGCCAGGGTGCGATCTTCTTATGGAGGTTCGAAAAGAGTGCGAACAGTGCGCGACGACTACGGCAATTTGACCACGGTTATCCTGAGCGGATTCTGACGCCCGCGCTCGGCATGACTCAAAGACCTGTCTATCTTGCCGACGCATTGGCGATTCCCGGTTACATCCAGGCTTATTGGCATTCGACATTGCGTGGCGTGCCGATCGCGAACTTTGTTCGGCTCGCTCCAAATGAAGCGGCGCCCGATGGCGCGCTGGTCATCACTACCGAAGAAAATTGTCCACGTTGCCGGATTATCTCAACCAGTGAGTTTTATACTTTGTACATCGCAAGCGGCCCCGTAATCGAACATGAGCCGCTTCCCGATGGCACACTGCGAGCAAGTCTTAAGCTTATTAGTCCTGTTTCAGTTTTACCCGCTGGCGGAAAAGCTGACTTCATAGTTTTGGTGAAAAACGAGAGCAATATTGTTTGGCCTGCCCGCGAGCGAAGTGGAGGATCCTTCCAGGTGAGCGCCGGTAATCACTGGTTGGACCACAATGGAAACATGCTTATCAATGATGACGGCCGCGCCGCACTTCTCCAGGATCTTCGACCTGCACAGGAAGTGCAGTTGAAGTTAACCGTCAATGCCCCGAAAAAACCCGGCAGTTATTTATTGGAAGTCGACATGCTGCAGGAAGGTGTGGCGTGGTTCGGTATCAGGGGTTCGCCGACGGTTAGATTTCCTGTTAAGGTCGAATGAATCTTAGGGCTGGGAGCGCAGGCATCTTGCCTGCTGCTGCATAGCCACGAACGTTGAGGCAGACAGGATGTCTGCGCTCCCAGCGCGACGGTTAGATTCCTGTTAAGGTCATGACCCGCCGCTGGGAGCGCAGGCATCTTGCCTGCTGCTGCGCGGCCATGAACGTTGAGGCAGACAGGATGTCTGCTGCAGCGCCGCCACGATCGTTGAGGCAGGCAGGCACAATCAATAAACAGCTTCGAGGAGCATGAATTCCTGAATGCGAGCTATCGTCGTAATTCCCACTTATAACGAATTGGCGAATCTGGAAACACTCGTCCAAAAACTGCGACAGTACGCGCCGGATTTGCATATCCTGATTGTTGACGATAACTCTCCAGACGGTACAGGAAAACTGGCGGACCAATTATCCGAATCGGATCCGGATCGCATTTCCGTGCTGCATCGCGAACGAAAGGAAGGGCTGGGTAGAGCGTATGTGGAGGGCTTTAAGCAAGTGCTCAAGAAAGACTACGAATACATTCTGCAAATGGATGCCGACTTGTCGCACGATCCCGTTCACCTGCCCGATTTTTTCGACAGGATTCAGAACCACGATCTGGTAGTGGGCTCGCGTTACCTGAAGGGCATCAGCGTAGTCAACTGGGACCTCAAGCGGCTCGCCATGAGCAAGCTGGCGTCAAATTACGTTCGGTCTATCACGCGTATGCCTTTCACGGATCCGACCAGTGGGTTTAACTGCTGGCGGCGCGAAGCGCTGGAAGCAATCAGTTTTCAGAACGCTTTTTCCAGCGGCTACGTGTTTCTCGTGGAATTGAAATACAAAGCCTATCGCAAAGGCTTTCGTGTAAGCGAAGTGCCAATCATTTTCATCGAACGAAAGAGCGGCGATTCCAAGATGGACTGGGCTGTGATCTGGGAAGCTTTCTGGGGCGTGCTCAGGCTCAGACTAAAACACTGACAACTCTTTTTGGAGTGCGCTGACCTGTCAGCGCTTTGGTTCTGTGGCGGCCTGCCGCCACAGTCTTCCAACTAAAGTCAGCTGGCCGCGACAGGTCGCGACCGACAAAAGCGCTGACAGGTCAGCGCACTCCAAAAAGGGTTCGCGTTATGGGGCTTGCGAAATACCGCGCTGCCTGTAAATCGAGTAGGCCAGTAAAAGCAGGCTCAGCAAGAATGGAAGAGCTAGCCACTCTGCCAGCGGTAAGCTTTTCAAGCCGCCCCCTTGTAATGCGGCAAGCCCTGGCCAGAATCCAAAGACCTGAACCTCGCAATACATTGCTCCGTAAACCGCTCCCACAAAATTGATGACAATTCCAGCTACACCCACCAGCGCAACCGCAATCATCGTCGCCCGCCTCATCGTTTTCCCTCGAAGATAATGAAAGCCCGCCAGGCCGATAGCTGCAAACGGCAATGCCGGCAGTAAAAAGCGAGGCCCATAGTGACAGCCACCGTGTGTGTCAATGTTCAGGACCTGGAACGCTTGCGCGATAAACAATCCCACAATGACAAGCCGCTCGCGTCGCAAGGCGCGCGGAAAAAACACCAACCCAAGAATGCCGCACCACACGATTGGGTCGTATAGAGTGATCTCTGAAGTGTAGAGCCCGGCCTTGCTGATCGAATTTTGCAGGTTCAGGTGCAGAAACGTTTCGGGATAATCACCGGCGAGATTAGGGCTGAGCAAAGGATTACCAAACGACCGAGCGTTGTAAATAAACATTGGCACCAGGCCCACAAGTGCGCCGGTTATTGCGGCTACCGCGAGCTTCCAGCGCCAAATCGAGAGCAGGAAAACGCCGGCGACACAGACCATGAAGAACGGCAGCATTGAAGTGGTAATCGTAATACCAAGCAGCAATCCCGCCGCGCCGGCCACCAGCGGCGCGTTTCGCTCACTCACTTGTTGGCGAGCGAGAATCACAATCAGGTAGAAAGCAATTACCAGGTACGCGGAAGCCAGTGTGTCGTGATAAGCGAAACCGGAATAGGCAAAAGCAGTCGTCCCAAAGGCGTAAAGAATTGCGCTCGCGAAGGGCCATGAAAGGCTTTTGCCGCTGGTAAACAGGCGAACGACTCGAAAAACCGCAAGCGCTGCCACGGCTGTCGCGAGAGAACTCGTAAAGAATGAGACTAAGGCGGAAGTGAGCGTGTAGTTTTTAAGGTAGCTAAGGCCAAACAGTCGCAGAAAAAAATATACGATTGCGCCCGCTATGAATTGTCCGGGCTGCTTGGCGGCGTACTGCCGACCGTTATGCATGAAGGTGTCGCCGAACGGTCTGCCGTCGTCGTAGTAGTAAACCTTGATGTGAAATTGTGGCGTGGCCGAGCCTTCAAGTGAAAATTGCCGGCGCTCCACCATCGCCTCGATGCCGGCCTGCTGCAAATTGAAGGCGTCGAGATTCGCTGAGTTGATAGCCGCGCCATAGACACTCCACACGAAGAGAAACAGCGAAAGCTCCAACAATCGGAAGCGGCGACGTTTGGCAGATGCCGCGTGCGAAACCGTTCGGGGTGTGGAGGACTCTTCGCTCATGGTCTGCTTGCGAAATTTTTCCGCGCGACTTCATAGACTTCCAACGTCAACCGCGCCGAGCGTTCCCATGAAAACTTTTTCGCTTGCTCCAAACCGGCGGCCCTCAAACGCTCACGCAGAACATGATTCGTTGTCACTTCAATTATTGCCGCAGCCAGTTCCTCGCTGCTTTGCGGATCGAAAAACTGAGCGGCGCTGCCGAGCGTTTCAATCAACGTAGGTATCCGGCTGGCGATGACGGGCGCACCGCAGGCCATCGCTTCCAACGGCGGCAGCCCGAAGCCTTCATAAATTGAGGGGTAGACAAACCCGCGGCACGCAGCGTAGAGCCCGCGCAAATCGTCGTCATGCAAATAGTCGGTCAGCAGAATGTGTTTGCGTACCGGCGATTTTTCCAGGGCCTCAAAGAGCGGTCCACTTAACCAGCCCTGACCTCCGGCGATTATCAACTGCAAACCGTTGTCAGGCTGGGCGCGTGGCAATTCTTCGAAAGCGTTGATGAGCAGGCTCAGGTTTTTGCGGGGTTCAATTGTCCCCACTACGAGCAGGAAGTTTTCGCGCACGCCAAGGCGGCGTCTGATGTCTGCAGTCTGATTGAGATCTGTGGGGCGAAACGAGGCGCGCGCGGCTTCAGGTATGGCAAACACCTTCGCAGGCGAGATTTTGAGGTGTTCACACAATTCGTCACGAATGCTTTCAGTGGGAACGATAATCGCATCGGCGGTGCGCGTCATTAGCGGCAACCGGCGGCGTGCGCGGTTCACACTTCGCTGCGGATGCGTTTCCGGATGCAGAAACAATGAAAGGTCGTGAACAGTCAAGACAGTTGCACAATATCGCCTCAGGGGTACATCGTAGTTTGTTCCGTGAAAAAGCTGCAGCTGTTCGCGCCGAATGTATTGGGGAAGACCGATTGACCACCAGTGGCGACCCAGCAGGCCAACCGGCACGCGCTGGACCTTCAGATTGGCCGGACGCTGTCGGGAGTCGTCCGCTGCGGTTAACGTTATTGACGAATAGGTCGAGGGGTAGGTGAGCTCAAAAGAAGTTGCCGGCTCGATGACGGCCAAAGCGTGGGCAAGTTCGTAAGTATAGTGGCCAACGCCGCTTTTGTGCGAAATCAGCGGCAGGCCATCAAGTCCGATGCGCATTTGTAGCTATTTACCGGCGTTTGGAGCAACCTGCGGACCTTTTTCAACTTCTCAGCCGCGAGGAATTTTTCTTTGTAGCGCAAACTGTTAGTTTGCAGCACGTTGAGCGCCAGTTACGATCGCAAACTAACAGTTTGCTTTACAATTGGGACCTGACTTCAAAAAATGCGTTTATTGACGTCACTCAGCGCCAGGAGTTAAACTTTAGCCCTTGTCGGTGCGTCTAAGCATTTGCACTTGGACGAGCCCCTCATTTCGAGGTCATTCCCTCATCAGACAATGTTACGCAGGAGCAATAAGATGAAATTCGTTTTCGCGTTATTAATCACAGCCTTCGCGGCCTTGTCCGTCCTCGGACAAGCACCGACTTTGCGTATAGTAACCGAGGTTCCTAATCTCCCGTCCGAGCTTTACTACGGCAACATCAAGGTCAAACCGCTGCGCCTGCGACCGGGTACGAACACCCCGATTACCATTAACGATTCCGATTTCTTCGTCAACCAACAATACGTCGACTTTCTAAACCGTTTTCCCGATCAGAGTGGTTTTAACTTCTGGGTCAACGAGATTACTTCTTGCAACGGCAATGTGGGTTGTATCGCCGGCCAACGCGACAACGTGTCGGGCGCCTTTTTTCTTTCCATTGAACACCAGGAAACCGGTTTTTTGGTCGAGCGCATGTATAAAGCCGCCTACGGTGAGGCGCAAGCGCAGTCAACCCTCGACGGCAATAATCATGCACTGCTGGTGCCCATAGTCCGACGCAGTGAGTTTCTCCCCGACTCGATGCAGATGTCCAACGGCGTGGTGGTTGGGAAATCTGGTTGGGAAGCAGTATTGGAGGCAAACAAGGTGGCGTTTGCGAACGATTTTGTCTCGCGCACACGTTTCACAACTGCCTTTCCGTTGTCTATGTCTGCGGCGCAATTTGTGGATGCCTTAAACGCAAACGCCGGCAACCCGCTGTCATCGTCTGAGCGCAGTTCTTTGGTGAACCAGTTAACTGCTGGCACCATGACGCGGGCGCAAGTGGTGAGGGCGGTGGCCGAAGATTCGGATTTGGCGACGGCCGAAAAGAACAAAGCTTTTGTGCTGATGCAATACCTCGGCTACCTGCGGCGCGATCCGAATACCGGACCTGACACGGATTATACCGGCTACGAATATTGGTTGCAGAAACTCAACAACCACGGCGGCGACTTTCACGCCGCGCAGATGGTTAGATCGTTTCTTGTCTCTGGCGAGTATCTCAACCGGTTCTAAACTCGATTGGGTTCATAAAAGAGCAAAGGCTGGGTTCAACCGAATCCAGCCTTTGTCTTTTTTGGAGTGCGCTGACCGGTCAGCGCTTTGGTCGTCGCGACCTGTCGCGACCCGTGAAATGGAACCAACGTACCGGCAAAGTCGCCACTGAGCCAAAGCGCTGCCAGGTCAGCGCACTCCAAAAACCTATGGCCCAAATCTGTGGCGGTACTCGAGCGAGTCCAGGAAAGCCCTCACCATCTCCGCCTCGATGTAATTGCCGTTAAAGGCATTTAGTTTATCCAACCAAAACTTCCAGCCGGTGTGATCTGTATCTGGAAAATCGTTTGGATTTCGCCGCAGGTAACCAAAGTATTGCATCAACACGAACGCACGATCCCGTTCAAGAATTTTGAGATCCTCATCTTCTGCGACCGCGCGCAACACCTGAGCACGCTTCGCAATGTCGTTAGGGCTTGCCCCTAATACTGCGATCAACGCAGCTTTCTCGCTCGCTGAAAGCACGCCTCCCGCGTTCGTATCAAGTTGCGTTACGAAGGCCTCCGCTGTCAGCGACGGGGGGAACGCCGTCTGAAAATCGGTTCGTTGCACGAAGGCGATCATGTAAGCCTGTTTATTGTTTTCCAACTGCTGCTGCCAGTTGCCGATTCCCACTTGCACGCCGGCACCCAATTGCTGAGTGTCCGGGAGAAATTCGTTAAAGCGGACTCGTGGCACCACTATTACTGTAGGCAGGCTGTTAATGACTGCCTGGCCATTTGGATCGCCAAAGGCGGTCTTGTACGTGCGATAGACCAAATAGCCCGTCTCCTGAAATTCAATAGACACATAAAAAGCTGCCGAAACATTGATGCGCCTCACCTCGGGATTGCAGCTCGGCTGCTGGCACGAGGTTATCTGACCGGTCCAAAACGCCAGGCCAGCGGCATCCGGTTCGCGGTTAAGAAAGTCCAGATAGTGCTGACGCACGAAGAAATCTGTGCCGTCGATTGGGTTTGGGCCGTCAACAGGATCGTTGTCGGTGATATGGATGGTGGCCGCCGCAGGTGCACCCAGCGTGGCGCCGCTGCCGCTCGCATTGCTGAGCGCAATCGTGAACGTCTCGTCATTCTCGTGGTAGGAATCATCGACGAGGAAAACTGAGAGCGTCTTCGCTGTTTCTCCCGGAGCAAAGTTCAGAGTTCCCACCCTCGTCAGGTAGTCGCAGCGGGAAGAAGCAGCGTTACCAACTACGGCGCAATTGTTTGCGCCCGCAGTGTCGCTGGTGGCGTAATCCACCCCAACCGGGCCCGTGGTGCTGCCGCTGCGGGTGATAGTAATTACCGCACTGCCGACGCCCTCGCTAAAGGTGTAAGTAGACTGGCTGAATTGTATCTGCGATGGCGGCGTTGCGATGTGCTGCCAATCGGGAAACCAGTCAAGTTCGGAATTAGTCGTCAGCTTCACGCGGTTACTGCCATTCGCGTTCATCATGAACAGCTCTACTCCAGTTTCATCAGCAATGCTGCCGGAGGCGAAGACAATGTTGGAGCCATCGAACGACCACGCGGGGAATCCATCCGTCACATCGTTGACGGTAAGCTGCACGCGATTGCTGCCGTCAGAGTTCATGACAAAGATTTCAATCCCGCTGGGATTCATCGCATTACCGCTGGCAAAGAGTATCTTCGTGCCGTCGGGTGAATACGATGGTGAACCGTCGACAATCGTGTTATTCGTGAGCCGCGTTCGGTTATTACCGTCCGGATTGATCGTATAAATCTCAAAGCTGTTCGGATCAAACACACTGCTGCCGCCACTCATGAAAATGATTTTTGTGCCGTCAGGCGACCATGAAGGTACTCCATCGATGGCCGAATCATTCGTAAGTCGAATCTGGTTACTGCCATCAGCATTCATTACATAGATTTCAAAGCTGCTGGGGTTGCGCAGGTCGCCGCGGACGAATGCGATCCTGTTGCCGTCAGGCGACCAGGCGGGGAAGCCATCGGCTGCGAAGTTGTTGGTGATCCTTGTTTGCGCGCTTCCATCGGCACTCATCGTGTAGATCTCGAAATTGACATCGCGATTGCTCATGAAGACGATTTTCGAACTGTCGGGCGACCACTTTGGCTGATCGTCGTAGGCTGCATTGGTGGTCAGCCTGGTCTCATTACTCCCATCGAGTTCCATTGAGAAGATGTCGTGATTGCCGTTGTTTCGGACGCTTCCAAAAACAATCTTCGGTGTTTGAACTACGAGCCCGCGCGGTTCAGCGATTCGCAGATACGAATTCCGCAACGCTGGAGTATGGGCCGCTGCGTAACTGTGGCTGGTGGCAAACGCTGAGGGTGCGTTTGATACAGCAAAGCTCCGGCTTCCAATCGAGTCGATAACGGCAAACGCCAGGATCATGACACAGACGATGCGCAAGAAATTTATTTTGTCGGAGATAACTTTAATCACGTGAGAGTTCCTCTTGGGGGGTAGTGTCGTTTCTTTGAATCAAGACACTGCTCCAGGGGGCACCGGGGAAGGTTCACAAAGTATCACGGAGCGGGAATGAAGTGTTAACTCAGCGTGGAATGGTACTCATGCAGTTGAGAGTTCAAGCTTTAGCTTGCGTTGTTAGTAACAGCCAAAACCGCAGCCTAAAGACTGAACTCTGAACCACTGGCCTCAAACTGCAAGGTCACAACCCAAAGCGGTTTCTGTACTCGAACGACGACAGGAAAGCCCAAACCATTTCTGCTTCGACAAAGTTGCCGTGGTGTTCCTCTAGCTTATTTAACCAATACTTCCAACCTGTATGATCTGAATCAGGAAGATCGTCTGGGTTGCGACGCAGATAGCCGAAGTATTGCATCAACACAAAAGCGCGATTGTTTTCATTCGTCTTCAGCGAGCTGTTTTCTGCTACTCGTCGTAAAGCGCGTGCGCGCGCCGCAACATCGGTAGTATTAATTGCCGCTCCAAATTCGCCGATTGCTTCCTGTAGCTCCTGCGCCGAGGGCGTAACACCAGCTCTCAGGAATAGTTGGTTCACAAAATCAGCCGGCGTCAACGAAGTGGGATATGCAATCGTGAACCTGGAGCGCTGCACAAACCCCAGCATGTATGCCTGTTTATTGTTTTCCAGTTTCTGCTGCCAGTTGCCTATACCGACTTGCACTCCCTCAGCAATTTGTGCGGTATCGACAAGGAACTCACCAAACCGGACCATAGGCACCGAAATGGGTGTAACAACGCCATTGATGAGTGCGGAGCCCGTGGCATCGCCGTACGCGGTTTTGTAGGTGCGGTACGTCAGGTAACCAGTCTCCTGAAACTCAATCGACAGAAAAAAGGCGGCCGACACATTGATTTTGCTGTTGACGATGCAGGCTTGATTCGCGCCGCACGCAGTGATGCCTCCAGCCCAGAAGTTCAGACCGTCAATGTCAGGTTCGCGGTTCAGAAAATCCATGTAGTGCTGGCGCACGAAGAATAGCGCGTCAGGATTATCCAGCGGATTTATCGGCGGTGGCGGCGAGTCATTGGCGTTTATGGTAATCGACGATATGTTTTTGGTGCCGATTGTTGTGCTCACTGGATTCGTGAGCGAGATACTGAACGATTCCGCTGGCTCCTGATACGCGTCATTCACGATCAGCACAGAAAAGGTCTTGCTGGTTTCTCCAGCGGCAAATCGCAGCGTCCCATTGCCAACCATGTAGTCGCCCTTTTGCGTGGCACTGCCATCAACGGTCAGGTAATCGACTGAGGCTTGCGTCGATGTATCACCGGCACGCGTTACAGTGATGATCGCCGCTCCGGCATCTTCATTGACGGGAAACTGGGAAGCTGAAAACTCAACCGTGCTGGTGATTCCGATGGAACGCGGCAGAAATGTTACTTCAGGCGCATTAGTGAGATCCTTGAATACTCGTTCGGAGGTGTGAGAAAGAATAACGTAAGCTTCGGGCTCCCCGGCGGAGATTCCGACTACTGGAGTCAAGTGCGTGTTGCCGGCGCCATACCGCGTCAGAATAGTTCCATTGTTGCGCAGTTCAATTTCGAAGTTGACTGGAAATTCGGTCTCAGGCGTTTCGTCTCCGAAGGTCACGGCCTGCCAACGAAAGATGATGCGCGTCGGATCGGGAGTGACCACATACACATCGCCGCCAGCCCTGTCGGTTCTCAAATCGTCCCATAGTCCCGCGATCATCTTGAACTGCGGCAGCAGGACTAAAGAATCCCCTGAATCGTTGGCGAGCGGCGGCGAAAAATACAAGGCGCCATTTGAACTTACCGTTACTGAATTAAAGTTTTCACCAAAAAACGGGAAAGAAAACGGCAACGCTCTTACTTGAGAACAATCGTCGCAATTGAGTGCGAGCCCCGTTCCCCCTACCGAAAGAGACACCGGACTCCCCAGTGAAGTGATGTATGGATCTCCTTGGATCAAGCTGACTGAAATGCTGCTGGTCGCTGGTGTGCCTTCGTTTCCGGCGTTATCAAACTCGCGAAGAGTCAGCGTGCCGCTGACATGACGGTAAGGAAGCTTCACATCGACTGACTGACTGACGCCCGAAGCTACGGGCAACACACTTTTCAAAAAAAGTGTTTCTCCAGTGTTCGCGTCGGTAAAGGTAAGTTTGTATAGCGATGCAGTCCCCGCCGCGCCATCATCGCCCGACGCGATCCAGCCAACATTGAGGAAACGGCCATTCTGCGAGTTGAGGTGAAGATTAGTAACTGTTCCGGGAGGCGTCGTGTCGTTTTCAGCCAGCGCCTGAAGACTCCCGGCAACATTCAGCCGCCGGCCAGTCAATGTTTTGCCGGCGAGCGATGGCAGCGGGTCGCCATTGAAGATCAACATGCCTTTCAATTGCGGTATTGTCAGATTCGGATTCGCAGCCAGCAGCAGAGCCGCGGCTCCTGACACATACGGCGCAGCCGTTGAAGTGCCATTCATGACCGAATAGGTATTGCCGACTGTTGCACTGAGAATACCGACGCCAGGGGCTCCCATGGTGATCGTACTGGCGCCAAAATTTGAAGAGATGGAAAGTGCGTCAAGCCTGTCGGTGGCCGCGACCGAAATCAAATTGGGAAGATCGAAGCTGGCGGGATAGCCGGGATCTACGTCGTTATCAATCGCATCATTCCCAGCTGTTACAACAAAAAGGATTCCTGACTGCCCAACCGAGTTAATCGTATCCCGCAGGGCGAGTGAAAGACCGTTGCCTATTCTGCGATCGGGACCCCAACTGTTATTCAGCACACGAATGTTCGCACCCTGAGTGCCGCCGGAGCTGACCCAGCGGTCTCGCATCTGTTTCGCGTAAGCGCTGGCGCGTATGGCATCAGCGGTGGATCCCAAATTACTCTGAAGAAACTTCAAAGACATCAAACCTACTTGCCAGTTAACCCCAACCACTCCTGTATTGTTATTACCTCTGGCTCCGATAGTTCCAGCCACATGCGTGGCGTGGTTCGCCGGAGCGATCGCCCCGGTGTTGCTAAAAAAATCGTAACCGTTAATGTCGTCTATGAATCCGTTACTGTCGTCGTCGACTCCGTTTCCCGCGACCTCGCCGGGATTCGTCCAGATGTTTTCGACCAGATCCGTGTGGGCTGTATCAATGCCTTCGTCAATCACACCGACCACAACCTTGGGAGTACCAAAGCCCGCTTGCGCACTATCACGACTTCCTTTGATCACGTCCCAGGCCTGCGGCGCGCCAATCTTGTTTAGGCCATACAGGTCGGTGCTGTGGCAGTCCACCAAAGCATTTACGGGGAAACAAGGATCGTTAGGAATGGCCGCGGTACGATACCAGCGATAATTCGGCTCAGCGTAAACAACATCGTCCTGCGCCTGCAGCGCTGCGATTGCTGACATAGTTTCGTCCGAGCCGACCCGGGCAAGACGTAGACCCGGAATCAGGTCCGATCCTTCAAAGCGTTGAAGTTGAATAGAGAGCGCCCGGCCCTGTGAACTGACAAGCGTCTGCAGACCCTTGCGCACGGCGGCGCGCTCGCTGCGGTAGCGAACCAGCACCTGGCCGGGAACGAATTCCAGGCGCGAACGTTTTTGACTGGCCTCAGCTTGCGGGTCTTGGGGAGTTGCGCTTGAACCAGGCGGCAGCAGCGCGATCAGCAGAAAAACAAAAACAGACAGGCCTGCAAACGCGGAAAGCATCCGTACAGTCTGCGACGTTATCCCTATGAACGAACGCTGCATAAAGGGGCAAATCTCCTACAACTTAAAAACTACTCTTATGAATCTGTTGTTTGTCGGAGTCGAAAATCCGGAGAGTTATTTCTCAGGCGTGACTTCCAGAAGCGACCAGCCGGGATCGCCGTAAAACATTTGTGACGCCGCGCCAAATATATACCAGTTTTCTTTTCGTTTACAGCGACGAGATAGTCTTTGGATGACTCAGATCAACTGTCCCGCTACCGCGCGATGGTACGGCCTCACTTACTAACGAGTCGTGTCCTACCTGAAGCGCTGTCCGATTTGCTCGGTTCCAAACGTGCCGATGCCGTTGAGTCGGAAACTGAATAAGAGGCTCCGTTCCTGGCGCACGCCGACGTTGTACGTGGAGTGTTGCACGGTCACCGCGCAACAGTCCCAACTGTAGCCGCCGGTAACGACGGAGCTGATCAGAGAACTATTTCCCTTGCCCGGTCGAGTCTGATAGTCGAAGAAGAAAGAGGCGCCGCCATAGAGGCCGCGTTCCCGGTCACCCAGAAAAATGGAGGGACTCCACTGCGAGCCACGCAACGTCCCGGGCTCCTGGCCGCGCGCGTCGGCAAATCGAGCCAGACTGGGAACCAGTTCAATTGCGCGCGTGTAATAGAAACTTTGAAATGCCTGAATGAGCGGCTTGTTGATTCCAAAGGTTGCGGAGAGTGCGCGCACGCCGCCACCGCGTGTGTCGAGATCCGTGCGCATGTCGATAAAAACATCCGCGCGCGGACGGTAACGCGCATCGATGTTCAGCGGCGAAAACTTTCGCGGCACTCCGCCGTAACTAAAACCAGACAACGTGTTGATTGGATAAAACTGGTTCCGGCGGCCGGGAACCAACGCGCCACCGAAATATGGATCGAAGAAATATTTTCCACGCACGGTTACGGAAAACGCTTCGTACGGCTGCGTTGCCGTGGGAACGCGCTTGCCAGTCCGCGTCGCCTTCGCCGCAGCGCTGCTGACGTTTTCCGTTGAGCGTTGCGTGAAGAAGCGGTTTGAGATTCCAAACTCGATCTCATTCGTGTCCGCAATTGCATCCGAATAATCAAACCTGATAAGCCGATCGAAATTATGGACTCCGATAATGCGCCGGTAAGTGATGTAAGGCTCGATCAAGTGCCGAAAAAAGAGGCCGCCGCCGCGACGATGAAAGTCTTTGAAAAACGCGGGCGGACGAAAGTCTAATTCGAATTCGCCGTAGCCTCTGGTGATATTGCGGCTTAACACCTGGCGGTTTACCGGATCGAGCGAGTTCGAATAGAAAGTCATGCGCGCAGCCGCAGACGCCGTCAACGACATCCCGCTGAAGTACAGCGGCACCTGGAAGCGTGGATGGTAATCGAGCCGTTGCACTATCGACGGCGAAATTATTGGATCGCCACCGACGTCGCGCCTGAACGCGATCAGGTCGTCCACTGTCTCTTTGCGGCTAAGTCCGTCCGCAGACGCCTCGAAGGAATAATAGACCGGAATCTTTTTCAGAAAGTCGAGCAGCGTTGCTCGCTTCTCGATCGACACGCTGGGCAAACTGCGAATACGAATCCGGGAGTTGGGGATGGACGTAACCTGCGAACGCGCCAGGAAGTTGAAACTGTATTCGTTGAGATCCTTGTTTACGAAGACCTGCGAACGCTCCTCCGGTGAAATTGCCTGCTGGATGCTCTCGGAGAACACCTGGCGATAGGCGAGATTGGAAGTCACGTTGACATCAGCGGCCGCGATGAAGCCATTAGGGAAATAGTGAACGCCTTCCACATACAAACTCGAGCCGCCCTGATCCGGATGCTCAGCATCGGCTTTATGACCAAGCGTTCGGTCCTTAATGACATAAAAGCCGGCGTTGAAAAATGAGCGCGAGTTAGCTTGCGTGCGCAAATCGGCGCCAAATCCGATGCCGCGCGCGGTGTAGATATCGTTGCGCACTGTCACATCAGCGGATCGGCCCAGGGTTTGGTAGTAACCATTGGAAAGGCGGAAGCCTTTTTTTCCGGAACCGCCAAAGGTCGGCGTCAAAAATCCTGAGGCGCGGTCACGTGCTTTGATCGAAACGGAAGCATAAGGAAGATAAAAAATCGGCACGCCTTTCACGCGCAGATTCGGCGAATAGATGCGGACGCGATCGCCGGTCTTGATCTTCACGCGCTTGGCGTGGAAGCTCCATTTGGGAACGTCTTCATCACAAGCGGTGACCTGCACGTTGGTCGCGATGATTGTGTCCAGGCTGACTTTCTCGACACGGTCGGCAGTGAAATACATTCTGGTGCCGTCCTGCGTCTGATTGGTGAAGCCGGTGGAGTTGATGAAGAAGCCGGTCTTCGTTCGATAATTCCATTCGGCGCTGCTGCCGGTGATGCGTTGCTGCTCTCCCTGATCAAATACCACGTTGCCTTCGGCCACAACTTTGTTGGTGGCTTCGTAGACGGTTACTTTGTCTGCCTGCAAACGATAAGTGCCGATGCGCGCGTCGACGTTTCCTTCATAAACAAACACGCGTGCGGTTTCCGGGCCGGAAACTGTCTGCGTTCCTGCGTCCACCTTCAGCACGTCGGTCGCCTCGCCGATTTGCTGGCCCGGCAACGTTTTCTGTTTGGCGGGTTGGTCCTGGTTGAGTGGATTGACGTTGGGCGTGTCCGTCATGGGATTGGTGACTTTTCGATCGACGGGATTTGTCTGTTGCGCTATGGCGGGCGTAATAGTGATGCTCGCGAACGCAAGCAGGAGCCCGAGGCAGACAAGAGTGGAGCTGCCACTCAATCGGAACAGAACGCGCAAAGAAAGTGAAGACCTCCACCAACCTGAGCGGCGAGCAACGTGAATCGGGGAAGCGCGCGCCGGTTTTGTTAGAACGTGAGGGATGCTAACACGAAGAGTGAGAAGCGCGCAGTGGACAGTGAGCAGGAAAGAAGATTTTCCATTTTCCATTTTCCATTTTCCATTTTTCATCGCCCGCCCGCGTCGGGCCAAGCTCCAAATTCGCATAAGGGCGCAGCCCAATCTATATTTCTACCGACGGAAGGGCTGAGCCCTTCCGCACATCAGGCGGCAAAGCCGCAAATCGGTGGCAAACCCCGCTTCATTGCAGGCAGGATACCTGCGCTCCCAGCTTCTACCACAGTGACCACTGGCCACTAAGCACTGCTATCATTCGCCCCGATGAATTCGCACCGATTGATGATTGTAGCCGGCGAGGCTTCGGGCGACGCGCACGCGGCTGCGCTGGTCGAAGCCCTGCGCGTGGTTGAGCCAGAAACTCAATTCGATTTTTTTGGCGCCACTGGTCCACTGATGCGGGCTGCCGGCGTCGACTCGATTGTGAGATCAGACGATCTAAGCATTTTGGGACTGCTGGAAATCGGAGGCGCACTCCCAAAGTTTTGGCACGCCTACAAATCGCTTAAGCACGCGGCGCTTGAACGAAAACCCGACGCGGTAATCCTGGTCGATTGGCCCGACTTCAATTTGAAACTTGCCCGCGCGTTTCATCGCCGCGGGTTGAAAGTCATCTACTACATCAGTCCCCAACTGTGGGCCTGGCGTTCGTATCGTGCGCGCACTATTCAACGCGACGTCGATCTCTTGATCTCGATTCTTCCCTTCGAACAGGAATGGTACGCCGATCGCGGAATCGATCAGGTCGAATATGTGGGTCATCCGCTGGCGGGTGAAGTTCACGCTCGCTTCGATCGCGCGGAGTTTTGCCGACAAACAAGGCTTGATCCCAGGTTGCCAATCGTTTCGCTTTTGCCCGGCAGCCGTCGCAAGGAGGTGCAACGCATCCTGCCGCCGATGCTCGAAGCCGCCGCCTTGATTTCCGCACGGCATCCTGAGGTTCAGTTTGTAGTCGTTGTTGCCCCCAGCCGTACGTCTGAGGAGGTGAGGGCCATCGTGCGTGCGCAGCGAGCAACACCGGAGCCGCTGCCGTCATGTCTGCATATCGTTTCAGATCAGTCGCGCGAAGCGCTAGCAGCCTCCGACGCGGCGGCGATCGCAAGCGGCACCGCTACCCTGGAAGCAGCGCTACTCGGTACTCCCATGGTTGTGGTCTACAA
>DASZDU010000067.1:0-6258 GCA_035941655.1 Pyrinomonadaceae bacterium | reverse complement strand
TGCAAAAACCTTCATCAGTGGCAGGCCGAGCATAACACGAGATGAAATCAGAACCTTGCCGGCCTCGATGAGTGCTTTCGGGGCGGCACGTGCTCCGGAAAACTAAACTGTAATTGTTGCTTCGCCCCAGCGGGGCGAGATGTTTATAGCCTGGCAATTTTAAAGTCTTAGCTCCGAAGGAGCGTAACGGTTGTTGCTCGGCAGTTCCGCGACGGGTTTCGCTCCTACAGAGCGAAGACACGGTTGTGAGCCCGTAGCTATAAACATCTCGCTCCGCTGGAGCGAAGGCAAATCCTCACTGTTGTTCCCGTTACTGCTTGTCGAATACCGCCCGGTTGCTCACCTTGGCACCAGCTGCGGTTGTGGTCACGGTACGAGTTTGGCCGTTGGCCGTAACCGCTACTCGACCGGTTACCGATACCTTGCCATCTTTCTTGCCGGTGAACGCCAGCGTATGCTTGTTGATCTTCCGGTACGAGCGCATGTCTGAAGTCGGGTCACCGGTGACGGGATAGAATTTGTTGTCGAACTTGCCAGTCCACTCGTGGTGGACCGCAGCGCCGGCACTGTCAACCCCATCCACGGTAATCTTCACGCTGTCGCCCGCGGTCTCGTAGACCACGGTTTGGTTCTTGGTGGCCCCCGGAGCGAACTTCGACTTCGCCTCGTTCAGCTTCCAGGTGCCCATATGCGGGTTCTGGGCCAAGCAAACAGTCGCGCTGGCAAACAAGGCTGCCAACGCCAGCAGGATCACTCTTAGTTTCATATCGCCTCCTCCTCATTTTGAATTGCAGAATTGATAAATTACTTCCCAGGGTCACTGCGTAGCGCGGCAACCCTGGGCCACCTTAACCAACCGCTTTGCGGCTCCACTCATTTCGGTGCTGCCAGTTTGAAGATCCGGGAACGCGTGATAATGGACCTGGCCTTATCCGGTTCCGTAGCTTCAAGGAAATCCTGGGTTATTTCGTTGCGGTCCTTTTCTGAACGTCGCGCGCGATCGGCAGCGAATGCCGGCCCAATCTTGTCCGCGTCTGCCATGTTTGCAGTTGCAATCCATACGAAGTGGGTGAAATCACCATCGGTTTTCACATCTTCCGCAGCCAGACCATACGCCAACACAACACGATCAGCGACGAGTTTGTCGAAGACTGGTTTATTGTACTTTTCCCAGGTTCGCCGGTAGTCAGGGCCTTTCCCTGGTTTCACTTTGACAAAGTTATAACGGGTGACGGGAAGTACTCCGGCCTTCGGGGGCGGCCCAAAGCCGGCAACGAGATCGCGCGTCAGCCAATCGCGCGTCTTGCTCATATCAAACACTGAGCGCATGCGTTCGGCTGTGGTCATCGCGGGTCGCTGTCGACCGCGCGCCGCCTGGGCCTCATCGGCGGCCAGCTTCGCTAGCCGTGCCTCCATTGCATTCAAAACTTTTTCCACGCCGGCATAGTCTGCGACGGTAAACCAAATTAAATGTGTCGTACCGCCGGGATATCGCAAGAGCGGGGTCTCAAGGCCCCAGGCCAATATGACGCCTTCGGCCAATAGCTTGTCGCGGACCGGCGCGCCGACGGTGTTGATTAGAGTCATCAGCTCATCTTCCTTGCCAGGGAAGACGGTGTAGTCATAGAAGAAAGTAAGGGGGCCGGGAGTCGGTGTTGGCTGTTGGGCTTGTAGGTCCCTCGCAGCACAACAGAGAAATAGTATCGATAGGGAGACAAGAATTAGTTTGCGCATTTGTTTTCTCCTGTGGGCCGTCGCCCGGCCCGGGTTAGGGGATCGAAGTGGGGTAAACATCTGGGCGATATTGCTTGGGTCCAGGTTGGAGAGCCGTCGACTGATGCTTCAGTTCGTCAAAGCTCACTGCCTGGATCTGGTTGGGAATTGTGTTCGCGAGAAATCAAACTGCTTTTAGTTGATCTGCGGCTTGCAGTCAAGGGTGAACCGTAAAGAAGTCAGGGATCAGAGGTCAGAGATCAGAGGTCGGGTGTCAGCGCCGTTTAGGTCCGCGTGCACTCCGTCAGGTTTACTTCTTGTTCAATAGGTTGGTGGTGTGATCGGTTACGCTCAGTGGTTGCAAAATCTCGCCGGTGTTTACGCGTTCGAAATCCGACGCGGCCAGGGGTACGTTTCGCATTGGCGGCAACTCGGAGGTTGCTGGACTAACTTTGGTCATAAAGCCTCGAGGCCTTTGTAGCGATGGTAGATCGTTAACGTGATCATCGTCGGAGAACAGGGCACGAGCCACTCGGACCAGACCGTCGAAAGATAGAACGAAGAGGGAGAACGCGAACCAGGCCATCCACAAAGGAAAAAGAATTACCCCTTTAGGAGCAATCCAGCTAAAGAGGACCACCATCGTCGCAGCCAAAGACATCACCGTCGCGCCCAACAATAGATCTTGCTTACGCCGTGAGAAAAACTTTGGCCGTACGTCTAACTCCGCAATAGTGACGGGAGCACTGTCGCGTTCAGTGAGAAGTTCCTTCACGACTCCCAGCTGAAAACCGCAGCGTGAGCAGAACCGTAGATCATCCTCGATTTGTTTCTGGCTGCATTTGGGACAATACATTGCGTACCTCTTTCGGCAAGAAAAATGGCTGACGAAGGCTGAGAGGCAATACGATTAAGACACAGGCGAAGTTCGGAAAACAATGGTGAATCGTAAATGGTAAATCGTGAATGGATAAGCGAAGCGTACCAGAGACCGACAACCGCTGCAGACGCCAGGCAGCAGCACGAAGTAACAGTCACAATTAGTTCGCACTGGCCTTTCATTCACACCGTGGCTTCAGCCCGGTGTTAGTGATGACCCGACCAAACCCGAAACCGTTTAAACGGCGTTGACATACTGCACGCATCAAGATGTTGAATCCAGCGGGCGGACACAAAATCAGAACCGGGAGCGGTAGCGACCGGCCGAAGACTCAACTTCTCCCAAGGCTTTGGCTCGTCGGAATCCTTTCTAAGGTGAATCCTTAGCCGGTCGCTACCGCTCCCGGTTCTGATTTTTGTTTGCCGGTGTTTCGCGAAGAGCCCGTGTCGGAAGCAAGAAGTCAGACCCAGAAGGCAGAAGCATAACGATGAACATTAGGGCAGACTGCTCTTTGTAACCGCTCGTCGCAGAATAGCAGTCACCTTACTCGAAATCCTCCATCATCCAAATATCGCCTCCTTGTGGCCGGAAGCGATCAAAAAGCACCCAGCGACCGTCGGGCGACCATACCGGATAGTCGATTCGTACGTCAGGATCATTGAACTCAAAAACTTTCTCCGGCTTACCGCCATTTAGCGGTGAAACCCAGAGTGTCTTGTGGCCAATCACATCCATTATTCGCGAGTGGTCCGGCGAAAACGACATGTGCGAGCCGCCGGCCACCTCCGGCAAAGGTTCCGGAGGGCTGCCGCCCAAATGCACCTTCATGGTCACGGCGTTACCGCCGGCAGGACAGCGAAAGATCACGGCATCACCCTGCGGTTGCCAGCGCATGAAGTGGCCCATCAACCCCAGGCCCACATCAGTAAGTTGCCGTGCGTTGCTGCCGTCGGCATTCATTACCCAGACTTCCGGCCGCCCGCTCTGATCCGAGTTATAAGCGATCATTTCGCCATTAGGCGAAAAGAATGGATTCACATCGACCGAGTCTGACTTTGTCAATCGCTTAAGCTCCCCGGATTCCAGGTCGACACACCAGATGTCAGCCGTGCCTGCGCGCGACGAAAAGAAGGCTATGCGGCTGCCGTCCGGCGACCAGTTGGCCTGAAAATCGCCGCCTGGTCCTTTTGTGAGTTGCCGACTGTCGCCCGTCTCAATCGAGTGAAGCCAAATATTCATCTCGCCAGTTCGATCTGAGTTGAAGGCGATGGTTTTGCCGTCGGGCGACCAGGCGCCCCGACTGTCTTCGCGAGTGGTAGTGATCACTTCCAGCGGCGCGCCGGTGGGCTTGCCTGTTTCAGGCGAAACCGGCAAGCGCCAGATGTCGGCGTTTTGGCGAAGGATCGAGAAGGCTAGTCTTGCCGCCTGGCGCGAAATCGCAATCTCAACATCCTGGCCGGCCCCGTTAGTCAGTTGCTGAGGGGCGCCCTCCGGCGTTCCCTCCGGCGTCATAGCTACGCGCCAGATGTTGATGCCACCACCGCGATACGAGGAAAAATAAATCGACCGGCCAGACGGCGACCAGACGGGATTGAGATCCTGCACTGCGTCATTTGTAACCCAAATTGATTTGCCATTGCCAAGATCAACAACGCGCACATCGAATTTCGTTCGCTCAACACTCTGAAACACAATCTTCGTTCCATCAGGCGACCAACGCGGGCGCACGTGTGAGATGCCTTCAGACATATCCGACGTCAGCTGCTGTGGGTTGTAGCCACGACTGTCGGTCGCCCAGATACGCCTGGGACCAGCCAACGACGCATCGAACGCAATGCGTTTGCCGTCGGGCGAGGATTCAGGATTAAAGCCATTCTCGATCAGTTTGGTCTCTTTCCCGCTCGACAAATCGATCGACCAAACATCACCATCGGAGAACGAAGCAAAAACGTCACCCGGCTCGAGCTTAACGTTTGCCTGTTTCGCTCGAACAAACAGGATGGTCTTGGCATCCGGAGTCCACGCAGGTTGAATGTCATCATTGTCGCTCCGCGTCAGCCGGCGTTCGTTGCCCGACTTCAGGCTTTTGATGAAGATGCTTCTGATACCGGCTTCTTCCCGGCTGAAAGCGATCTCCTCGCCGTTGGCAGACCACGCCGGATACTCTTCGATGGCTTCCGCGAATGTTAATTGCGAGAGTCTGGGCAGTGTTGGTGGTTGTAGGAGAGCGCCGGTCGAGGACGATGGTGCCGCGTCAGCGAGAGCAGGGAGCTTGATCAGAGTTCGCTTTTCCTCAGCCGTAACCAGCCTAAGCACTGCGCCGTCGTTTCGACAGAAACGCAATGAGTCGTCGGCGTAGACCTCGTCGCATCTGGGACAACGTTTCATGAATCCGTAAATCGTAAATAGTAAATCGTGATTGGTAAAGTAACGCAGGCTGCTGGTAGGTTGAAATTGCACTTAGGACTTTAGGAGTACTCTCAGCCTGCGGCGCAGACGACAGGTCGCACGCGGCCAAAGCGCCTACAAGTTAGCGCACTCCAAAAGATTCGAACCTTACTTCACTTGTCGACAAGCGCGGGTGAGTTATCTATAGCTACTTTCTTTCGCGGACTGGGGACGTGGATTGTTGTTTCCACCACATTCGGGTAACGGTTTTCGCCTTCAGGAAAAATGCCGATCAGGTTGATTGTAACGCGCACGATGTAGTCACCTTCGGGTACGCCGGTAATGTCGATCCACTGCCCGGTGAGCTGCTTGTAATACCAATCGCCCCAGCCGGACGTGATTCCCTGGTTCTGGCAACTGTAGCCGTGGCTCTTGCCGCCATCGTACTTGAACGAGTCTTCGAAGCAGAAGCCTTGCTTATGCCCGGCGACCACGGTTGTGCCGCTCGCGTCAAGGAGCTCATAAACGGAAAAATCACGAATGTGGTAATGCCCGTGGCAGGGCGCGAACACAAAGAACTGGGCGTAGGGATTATTTGGGTCGCTGCGATCGCCCACGAACAAATCACCGTCGCCGCCATTCATCACCACCGTGTCAAAGCGTAAGATGCGCCGGTAGCCAGTGCCGCCGACGGCTCCTTCCTCGATCGCGCAGGTGCCGGCCTCAAACAACCGGTCAACAATTTCCATCTGCGACGTGAACCGTTGGGGATCGACGGTCAGGTCTGGCTTTCCGCCATTATCGTAGACAGGGAAAAGCCGTCCCACGCTCGTTCTCTGTGACAGGGCTGATGGAGTGGCGATAATCAAAAGCGTAATGAGGGTAATCATTGAAGCTTTTAGTCTTTGCATGTACGCACCTCTGAGTTGGTTTTTGAGCGACGAGACAATATTCGCGCGAAGCGGACAAGTCAATAGAGGACTGGCAATGCAAATAGAAAACTGGGTGGCGGTTCAAGCCAAAAATATCGTTGACATATTCCGTACCAGGATAGTAGAAAGAGCCCCGCTTGATATCTGTTTCCCGCAAGGAGTATGCGATGAAAAACAACATTAGCCCTCTATTGAGATCAGGGATCATTCTGCTGCTTCTTTTAAGTACGGGCTTTGCCCTCCCGACATTGGCTCCAAAGAATCCGTCCCAGGATATTAAATACAGAGTCTTCTGTGCCAATAACAAACTTGAAGTCGAGCAACGTACTCTCGAACAGGAAAAAA
>DASZDU010000066.1:0-8884 GCA_035941655.1 Pyrinomonadaceae bacterium | reverse complement strand
GGGGCGCGTCACTGCGGCGCGCGATTTCATGTTTACAGCAAAACTTCATCGCGTTTTCACACACGAACGCGGGAAAGCGACAGCGGAAGACGAGAAACTTGTGCGCGAAGGAATGGACTCGTTGCGCGGCGCTGACAAGCTCGGCGCTTTGCTGCTGCAGTTTCCCTGGTCGTTTAAGAACACGGATGACGAGCGCGTTTACCTGGCAAAGCTGCTCGAACGGTTCCGCGATTATCCGTTGGTGCTGGAAATCAGACATTCCTCGTGGAACAACCCGCAGATTTACGAATGGCTGGAGGAGCTGTCGGTGGGAGTCTGCAACGTTGATCAGCCGCTTTTTGCGAAATCGATCAAGCCCGCTGATTTGACGACGTCACAGATTGGCTACGTGCGGCTTCATGGCAGAAATTACCAGGATTGGTTCAGGGAGAAAGCTCCGCGCGATGATCGTTACAACTATCTCTATTCAACGGATGAGTTAGAGCCCTGGATTACGCGGATTAAGGAGATTGCCGCAAAAACGAAGGAGTCTTATGTGATCACGAACAACCATTTCCGCGGACAGGCTGTAGTGAATGCGCTTGAAATTAAGGCTACGCTTACGGAACAAATAGTTCCGGCGCCAGCTCCTCTGTTTCAGAAGTACCCGCAGCTTAAGGAGTCAGCGCTTCCTCAACAGAACAGTGAAGGTGAGCCAACGTTGTTTAGTTGATTTCGAAAGCTTGTACAGCAGCAAGCGTGGGTTTGCCCTGCCCTCTCGCTATTAACTCTGTCTAACTCGTCGCGGATTGCGCAATCGTTTGGGCAAAGGAGATGGGAAGGCCGTCCGGATCGATGCAGACTGTCAGCTTGATTCCTTCGCCTTCTCGCTGGGTGGGAGGCATTACGAAGCGGATCCCCTTTGCCCGCAGTTCCTCGTAGGTTTTGTCCGCGTCCTCGACGCTAAATCCGATTGAACAACTACCGGCCTGTTTGCTCGGATCACCGGCAGGAGGAGTTGCAGAAACCACGCCGCCACCATGCAGCGCGAGGGTGGTGGCTCCGGTTTGAAATTCAGTCCAATCCGGAGATTGAAACTTCAGCGGTATTCCCAGTTTGTCGCGATAGAATTCAACTGAACGCTGCATATCTGAGACAACCACCATCGTGTAATCGATTTGCTTAAACATTTCCGCCTCCATTCAATCGTTTCAGCAGTTTGCGCCGGATCATTTCCCGGCAGCCGGTTTTTTTCTCGTCTTGCCGTCGCCGGTTGCAACGATGATGTCAAACTCGTCCTTTGTTAGCGACATCACAGAAAGTTGTGATTGCCTGATCAAGGGAAGTTGACTCAATCGCTTATCGTAACGAATTGCCGCCAGGGGAACCGGATTCTTAAGAGCTCTAACCGGCTTTAAGTCAACAGCCACCCATTCTCCATCGGTGGCGGTCGGATCCGCGTACGCGGCCTTCACGACCTCAGCCAAGCCTACGACGGCTTTTTCTTTGCCTGAATGATAGAACAAGACTCGGTCACCGGTTTTCATTTCGCGAAGGTTATTACGGGCCTGGTAATTTCTGACACCAGTCCAGTCGGTTCGACCATCGTCGGCAAAATCGCTCCACGAGTAAGTTTCCGGTTCCTGCTTAACCATCCAATAACTGCCTTTTGTTTTGTTTTTCATTGCTGGGCCTCAACACTTGTTGCTGGGTCAACCGCGCTGGCTTAAGATGTGCACGCTCTCAAATATCTAAAACCACTCGCAAGGATTGGAGCAAGAGGAATGCTCAAAGAAGGATCTATCGCGCCTAACTTCGCCGCAAAAGATGCCAATGGCGAGACCGTCCGGTTGAAGGATCTGCGCGGCGAAAAAATCGTCCTCTATTTTTATCCTCGGGACGATACGCCTGGATGCACCAAAGAAGCTTGTTCGTTTCGCGATTCCTTTGCCGCCTTTAAGAAACGCGGCATCAAGGTTCTCGGCGTATCCGTGGACAGTGAGGCTTCTCACAAGAAGTTTATGGCTAAATATAAACTTCCTTTCACGCTGTTGTCTGACCCCGAGCATGCAATCGCGGACGCTTACGAAGTCTATGGCGAGAAGAAGTTTATGGGCCGCACTTACATGGGTGTGAAGCGTATTACCTACCTTATTGACGAAAAAGGCAAAATCAAAAAGGTGTTTGAAAAGGTCAAACCTGAAGAACACGCTCGAGATGTTCTGGCGGCTTTCGATACATAGGGACCAGCGAACTGCTCACCGTCCCGCTAGCGGTGGCTAGGCTGCCACCCAGCCGCCGATTTTCTCCGGCTCTTCACCCTCGGGATTCTTACCCGGCATCAAACCCGGAATCGCGCTGAAGGAACTTGGCACGTCGGACTTTCGCTGAGGCATATTGAACGCCTCTTCGCGAATTGGTAAATCTGCCGACTCATTTATGAAATAGTGCCGAGTATTATTAATTATTTGAGTTTTAATTTCCCGCGTCCAAAGCAGTAGATTTGCCAAGGCCTCGCCGACTTCGTCATCACCTACGCCGGTCGCCTTGCGGATTTCTTTTTGGGTCAGCGCACCCTTCCTGATGGCCTCTTTCACGCGCTCAACTGGGGACAATTTATGTAAGAGTCGGGGATAATTCGTTCCGGGGGGCGGCTCGCCATTTAATTGAGAGCCTGTTAAGTGCTCGGAAAGCGGAGCACTTACGTATCGCTTTCGGCTCGAACGATATTCCTTAAGCGCTCGACGGCTGTCGGTTACTTTTTTTCTTATGCAACTCTTGCAATAAAGATTTCTTCCATCCTTTCGGGCGCGGCAAACTCCAAATTCCGACAAAGGCAAATCCTGTGAACAAATGGGGCAATTCTTGCGGGACACCGCAATCTCTTCTTCCATGTCATACTCCGATTTTTGGAATTCTTCGTTGGAAGAAACACGTGTCCCGAGATCCGGGTTTGAGAGTTGTTCACCCGGGTCGCAGATTGGGCGTTGAGTTGATTGTTGGCGACTGAACCCTACTGGAACAGGGAAATCGCCCGGAGTTGCCGGAGCGTCTTCACTAGCTATGAAGGGGCTCACAGAGCCTGACTGGAATCACGTAGCGGTCGGGCGGGGGCCAGCAAAATTTTATAAGAGCAATAACCCGCAAACGCAATCTAAAATCAGGTACGACATCAACGCTTCACTTCTGACAAATCATCGCTTCCAGCGAGGGAGTCGCATTATAGTGATCGGAAAAGTTTTTGCAACCCTTAAATCGATCGCTGGTGGTCCATCGAGCACGTTGTGTAGATTTACATTCGATCTCGCTGCGCGTCTAACTTTTCCGTTCGCAAACAACTCTGTTGCGAGAGGATACCTGATCGCATAAAGCACATTCTCAAACATCAAACTGATCGCTTCGCATCGATTTCATTTTTTGCAGTTGCAAATTCTCCTTAAAAACTAACGCTTTCTTCAGAGCTACAAACCGTTCGCCGTCTGTTTCGCGCTATATTTTCCACTCACGATCTCATGGTCCTACCATAAGTAGGCTCAGGACGGGGGAAACCATTCTGCGTGTGAAGATAAATAAAATTAGTTTGTTGATTAATAAATTGAAAATTACATTAGCGATTTATTTAGGTGATCGCAAAATTGCCTACAGCGGTACACGAGAGATCAACGTTGAACAATGGCGCGTTGTGTGATTGCTGATCGCTCTCTGTCGAGTCACCGATCTTTTAGACGGTAAACAAATTTTAGTCCCGACCAAATGTTGTTGACGGCACAGACTTTTACATCCACGAGTCCAGCAGCCAATCCAATCTCGCGGACACTATTGTCAGAAAGGTCCGTAATTACTCCGGAAGATTTTTTTGGCCATGCGATCCAAAGCATTCCGTTTACGGCAAGTTTCCGGGCGAGTCTGGGAAATTCCCTTTTCAACATTTGCTGCGAATTAGCAAACAAAACAATCAGATCCAGAGGCTTGCGCAATGTTTCCCGGGAGATTTCAACATTTGCAGGCAGCTTGCCAAGATCCTGATCGAATCCTTTTGGGGGATTTACAAAGCCAGCGCGAAATCCGTCTTTGAGTCCAAGTTTTTTTGCCAGTGGTGTGCCGGAATATCCCGCCATATTCGATTAACCTCAAGTGATACGTGGCCTTTGGGACAACTCACTATATTCGTGCATTCTTTAAACCTGTTTGCAGTTTGTTCTTACTTCTCTGACGATGCAGGGCGCCAGCGCGTCCAAATGTTTTTGCAAGAGGGTGTTAACAGAGTCCGCATCTCGTTTGGACAATTCAGGTAGTGCCCATGCGAGTGACTTAACTACCATATTCGTCACGGGCAGCAACGAGCATTCCGCAAATCATCAACGTGCGTTTGGATCCGCGACCGCCGAGCGCTTTGTTATTGAGAGGTACCGTGGTCACCAAAGCTGTTCGTCTCCACCACCGATTCTTCACCACAATTTCAAAATTTTCCACCAGGTAAATCCAAGGATCACCCAGATTGTTATCGTTATAAACGATGTTATTAATCCCAGTTTCCACCACGTTTTCTGCTTTACGTAGCCGGCGCCAAAATAAATCGGTCCCGGGGTTGTTCCGAAGTGGGTTAACGACGCGTCAAGATTGGAAAAATACGCCAGGGATAACACTGCGAGATAAGGCGGAGCGCCGGCAGCAATTATTACCACCAGGAATGGCGTGTACATTGCCGTGGCATGCGCGGTAATGCTCGCAAAGCCGTAGTGTGCATAAAAATAAACTAGCAAAAGAACGGCGAGCGCTGCCCACCATCTCCAGCCAACGGTGAAGCTGCCGGCAGTTTCAGCAAAACGCTTAGTGATTCCCGTTTCACCGAGCGCTTCCGCCATTCTGACCAATCCCCCGTACCAGATGAACACGTCCCAAGCCCCGCGCTCGCTGATAACGTCCTGCCAGTTCAACACTCCGAACAACAACAGCACGCAAATGCCCAACAGGGCGACGGCGGCGTAGTTTATTCCATGCAGGGCGCCCGTCATCCACAAGCTTGCGACCAGTACGAACACCAGTAACATCAGTTTCTCGCCGGATTTCATGCGACCCAACTGCTTCAATTCTTCGGCAGCAAATTCCGCAGCCGCGGGCGTGTGTTTTATTTCCGGCGGGAAAATTCGATAGAGCACCAAAGGAACCACTACGAGCGACACCAGTCCAGGGACGACTGCTGCCAGTGCCCAGCTGACATAAGTTAACTGGATCCCCGTGACCTGCTGTGCAAACTTTGCGATCAATACGTTTGAAGCCTGTCCGGTGATAAACATTGCGCCGACGATGACGTCGCACTGGTAGATTAACGTCATCAGAAACGCACCAAGTCGCCCGGCCGTCTCGCCCGGTCTCGAGTCGTAAGCTTCCGAAAGACTTTTTGCTACCGGAAAGATGATCCCGCCGGCGCGTGCGCCATTGGAAGGAATGACCATGGCGAGCAGCATGTCGGTCGAGACGAGTGCATAACCCAAGCCTAATGAGTGGCGGCCGATGGCGCGGATGAACAGAAGGGCAATTCGTCTGCCCAAGCCCGTCTTTATCATTCCTCGCGACATGAAAAATGCCGCCAGCACCAGCCAAACTATTGGATCACCGTAGCCTCTAAGCGCGCCCTCGACTGGAAGTGTCCCCGTCAGAGCTAACGTTGCAACCCCGAACAGTACGATTGCCCCGCCGGGAATGGGCTTGACGATTAACCCGACGATGGTGGAGACGAAGATTGCGAGCAAGTGC
This sequence comes from Pyrinomonadaceae bacterium, assembly GCA_035941655.1. Lineage (GTDB taxonomy): Bacteria > Acidobacteriota > Blastocatellia > Pyrinomonadales > Pyrinomonadaceae > PSRF01. The sequence continues at coordinate 3,148 of DASZDU010000066.1, read as the reverse complement.
CACGACTGTTTGGCAATACCCGTAGGAACAGGAATCAAAAGAACCGCGAAGCCGGCCAGCAGTACGATCGCCCAACGGATAAGGCGACTCTTAAAGGGCATTTGATCTGAATGGGCTTCTGCGGGAGGAACAACGGCTACGGATTGCGGCGCTTCCGGCAAGTTAGTATGAATCCTTTTGCTCTTTGAAAGCTTCTAAGCTTTAGGCATTCGCGATTGGAGCCTAACGATGAATTGGCGATACTATTACGTTATCTAACTAGCTAACTCAAGGTTTTAGTTCCAAGGAGAGACGTGGTTTGAATTTCCCAGTGCGTCCTCTCTGCCTCTGTGGTGGTTGTTTGCCGACTAAATCCATCACTTAGATACAGAGAACACAAAGGCGGCACAGAGGAAGCTGGAATTAGGTCATTACCGACCGCGGAGCGGAAGTTATGCAGAAGTTCGAAAGTGGTATCAAGTCCAGCGAGATAACCGACAAACAAAGTTATCTAAACCGCCGCCAGTTTATCCGAGGTGGCGCGCTGCTGGGCACAACAGCCGCAACCGCCCTGCTTTACCGAGCGCTGAACCCGCCACCGGTTGAGAAAGCCAAAGGCGAAACTCTTGTCGCCGTTGCAAAGCCCGACAGTGCCGCGCGTGACGGCTTCACCACCAATGAGCAACTCACGTCCATTGAAGACATTACCAACTACAACAATTTCTATGAGTTTTCGACGAACAAACAGGGTGTGGCCATCGCCGCCGCCGGTTTCGTTACCAAGCCCTGGAATGTTTCTGTTGGCGGTTTGGTCAATAAGCCGAGAACCTTCGGTTTGGAGGAGTTGTTGAAGTTTCCCCTCGAGGAACGCATTTATCGCTTACGTTGCGTCGAACGCTGGTCGATGGTGATTCCCTGGGTTGGCTTTCCGCTCGCGAAGCTGCTTGAAAAAGTGGAACCTTCGTCGCAGGCAAAATACGTCGCTTTCGAAACGCTGTACGACCCAAAACGGATGCCTAACCAATCAACCGGAGTACTCGACTGGCCCTACGTGGAAGGCCTTAGGCTCGATGAGGCAATGCATCCCCTCACCATCCTGGCCACAGGCCTTTACGGGGAGGTTCTGCCGCCACAGGACGGTGCACCCGTCAGGTTGGTAGTTCCCTGGAAATACGGATACAAGAGCATCAAGTCTATAGTGAAAATAACGCTTGTCGCCGATGAGCCGCCGACAACCTGGAACCTTCAAGCGCCGAACGAATATGGGTTTTATTCCAACGTCAATCCCAAGGTTTCGCATCCACGCTGGAGTCAGGAGCAAGAGCACCGGATTGGGGAATCAACTTTCAGCTCGAGAGATACGCTGCTTTTTAATGGCTATGCGGAACAGGTCGCGCATTTGTATGAGGGCATGGATTTACGGAAGAATTACTAAAGTCCAATGTCCAATGTCCAATGTCCGGTTTCCACTGTTGAATGTTGGTCTTGAAGATTCGCAATCGAAACTGCTAACCGTTAGTTCCGGACACTGGACATTGGACATTCGACGATGACACGGTTCACCAGCTACTGATATGGATAACTTGCGCTTTTCAAAATTCCTGCTCTTCACTAACGCCCTGGTGCCATTGGTGTTGCTGTTGTGGGATGTCTACCACGAACGTGTCGGTCCGAACCCTCCGGAGTTCATGACGCGCACGACGGGAATGCTGACGCTCGTTTTCCTGATGATTACGCTCGCCGTTACACCCCTAAGGAAAATCACAGGATGGAACGGTCTAATCAAGTATCGCCGGATGCTGGGACTATTCGCGTTCTTCTATGGATTTCTACACTTGATGACTTACGTGGGGTTTGATCGGTATTTCAACTTTCGCAGTATTCCCGGCGATGTTGTTTCCCGCCCGTTCATTGCGTTTGGAATGACGGCATTTCTGCTAATGTCGCCGTTGGCAATTACGTCCACAAACAGAATGGTCAAGCGTTTGGGCGGGAAGGCTTGGCGCAGGCTGCACGCACTTGTTTATGCGGCCGGCGTTGCCGGAGCGTTGCACTTCTGGCTTTTTGTGAAGTCAGACACTCGTCTGCCGCTGACGTTCGCTTTTATCCTGCTGCTTTTGTTGGCGCATCGAGTATTCGTCAGGCTTTATCCGCCGGGCAGGGGTGGTGAGGTCAGTACCACCGCGCGGTAGGGGTGGATCCGTACGTTACGGGATGTGCACCGCGTGCCCACGTGCGGACCGCGCGGTACTACCTCATTTCGATCTCGCTCCAATTCTCTACTGTTGAACATTTTGCGGCTAGAATCCTGTTATGACTGATCCGGTAACACGCTTTTCGAATCGGGCTGAAAACTATGCCCTTTACCGGCCAGGCTACCCGGCCGGCGTTATGGAAATACTTAAATCGGACTGCGGGCTGACTCCAGACTCAATAATCGCGGACATTGGTTCCGGAACCGGCATACTTTCGGAGCTGTTTTTGAAAAACGGTAATTCGGTTTTTGCGGTCGAGCCAAATGCTGCGATGCGGCTGATTGCGGAACAACTCTTGAACCCATCGAAAAAGTTCACCAGCGTCGAGGCTACGGCAGAAGCAACCACGCTGGAAACCGCGAGCGTCGACTTTGTCGCCGCTGCGCAAGCCTTCCATTGGTTTGAACGTGATAAATCGCGAATTGAGTTCGCGCGAATCTTAAAACCCGGCGGGTGGGTAGTTCTCATTTGGAATGAGCGGCGGCTGGATTCAACCGAGTTCCTGCGGCAGTATGAAAATCTTCTGCTTCGTTACGGCACAGACTATGGAAAAGTGCGACACGAGAATGTCACCGGAAAAATTGCTGATTTTTTCTTCCCGCGGACGTTTCAGTTAAAGATATTGGAAAACGCGCAACATTTTGACTTCGAATCGTTAAGAGGACGGCTTCTTTCCTCATCGTACACGCCGGACGCCGGACATCCCGGTTTCAAACCAATGCTTCGTGAACTCGAAGAAATATTCGTGGCAAACCAGCAAAACGGCATCGTTAGTTTTGAATACGAAACCCGCGTTTACTACGGGCATCTGTTTGGAGTGCGCTGACCTGTCAGCGCTTTGGTTCTGCGGCGGCCTGACGACGCTGGCTACAGTATTGTAACCGTAAGAAGTTTGAGACATTTATAAAACTACC
>DASZDU010000065.1:0-4222 GCA_035941655.1 Pyrinomonadaceae bacterium | reverse complement strand
GACCAAACATCAGCCAAATGGTGTTTCTTTTCATACTCAATGGCTGCCGGCACGGCCGCCAACTGCAGCATTTTGCCCGCTCTTCAGTTCTGCCAGTTGGGCCAGAGCCAATTCGTTCTGCGGATCCAACTTCAAGGCGCGTTCCAGCGCCACGCGCGCCTCCTCCTTACGACCGAGCGCTTTTAACCCGGAGCCGGCAAGCACGAATCGAATTGCGCCCGCAGGCGGCCAGGGTTCTGATTCGAGCATTCGCTGTTCATCGTTAAGTCGCGCCAGTCGCTCATAGAGTGCTCGCGCCTGCGTGTGGCGTCCGGTATGTTCGAGAGCAACGGCCTTATAGAAATAATGCTCGGACCAGGGCTCTTCGGGCTGGGAGGGAGGATTGAGTTCCTCGGAGGCAGCCCGTTGCCACCAAAGTTCCGCTTCGTCGCGTTGACCCGCAGCTTCGTATTCGCGAGCCGCAGCTACATACTCCCGCGCTTGCGACTGCATCGCGGGGCGTCCGACACCAAAGTTACGCGGATACTCAGTGGCCACAGCATACTCCGCCGCTGCTTTCTGATGATCTCCTGATTGACGGTACTTCCGCGCCATCCCCAAATGAGCCTTACGATAGAGTGCCAGCGCGGCATCCTCGCCTTCGCCGGAAGTGAAAGTCGTTCTTGCGAGCAATACTGCAGCGTCAGCGAATCTGCCGGCCTCTATGTAGGCTGAAGCGAGCGATTGAACGGCCGCCGATTGCGCTCGAACAGCTGCAGGCGCTGTCTCCAACAACTTCACGCGCCGATCCGTAGCGCCCATCTCCGTAAGCAGTTTGTCAAACTCGACATAGAGATGAAAATCATCGGGAGCTATGGCGATGGTCCGCTCATACTGTCGCGCCGCCTCTGCTTTATTCTGTGCCGCCAGCCAGAGCGCACGACCTAAATTACGCTGAGCGATTACGTTTGAAGGATCGAGTTTTACGGCCTGACGCCAAGCCGTTAATGCTTCCTGATCGCGATTTTTGGAAGCGAGCGCATTTCCGAGGTAGTAAATCGCGCGGCCGTCGTTTGGGTTCGACGCGACAACCGCACGTAAGACATCAATCTCTTCAACCCGATGCGGAAAGACAAAAGCAGGATCACCTTTCGCGCCCAGTCTGTAATAATCGCGCGCTCGCTCGGAATCACCGTCCTGCTCGTACAAATAGCCGAGTGTGTAATAAAGCATCGGGTAAACTCGTTTCGACTCGCCGGTTGCTGTTCGTTCCTGCGATCGCTTGATCGCCTCCGCGAGAATCCGCCGAGCTTCCGGACGTCGTCCCACGCTCGCATAATCAAATACAACTTCGAGCACGGCGTCGGGTTCCCGTGAAAGCAGATGCCAAAGTTGGTTCCAGGCAGTTGTGGCCCTAACTTCGTGACTGGCGGCCTTGCTGATTTCGTATTGCTCATGCAGCGCCAGGTAATCAATCGGCAACTCGTTTACAACCGCGTCGATGCGCGCTTGTGCTGTTTCGAGTTTTCCAGCCAGGCGTTCAGCAAGAGCCAGTACGGTACGCGCTTTAAAATCTCGTGGGTCGAGCATGACCGCCTGTGAAAGATGTGCAATCGCTTGCGGCGTGCGACCTTCCGCGAGCGCCATCTCGCCGAGCACATATCGTGAGACGGATTCGCGATGACCCGAACGCACTGTCCAAGTCAAATGATCTGCCGCCTCAGACGTCCGTCCCTGCGCGCGTCTGACCAGGGCAAGGTAGTAATGCGCGTCCCCGGCATCTTTGTTACGCCGCAACGCTTGCTCCAGATGATCGGCGGCTTTTTCATACTCGCCGCTGCGGTAATAAGAAAGGCCCAGGGCAATATGCGCGGAGGCAAACCCGGAATCGCGTTTGAGCGCCTCCTGATAAGCCGCGCGCGATTCGCGTTCTTTGCTCTTCTTATCGAAAGCAACGCCCTCGATATAACTTTGCTCCGCACTGGCGGCGATCTTGGGGTCAGGAATAGGACGCGTTGCCGGCTTGAAATCGGGATTAGCATCCACTGGAGTGTCGGTACGGTAATGAATTAGAGTGTGCCCATCTTTAGTTTTAAAACTAATGCTCAAAGGCTGACCTACGGCTTTGGAGGGCAAGTCGATCGTGGCTGAGAAAGTCTTTGCCGGATCAAAATCGACGCGATCACTGCGCAGTCGTGTACCGTTGCTTTCAACGGCAAACTCAACGTCACTGAAACGCGCGTTTGCGTTTGCGGTGACGACGGCGCGATTACCCTGAACATTGACCCGCAAAGCCGCATCGCGCGTCGCTTCGTCCCAGCCGCCCCCCAGCCGATTCACGCCAAACCAGTATTCGAAGAAATGTTCAACGCGATGCGGCGCAATGAATTGATGTTCCATCTGAGTTTCGAAACGACCGCCCTGGAACTCGACGTATTGACCGCCGCCATCGGTTAACTTGTCTATCCAGACGTCGCCGTTATCGTCTGTTCCCCACGTCCAGGTTTTCTTGCCCGGCAGCTCGCGATGATCGGCAACATGGACCACACCCCAATCCGATTGCTCGTAATAGACACCGAAGAAATCGCGTTTAGTGTCACGGGCGAAAAGCGAGAGGAAGTTGGGAACCTGGCTAAACTTGCTCAGGTCAACTCCCTTCTCTTTCGGAAACGAGAAGACAGGCCAGAACGCATGCGGATAAGCCTCGCGCATCGGATAGATAAAACGCATGTCAGCGGTGGCGGGGGCGCCGGCAGTTGACCAGTACCAGTAACGACCGGGAACAGCACGGCGATTGTTGAGTGTGACTTCCGTCTCGACCACTCTACTGCCCGGACGAAGTCGAATGATGACTTGCCACTGCATTCCCTGCACGCGCTCGGTATCGCCGACCGCCACTGCGGCACTGCCGTCAGGTTCCGTGCGCGTCACGTAATCAATCGGCGCAACGGTCGTCAGCGTGTGTCCATCCGGAAAATTCCACTCGATCCCACCAGAGACCCAAGCGCCTCGCAATGCCACCATTGCATATTTCATAACAGGATTTGAGTAGAGAATATGGCGGTTTAGTGTCTTGTCGAAGATTTGGTAGACGTGTCCGCCCAACTCGGGAAGGACTGTAACGCGCAAGTATTCGTTCTCCAGATACACTGCCTTGTGACTTTTCTCTGTGCGCTTGTTGTTCAAGGCATCGAGAAACGGATAAGGATAAACTGGTCGCCACTTCCGTCGTTGCCAATCGAGCAGCGCCGGATAAGGGTTGGGAGGGCCTAACTCGTAGGTGGGGATCACCAGCGGCGCTTCCCAAACGCGCGGCGCATCCTCAAAGGCTTGCGCTTGCGCCGTTAGACCGCTTAACAAAGTGCTTGCAAGAAATATGATGCCACCAATTAGCCGGAGTTGGGTGCTGCTTAAGATAGCTTTCATAAAATATGTGTCCCCCTCGATTCCGAGCGTTCGCGAAACCTTAAGCCGCGAACTTCTCGAAGGTAGTCCGATACTTCTCCACTTTCTCGCGCGACACACTGAAGCCCACCCCGAATCCAGCTGGCAGCCGAATCCAACCGTGGTGATCGATCTGGATGGGTGGCTCGATCACGTCGTCAACGTACCAGCGCCCCGACGCTTCGATGTCTGTGGGATAAGTGAAACCGGTGTGCGCCGCCAGATGAAGTCCCTGAGCGGAGGCCACACCGAGTTCCGGCATCGTGCCTACCCAACATTCGAGCCCGGCGGCGCGAGCCTGTTCCAGCATCAAACACGCCTCACTCAGACCTCCAACTCTTTGGATCTTAATGTTGACGATGCGAGCGGCGTGCTTTTCGATCAGAGAGCCCAAAGCCTCCAGCGATTCGGCTGACTCGTCAGCGCACAACGCGGTACGCAGAATTCGCTGCAACTGAGCGGCTTGGTCGTGGGCCTCACGTGCCAGCGGCTGCTCGATCATCATCAATCCAAACGTGTCAAGCTTTTGAAATATTTCCTGATCGGCAATCGAGTACGAGGCGTTGGCGTCAACCATTAGCGGCACGTCGGGAAACCGCTCGCGCACTGACGCCACCGGCTCAATGTCCCAGCCTGGTTGGATCTTCAACTTCACTCGTTGATAGCCCTCGGCCAGGTAACGGTCGACTCGCTCGAGCAGCCCTTCGATATGATCATAAATACCAATTGCCACACCTGATGGAATAGCGCGCGAATGTGCGCCCAGAAGTTCGCACAACGGCAGGCCGACCGTCTGCGA
>DASZDU010000064.1:0-10552 GCA_035941655.1 Pyrinomonadaceae bacterium | reverse complement strand
TCTCCGCTTCGGGAATCTTCATGATGTCAGCTGAGAGTACGGTAAAGTCGGCAAGCTTGCCGACTTCAATCGAACCGCGCAGCGTTTCCTCAAACGCAGCGTAGGCGGGCCAGATGGTAAACATTTTGAGCGCCTGTTCGCGCGTAGCTGCTTCCTCGGGATGCCAGCCTTCGCCGGAAAATCCTTTGATATCCTTGCGCGCTGTGGCCGCGTAAAATTCAATCATCGGCTCGCCCCGTTCAACCGGAGCATCAGAGCCGCCGGGGACAATTGAGCCCGACTTGATAAAACTCTGCCACGCATAAGCGCCGGCAAGTCTCGCTATTCCAAGCCGGCTGGGCGCGAAATGTAAATCACCGATGGCATGTGATGGCTGCATCGAAGGAATCACACCGAGCTTAGCGAATCGCGGAATGTCCGCTGGGTTAACTATCTGCGAGTGCTCGACGCGCCAGCGCGGTTCTTTGATTTTCCATTCCGCCTTCGGCACGGCGTTCATCGCCTTCTGGTATTGATCGAGAATAAAACGGTTCCCCTTATCCCCAATTGCGTGTGTCTCGATCTGAACGCCTTTTCTCAACGCCTCTTGCAATAGCGGCTGCAAATCTTCCTCTTTAATGGTCAGAAACCCGGACGTCTCAGGCTTGTCGGCATACGGTTGCAACAAGGCAGCGCTGCGCGAACCGAGCGACCCGTCGGCATAAAGTTTAAGCGCGCGCACTGTCAGGTGATGGTTGCTAGCGCCGATGATTGTCCCCTCGCGCATGAGTCGCTGAGCTTCCCTGCCCGGGGCGGAAAGCGCTTTGTAAATTCGCAGCTTAATTTTTCCTTCGGCGTAGAGCTTTTTAAATATTTCAACTTCAGCGAAGCTGCCGCCCGGATCCTGCACCTGGGTCCAACCAAGTTGTATATCGCGCTCGACTCCAAGCGCGACGGCACGTTCAGCTTCAGCCGCTGTCGTTCCGGGAATGTGGCGCTGTACTAGATCCTGTGCCGCGTCCAACAACATTCCGTTTGGCTCGCCGCTCTGTTTGTCTTTTGAAATCTCGCCGCCAAAAGGGCTGGCCGTATTCTTGTCAACGCCGGCAATCTTCAAAGCCGCACTGTTTGCAACCGCGCCGTGCCCATCAGCACGGTCCAAAAACACCGGATTGTTTGGAGCGACTTTATCGAGGTCCCATCGCGTCGGGAATACGGGCGGTTTCCAGAAAGTTTCAATCCAACCGCGACCCGTAACCCATTCACCCGGCTGTTTCTGATTGACGCGCTCTTTAACTTTCGCGAGAAACTCTTCGAGGCTCGTTATGCCTTCCAGATTGAGCGTCATCTCGCGAAAGCCGACACCTGAAAGATGATGATGCGCGTCAGTCAAGCCGGGCAACATCGTCTTGCCCGCAAGATCAATGACCCGCGTATTCTTGTCTATGTACTTTTGAACTTCGACATTTGAGCCGACAAAAATAATGCGATCGCCCGTGATTGCAACCGCTTCTGCCGTGGGTTGACGGTCGTGGACCGTGTAGACGTTGCCGTTCTTGAAGACCAGATCCGCAGGCGCGAGTTTCGCTGCTGGTGAAGCTAAGACAAAGGCGGAAATGAATCCTGTTAGTAGAGCAAGAAAAGCTTTCATATGTTTTTGTCTAACGCGGCGGAAGACTGATAGCAGATCGAGAGTCTTATATCACTTGCTCAAAAGAAACTGTAGCCCGGGGCGTGAGGTCAGTACCACCACGCGGTAGCGGGTGGGTCATAGATTCGGTACTTGAATTACAGCGTCTATCAGGATCTCGTGATCGCCCAATCCGAAGGCAACCCACCCGCTACCGCGAGGTGGTACTGACCTCATGTCAACGACAGAAATTCTGATTCCGTTCGCGCCTCTGACCTGAGTTATAATTCGGGGCGCAATAGTCTACTTCGGAGCACCTTCGATGAAAACAGAAACACTCAACTTAAACACTTCAGGCGGCGCGACCACTGCGTATGTAGCGCGCCCGGACAACGACACAACGGCGGCGGTGATTTTGATTCAGGAGTATTGGGGCATCAACGATCACATACGCGACATCGCCGGCCGCTATGCGACTGAAGGCTTTGTTTGCGTGGCGCCGGATCTGTATCGCGGCAAACTCGCTAAAGACTCAAACGAGGCGGCAAAGTTCATGCGCGAACTGGCGTTAGCCGACGGCATGGAAATAATTCGTCAAGCCATCGCTGAAACGAAGCAGCGCTACAACGTACGGAAGGTTGGCATCACTGGTTACTGCATGGGCGGCATCTACGCGCTCCGCGGCGCCTGCGAGCTGCCTGAGTTGTCAGCAGCCGCGCCTTTCTACGGCGACCTTCCTGAAAAGGATGTTTTGAAACAGCTAAGTGTGCCGACGCTTTTTATCGCCGGTAAACGTGACGCCTGGATCAATCCGGAAAAAGTGAATCAGTTAATTGAAGCGGCGCGGAAGTATGATTTACCGCTAGAGGTCGTCACCTATGACGCCGACCACGCCTTTTTCAACGACACGCGGCCCGAAGTCTACGACGCTGCGGCGGCGGCTGATGCGTGGCGTCGCGTGCTTGATTTGTTCAGAAAACATTTGGCGGTCGCTGCGCCGGCCGGCGCGTGAATCAGAGCGGCTGCATCGGATGGAACTTCGACGGCACATTTTCGCGCCCCCACTTCAACGTGCGGCCCATCCAAACGAGTTCATCTAAAAAATCCTTCGAGCGCTTCTCAAAGGCTGGATCCAAAAGTTTCCCTTCCGCATCAAATGTGTTCTGCACTTTGGGAAAGTTCAGGTCGGAGAAAGTAACTGCCAGACCAAGCTCGCGCACCATCGGAACCATCGCCTCAATCACACGCGTGCCACCCCATAAGCCCGCCGAAACACCGACAAACGCGACCGCCTTGTGCACATACTCACGCAGTAACAGATCGAGCACGGCTTTTAGCGTACCCGGATAACCATGATTGTATTCGGGCGTCACGATCACCAATCCGTCTGCTCTGATGATCGCATCACGCCACTCGGGAAACTGATCTTTGAGTCCTTGACCGTAATCGTCGTGCGGCAGCGCGAATTCGCTGACGTCGAACAGACGCGTTTGAATTTCTTCGCGCTTCTCCATTTCCCCAACAAGCCATTTAGCCGGATGCACGCTGTTACGGTTCTTGCGATTTGTGCCCAGCAGAACTGGCAGAAACAATTTATCCATGACGGTGTGCTCCCTTTGGTGAAACGATTGGCACGTGGCAATTGGATGTCCGGCTTGAAAATCTCTGTGGGTCCTCTGTGATCTCTGTGGTGGCACAGAGCAAACCCGAATTCCCAGCAACTTACTGAATAATAACTTCGTCAACAAAGATCCAGGCTTCACCGCCCTTGCCCGGGTGCCACTCGGGAATGCGTCCATAGTTATAGGCTTTGACGCGGACGTAGCGCGCTTTGCGAGGCGCAATAGTCCGGATGAAGTCTCGCACAATAACGCCGTACTCTTTGTCCAGGACTTCGTTGGCAATCGTTGCAGCGGAAGCGTACTCCTGGCCGTCGATTGAGAACTCAAACTCGACCCGCCGCGGCATCCAGATCCACGAACTCAAATCCTGCAAAAATCCCGCGCCGACTTTATTGATATCCTGAACCTTGCCCAGATCGATGATCGCTACGAAATCCTGGCCCTGATAACCCTGCCACGAGCCCGTGCTGAAGTTCCGGTTGCCGCGGATACCGTCAATCACTGCCAGCTCGCCGCCGGCAGCGTACTGCGAGCTGTAATGCGAGGCGATGTTGATGCTCCAATCGTGTGGTATGCGTCGAAAGACAGCGGTCGTGGACAAGCTTCTGTTGCCGTTGCCGCTCGCCGCTATAGCTTTCACTGTAGTCGTGTCGCTAATGACGAATGACTTTTCAAAAACCGGCGAGCTCGTATCAGGTTCGGACCCGTTCGTGGTGAAGTAGACACGCTCGTCGTTGAACCGCGCTCGTATGCCAATTTCCATTTGCCCCTTGAACGTGTTTGCCGGGGCTTCAATCAACGGTACGGACACGATCTTTTCGCCGGAAATCTTCGACAACGGAATATCGTCGCTCTTTGACCCCCAACTCGTATTCGGTCGCGGGCCCATTTGAAAAACCAGCTCGCCGCCGTTGATAAGATCTTTATGCTGCAGGTACGAATGAGAATACGGCTGGCCGTTGAGTGTCGCGCTCTGGATGAAAATATTCTGCGCGGAAACATCGCGCGCTTTGATCACAAAAGATTTTCTGCTTTCGAGATTGAAGCGCAACTCCTGAAACAATGGCGTACCAATCGCGTAGTTCGGCGCTCCCGGCGTAACCGGATAGAAACCCGCTGCACTCAGCACATACCACGCAGACATCTGTCCACAGTCTTCATTGCCAATCAGGCCATCAGGTTCCGCCAAATAGAAGCGGTCCATGATCTGACTCACGCGCCACTGTGTATTCCAGGGCTGGCCTACGTAGTTATAAAGATAGGCCATGTGATGGCTGGGCTCGTTTCCGTGCGCATACTGGCCGATTAGTCCGGTGATGTCGGCTTGTTCGCGACCGGTGGTTTTACTCTCCGCACTAAACAACTTGTCGAGCTTCCGCGCAAAGTCTTCTTTCCCACCCAACAAGTCGATCAGCCCAGACACATCGTGTGGCACGAAGAAGCTGTACTGCCACGAGTTGGCTTCGGTAAAGTTGAAATCGACTTCACGCGGATCGAATGGACTGAGCCAGCCGCCATTTTTACGCGGTCGCGCAAAGCCCGCTCTCTCATCAAACACGTTGCGGTAAAACTGCGCGCGCCTGGAGAAGTGTTCGTAATCCGCTTCATGACCGAGCAGGTGTGCCATTTCCGCAATGCACCAATCGTCATAGGCATACTCAAGCGTCTTCGAGACGGATTCGCGATCGTCTTCCATGCTGATGTAGCCGCGAGCAAGGTAGGGGGCCAGGCCGAAATGTTTGAGTTCAGCGCTGTGCTTCATGGCGGCGAAAGCCTTTTCGCGATCAAAGCCCGGGATGCCTTTTAGAGCAGCGTCGGCGATCACTGGAATGGCGTGGTAGCCGATCATCGTGTCAGTCTCATTGCCGGCAAGTTCCCAAACCGGGAGCCGTCCGCCGTGTTCATACTGCGCCAGAAAGGTATTGATGAAATCAGCCGTGCGCTTCTGCTCGATTATGGTGTAGAGCGGATGCGCTGCGCGAAATGTGTCCCATAACGAGAAGACTGAATAATTTTCGAAGTCTTCGGCAGTGTGTGTTCGCAGGTCGCGGCCGCGAAACTCACCGTTAACATCCATGAACAGATTCGGCGCAATCATCGTGTGATAAAGCGCTGTATAAAAAATCTTCAGTTGATCATCGCTGCCACCTCTGGCTGAGATGCGGTTTAACTCGCGGTTCCAGGCGCCGTCCGCGCGATTCACAACGTTTTCGAAATCCCAGCCCGGCAATTCAGCAGCGAGATTGCGACGAGCGCCTTCGAGACTAACGGCGGAGAGTGCAACTTTTACTTCAATGGGTCCGCGGCTTAGAGGGAACCCAAAAATTGCTTTAATGCTCTTTCCGCGCGCTTCTTTCAAAGGGTGGTCCAGCTTGCCGTTGAGCTTGCCGCCCAGGGCGATATCAAACCCGAACGGCTGCGAAAACTCGGCGACGAAATAAACAATCTGATCCTGGGCCCAGCCGCTTGAGCGCCGGTAGCCTTCAATGTGCGTGGTATCGATGATGCGCAGATATGAATCGAGGACGGTATCTCGGTGGACTAAATCGAGGATGATGTTGGGACGACTACCCTGCGGGTAGGTGTACCGATGAAAGCCCACGCGCTTCGTGGTTGTGAGTTGAGCCCTGATGTTGCCGTCGTCAAGCAGCACCGAGTAATAACCCGGCGAGGCGTTTTCATTCCGATGACTAAACGGCGACGCGTAGCCCTTATCCGTCTTGCCATCGACGAGCGCGTCGAGATACGGATCGCCGGCGATCGGCATCAGCAGGATATCGCCGTAGTCAGAAATGCCGGTGCCGCTCAGATGTGTGTGGCTGAAACCGTAGATGACATTGTCGGAATAATGGTAGCCAGAACACCCATCCCAGCCGCTCAAGCGAGTGTCAGGACTGAGCTGGACCATACCAAACGGCATTGTGGCCCCGGGAAATGTGTGGCCATGTCCGCCGGTGCCGATGAAAGGATCGACATAGCGCGTTAGGCCCTGTTGAGCAGAAATCGTTGCTGGAAGGAACAATAGCCAGAACAATAGGCTGCTAGTCAGTCGCATGGTTCGAAGGGGCTTCGCAGGGAAGCAAAATAAATGTGTCGGACTGGCCATATAGAACCGTGGGCAGTCGGATCCAATGTTCGCTGGGAGCGCAGGCATCTTGCCTGCAATGAGCGCGCAGCGCGAAAAACGCTTGAATGTCTCTCAGCTTGGGCTAAAGCTTACGGTTTTAGACCGGTGAATCAAACCCCCTTCGGGCTGCGCGCTCATTGCAGACAGCATGTCTGCGCTCTCAGTAGACGCGCTGTGCAAAGCCCCTAATGAGTCTGCGACCTGGCAATCTCATCAAGGTAGTCTTTGAGTTCGGGATGCCCGCCATGGTCGGCCCAACCGGCGGCCGTCGAATGGACCTTGGTATCTTTAACGTTCACATCCGCGCCCTGTTCGATTAGGAATTCCACCATCCTGCGATGGCCATTGAGCGCCGCGTAGTGCAGGCCCGTGCCTGCATAATCAAAGCCGGCAGGCACTACGTTAATCTGTGCCCCTTTCTGCAGTAACAGTTTCGCGGCCTCTACCTGGTTGTGCATGCAAGCATAAACAAAAGCGTTGTTGATGATATCTTGTGGATCGTCTGACCATGCGGCAATCTTCGCTTGCAGTTCTTGTTTTATTTTGCGACCCAGATTCGATTTTTCCGGTTCGCCAAATGGCCAGGCGATCTTGCCCGCTTCAGGTTTCAGACTGCCGTCGCTGCGGAAGAAGCTTTCGATCAAGTCTGTCCGACCAAGGCCGGCTGCGATGCGCAGGTTATGAAGAGACGCGCCGCGCGCGAGCAGCAGATCTATTACGCCCTGGTTTTTCCAGTACAGCGCTTCCTCCAGCGGCGACCAGCTGCCGGTGCCGTTGATTGCGGCGCCGCGGTCAAGCAGCAACGCGGCGATCTCAACATTGTCTATACAGGCGGCGGCGCCAAGTGGTTCATTGATTTCGGCACCGGCATCAATCAGCACCTGCGCCATTTCGACTTTGTTCGCTACCTCGACGGCGTCAAGCGCCAAACACTGAAGCAGTGTCGGATGACTTATGGTTGATCGAGCCGTCGCCAGCGAAGGGTCCTCGCGCAACAGCGTTTTGAGTTGCTCAAGATCGCCAGACTTGATAGCCGCTATCGCTGGATGAAATTTCGCGTCCATTGGGGCTTTTCACCAAGTAAATAAAACGAGTCGTAGTGGCATATCAGAACCGCGAGCGATCGCGACTGGCCAGTTGTTCAACTCTGTGCAACCTCCGTGTTCTCTATGTTCTCTGTGGTAGAAAACTTCTGGAAAATAATCACCACAGAGGCACAGAGACCACAAAGGGTTGCACAGAGAAAGCAAACCCAAGCTATCGAAATTGAGCAAATTCATGCGGTGCTAATCCGACACTTCGATAGTTAAACAACTGGCCGGTCGCTACCCCGAGGGGTCGGGGTTCTGATGGGCAGGCTTTTTGTGAAAAGCTGTCCATGAGCCCTTCCTTCTCGTCATAATGTTAATCCGGATTGCAGGAATTCATTCAGTTCGCTGAGTGACGGCAGCGCTGTCCGCGCACCCAGTGCGCGACATTTCAACGCTGCCACCGCGTTTGCTAGTCTCAAACTTGGCTCAACATCTTCTCCACTGAGCAAACCATAAAGAAATCCGCCGTGAAACGCATCGCCCGAGCCCGTCGTATCGCGGCATCCGCCAGGAACCGCAAACGCCCGCGACTCGATGAACTGGCCTTGACAATAAATCAACGCACCATCGACACCCTTCGTCAATCCCACCAGGCCACAACCATAGCGAGCCTTCAACTCGATGAGCGACGCGCGTTCGTCAGCGATTCCGGTGACGCGATGTGGAAATTCCCTTGAGCCGATCAGTATGTCGATAAGCGGCAGCAGATCGAGGAGTCCTTCATAGATGTTATCTATATCCGCTGTGACCAGTGTACCGGCGGCGCGAGCAGCCTGGGCCATACGGGCGCACGCCGGCGGATCATGCGCATCGAGGTGCAACACCCGCCCGCGCGATGCGAGGGCAATCGGAGCCTCATCAGCCGTGTAACTCAAACGCTCATCTCTGTCCCAGATGATCGTGCGCTCTCCGTTGCGGGCGTCGATAATAATAAAGGCGACCTGATTGCGAGCTCCTTCCACTACCTCTGCAAATTCATTGTTCACGCCTTCCCTTGCGAGTGCTGCAAAGCCAAACTGCCCTTCCGCGTCTGAGCCGAATCGTCCGGCATAAGCTGTCTGCAGTCCAAGCCGTTGCAAAGCGATCATGGTGGTTGCCGCTTGTCCGCCGGCGGTTTGCTTGTGATCAAGGAATCGGACCTTCGTATCAAAGGCGGGATATTCGGGAACAACGATCAGATGATCGACGGCGTTCAGGCCGAAACCTACGGCGTCGAATTGTCTGTTCCGAAGCAGATCAAAAGGAAACCGCATAGTGGTCTGCGCTGGAATTCACCAGGGCCGAAATCTCAGGGTCGGGAGTATCGGTTCGTGGTTCTCACGTCATTGGTGCGTTAGAATGTAACCTTACAATCTAGTTTACGGTAGTATTAACTAGTGACATTAGCCGAAAAACTCAAGGAAATTCCAGTCTCCGCCGGCGTTTACCTCTACAAGGACAGCGCCGGCAAAATTATCTACATTGGCAAAGCCAAGCGTCTGCGGAGCCGTGTGCGTTCGTATTTTCAGGCGCGGCCTTTTGATCGCAAGACCGACGCGCTGGTAAGACAAATCGCGGACGTTGAAGTTATCGTCACCGATAACGAAGTCGAAGCTTTGATTCTCGAAGCGACCTTAACCAAGAAACACAAGCCGCGTTACAACGTTAATCTAAAAGACGACAAGTCGTATCCGCATCTCAAACTGACAGTCAACGAGCCGTTTCCGAAAGCTGTTATCACCCGGCGTATTCAAAAAGACGGCGCACTCTACTTCGGCCCGTTTCTCCCTGCCAGCCTGGCGCGCAAAACGATCGACGTCATCAATCGAACCTTCCAGTTGCGCACCTGCGACATTGAAATCGACGGCAGGGCGCCGCGCCCGTGTCTTGAGTATCACATCAAGCGCTGCCTTGGCCCATGCGTCAAGGGCCTGTGCACGCCGGAACAGTATCAGGAAGCCGTGCGCGACGTGCGCTTGTTGCTCGAAGGCAGAAATACGGAACTCGCTGATACGCTCGAGGAGCGAATGGGTCAGGCGTCGGGTGAACTGCGTTATGAGATGGCGGCGAAGTATCGCGATTTGCGCAAGACTGTAATCAAGCTGTCGGAACAGCAGAAGATGGCGACTACAAACGACGCCGACGTCGACATCTTCGCTTATTACCGCGAGGGTCCGCGACTGGCCCTGCAGCTATTCACCATGCGCGAAGGACATATCGTTGGCCGGCGCGAATTCTTTTGGGAAGACTTACCGGAAGACGATTTCGATCCGGCAACGTTTCTGGGTGAAGTGCTGGCGCAGTACTACGCCACCGATTATGTGCCGAAGGAGATTCATGTCCCGGTAGATTTTGAAGACCGTGAACTGTTGGAGAGAGCATTGACAGCTCGCAAAGGGCGGCGCGTGCGTATTCACCACAGCCAACGCGGTGAGAAGCGTGACATGATCGACCTCGGCGAAAAAAACGCAAAGCTGGCGTTTGAGCAGCGCTTCCGTATTCTCAAACCGGACATGAAGCTCGTGCTCGAGGAATTGCAGGAGACGCTGGAATTGCCTCGCTTCCCTGCGCGTATCGAGTCGTTTGATATTTCGCACATTCAGGGTGCGGAGAATGTGGCCGGCATGGTGGTTTGCGACAACGGCAAGATGAACCGCTCGGAGTATCGGAAGTTCAAAATCAAAACGGTGGAAGGAGCGAACGATGTGGCTTCGATGCATGAAGCTGTGTTGCGTCGTTACCGCCGCTTGTTGGAAGAAGGTAAGCAACTACCAGATCTGATCATGATCGATGGCGGCAAGGGACAACTGAGCGCCGCCGCTGATGCCATGCGCGAACTCGATCTCGAAGCTATCCCAATGGTGGGGATTGTGAAACCTCCCTTCAAACATAATCAAGTTTCGTATCTGCTCCTCAAAGGACGCGAGCACGAAGCGATATTCCTCGACCCCCATTCGTTAATCTTGCGTCTGCTCCAAATGATTCGCGACGAAACACACCGGTATGCGTTGACTTACCATCGCAAGCGCCGCGAGCTGCGTGATTTCACTTCCGAACTTTCGGCAATTCCCGGCGTGGGCGAGAAACGTAAAGGACGACTCCTTAGACACTTCGGCTCAATCCA
>DASZDU010000063.1:0-4729 GCA_035941655.1 Pyrinomonadaceae bacterium | reverse complement strand
GCAGAACTATGACGCTGAATTCGGCCAGGCTATTGCCGGGGTCGTTTCAGTGCAGACCAAGTCCGGCACGAACTCGATGCATGGCAGCATCTTTGACTTCCGTCAAAACGACGTTCTCCAGGCGCGTAATCCTTTTTCGCAAGCTAATCCCGATCCCGTCACGGGCAAGCTCGTGCCGGATACGATTAAGAACCAATTCGGTGGCTCCATTGGTGGGCCGATCATTAAGGACAAGTTCTTTTACTTTGGCGACTATCAGGGGACGCGCAGTAAAGTTGGGGGAACGCGATTACTTACTGTGCCAACGGCTGCGGCTCGCACGGGTGATCTTAGCGCGTATGGCGTGGCCATTTTCGACCCAGCGACTGGCACCGGTGTCGCCACCCGCACTCAGTTCGCGGGGAATATCATCCCCACGGCGCGGCTATCGCCACAAGCTCTGAACCTCTTGAACCTGATCCCGTTGCCTAACCTTCCGGGTTTAGAAAACGGCACTCGAAACAATTACGCTGCTTCCGGCAGTGAGCTTTTCGACAACGACACTTTCGATGTACGAATAGATGGCCGTATCTCAGATTCTCTCAATTTGTTTGGGAGGTTTAGTTGGGCCGATTTCACGCGTGATGGTCCGACAGCCTTTGGCACGGGTGGGGGTCAGGAACTTGTTTCTCTTGGTGGCACATCAAAGGTGCGCAACAAAAGTCTCGCTTTAGGCTTTGACTACACCTTGAGTTCCTCGACCGTTCTCGATTTCCGCTTCGGTTACTTTAAATACAAGGTCAATGTATTGCCGTTCGACTTTGGCACTACGCCAGCGACAGCGGCGGGCATTCCAGGCTTGAATTTTGATGAGTTTTCTTCCGGTCTGCCTGCGATTTTCGCAGAAGGGGATCGCGGTTTCAACGGGGGTTCCGGTCTCGGAGTGAATCGCTGTAACTGCCCTCTGGATCAAGACGAGAGCCAGTACCAGTTTGTTACGAACCTTTCAACGTTGAAGGGAAACCACACTTTCAAGTTTGGGGTCGACTTCCGGCGCGCAAAGAACCTGCGAGTACCAAGCGACGCTCACCGTGCTGGTGAGCTGTCCTTCAATCCTGCTCGTACTAGCGGAGCGAGCGGCGGAGGTCTCGGCATTGCTACTCTTCTGCTGGGCGATGTAACGAAGTTAAGACGTTATGTCAGCACAGCGATAGATGCAGGTGAGAAACAGTGGCGTCATTTTTACTATGGGCAGGATACCTGGCACGTAACACCAAAATTGACGCTTAATTACGGTTTGCGATTGGACGTCATCAACCCGCAGACCGTCAGTGGCGCGGCCAAAGGTGGCTACCTCGATTTGGACACGGGTCAGATTCTCGTTGCCGGTGTAGGCGACATCCCGCTCAATGGCGGCGTCAAGAACAGCTATAATCTCGCACCACGAATAGCAGCCGCTTATCAGTTCACTGACAAGACTGTGCTTCGGGCAGGTTATGGTCGCAGCTACGACATTGGAGTCTTCGGTTCTCTCTTTGGCCACTCCGTAACACAAAATCTTCCCGTATTAGCCGTGCAGGAGATAGACGGCATGGGGGTAAATCGTGTCTTTACGCTGGCCCAGGGACCGCCAGCATTCACTAGCTTTTTCGGCCTCAGTATCCCGGCCAACCAGTGCACGGGTCCACTTGACTCCAGGGGTCTACCTACCTGCGTTGGCAGTGAGGTGAATGCATCACTGCCATCCAATGGTCGCTTCTTCTTACCTAATGATGTTTTCGCACGAGTGTTACCGTTCAAGCAGCGATTGCCAGCCGTTGATGCCTATAATGTGACGTTACAGCATCAACTGACAAAGGACATCTCACTTGAGATAGCCTATGTCGGCAATAAGGGAACGCATGCCTTCGCCGGTGGCGGTCCCGCCGCTAATGTCAATCAACGTACCGCAGAAGGTTTCGATCCAGTGCTCACGGCGATAGGTGGCCCAGCAGCGGATTTAGCCCGATTCAGGCGCCAACCCTTCTTCAACAGCTTTGGCTGGACACAGGGCATCGACTATTTCTGCAACTGTGCCGACAACCGCTACAATGCGCTGCAAACGAAGATCACCAAACGTTTTTCTGACGGATGGTCTCTGCTGGCGCACTACACCTGGCAAAGAGCAGTCTTTAACGACGCCGAGCAATTCTTTTTTAATCGCCCGCTCAACCGCGGACGAGAAGATTTTGATCGGACGCACATCTTCGTGATGGCGAATACCTACGAGTTGCCGATCGGACGTGGCAAAAAATATCTCTCGAATGCGTCAAAGGCACTCAATTACGTCGTTGGCGGCATCCAGATTAATGCGACTACTACCATCATGAGTGGATTGCCTTTCAACGTCAGTTACGATCGGCCACAAACGGAACTCGACACAGGGCCGAACCGTCCTGACTTGACTGGCGATCCGAGCTTGGGCGGACCGCGAACTCAATTCTTTAACCCGAACGCGTTTGGTCGCCCGGCAGTGGGAACGTTCGGCAACCTTGAGCGAAACTCGCTAAGTGGTCCTGGCTACTGGCGCACGGATGCTTCGCTGTTTAAGAAATTTGCCTTCGGCGAATCCAAGGAGCTGGAGTTCCGCATCGAGTCGGTGAATGTTTTCAATCATGTAAACCTGGATCAACCCGATGGCTTTATCGGCGATCCGGCTAACCCGGCAGCCAACGCGGGCCGCATTGGAAATACTGCCTTTGGCGGTACAGACCCGCAGCGTAATTTCCAATTCGCCTTGAAGTTTAAGTTTTAGCGACTTCCGGCCCATAACCAACAAAGAAAGGAGAAGCCCTTCCGAGCTTCTCCTTTTTTTGGCCGGTTGCAGCGCCAAAACGCAAACTCCGGAGAGCGCGCGCTGCTATGGAACTTTCAATCCGCTAAGGTCCAGTACATCCCTTTTCCTCGCCGCAGGTAGTTTCGCATAAAGCTCGACAAAAGCAGCGTTGGTCCAACCAAATCCTATCTCGTTGGATTTGTAGCCAAACTTCAGTCCCGCACCAACTTCCGATTCACGTCGCTCAACATCATACTTTTCCACAATCGTGTTGTGCTGGATGAACTCCTTCAGAATTGTGGAAAGGAAATTGGCAGCGACCCGGTCGGCTTCTTTGTTGTAGCCATAGCGGCGCAGTCCTTCAATCGCCAACATTTCAGTGGGCGCCCAGCCATAAGGAGCGTCCCACTGACTGCCGCTAACGTTAGTGCTGGTCAAGAGTCCACCAGGCCTCTCAAAGAGATGAAGGTTCGCGACGATTCGTGCCGCCTGTTTGCGATCAGCAACGCCAACCCAGAGCGGATAGAAGGTCGTCACAAATGGATACCGTCGCAATCGCTTCTCAGCAAAGTTGTAATCGTAATACAGACCATCCTGTTCATCCCACATCAAGCGGTTGATCGTTTGTTTCCGTTCCGCAGCGCGATTTATCCAGACTCGCGCCTCTCGAGCGCGGCCAAGTATTCTTAGTATCTCGGCGGTATCTGTCTCCATCAGGTAAAGCAGGGAGTTCAAACACACTGGATCGTAATGAATTATGTCGATGTTGAAAGGCCCGAATCGATTCGAAGGATCGAAGCCCGACTCGCGCATGGTGCGGTCGCCCTTGTAGAAAAGCTCGGTTAATTGGTCCTTCTCTTTGTTGTAGTATTGGCCCAGATCGTAGTCTTTAACATCATGCGTGCGGTAATACTCTTTGACCAGGTCGTAATGGTCGCGGCCTTGCGGATCTCGCTCGCCCGACAAAACTTCCGGCGCTGGACCATCACCGAGATCGTAGTAGCGTGAAAGACCTGTTTCCTTCGTAAGGTGTGGTTCTTCGATCCAGAAGCGGTAGTACTTTTCGATTGCCGGAACAGTGCTGCGCAACCATGCGATATCCCGCTCTTTGCGGTAGACGTTTAGGATCATCTGCGTCAGAAAAGGAGGCTGGGAGCGCGAGAGGTAGTAGGAGCGATTGGCGTTTAGTATTTTCCCATAGTGATCTATCTGATAAATAAAGTTATCAGTCATGTTTTTGGCGAGTACCATTTCGTTATCACGCACCAGTCCAACCTGAGTGAAATAACTATCCCAGCCATACATTTCGTTAAAGCGACCGCCTGGCACTACGTAAGGGTAGGGAAGATACAGTAATCCGTGCTCTTTAATGTCCATCGGATTTTCCAGCAGCTGTCGCAGCTGGATCTGAGCAAAATCCGCGGGCGTCATTTGAGCGCGTAAAGTCTCTTCGATTCTTTTGATATTCTCACGGCGTGAAACATACACGGGCCAGCGCCCGTCAGCTGGAACTTTGAATTTTGGATCCGGCGCGGCCTTGGCAAGCTGGGCGCTGGAGCGTGTCAAGGTGTGCCAGCTTTGCTTGATATATTTCTGGATTGCTTGAAGTTGTGCTGCAGATGCATTTTCCGGCGCGGATTCAGATGAGGCTAAGGGAGAAAAGATTAGTAATACGATTGTTATGAGATAAAGGAAATGTTTCCAGGCTCTTGGTTTCTCTGTCATACTCATTTCTCCTTGAGAACGTTGCAGATACTCGTGACTAGTTTAGGCTTAGGCCGCAAGAAATCGAACTTTGGCCGGACGAAGGTAGCATAAGTTAGATTGTAAACTCTGAACAATAATTCCCGTAGCTAATGCATTACCCAGACGTTGCGATAAGTGCGGTCCCATGAGATCAGTACCAGCCTGATTTGGAGTGCGCTGACCTGTCAG
>DASZDU010000062.1:0-2762 GCA_035941655.1 Pyrinomonadaceae bacterium | reverse complement strand
GAGGGATGAACGACACCGACAGGGCGTTGCACGCCCGGCGAGCCGATCGCTTCTGGCTTCTTGGTTATACCATGATGTTCCTCGCGCCAAGTCTGGTCCTGTTCCTGGTTAGGCTTCGTATCGTCGCGTCCGTCTGGCTTGCCTTCTGGCTCGTGTACCTGTTCTTCGTGGCCCGATACTTCCCAAGGATTCAGACGCCGCGGGAGTCCCAATAGAAGTGAGAAGCGCGACATGAAGATCGCGTTATCGCCGGCAGAGTCTAAAAAGCTTCAGTAAGCGCGGCGACAATGGTTCCTACGCCGACATCAACGGGTTATTCTGAAGATTTGAGTGCGCGTGAGTGTCGAACGCCAGCTCAAAGAGCAGGAGTTTGAGATCCGGATAGAGACACACGTTTTGCCTCGGCTGATCGCGAGATCGCCACGAGCTTACTGGGTCTCATTAGTAAAGCTGTGGGAAATTTGTGACCAGAATTCCCAGCACACCACATATACTGCACAGTAGCGGATGGGACGGAATGTAAAAGCCCTAGAAAATCTGTGGTGGCTGCAACTTTTGAAAAGGCAAGAACTTACGTTTTTGCCGAACCATTGGTTTGGGACCGAGAGGTCGGAGGTTCGAATCCTCTCGCCCCGACCAACAATCATTCCTACCAATAAGCTAGCGTTGATCACCGTTCGGGTTGCTTCTGCGTGCGGCCAATTTGTGGACAGATATCCCAGCAACACTGCGTGTAGAAGAACTGGAGCGGTCGTAATTTAATGTGGCCCACACTATTTACCAGGGATGCGCGCCGATGCTCATCGTGCGCACGAGCTAATGAAACGCAGCCACCTGAGTAATCGCCGAAGTCTCCCAACAGGCTTATGTACGAGTTGAAGCCAGAACAGGTTGAGCAATTCGATCAAGATGGCTACCTACTGATCGAACAAATGTTTGACTCCGAAGAGGTGGATTTATTACTACGGGCTGCCAAAGCTGATCCGAAAATAGTCCAGCAGTCACAGCAGCGCCGGGACGCCTCGAGTGGTTTAAGCAAGTTGTGGATTACAGGCGGCTTGAGTGAAGACATCTTCAGCGCCGTCGTTCGTTCTGCTCGCGTCGTTAACGCGATGGAACAATTACTACGCGGAGAGGTCTACCATTACCACCATAAAGTAATGATCAAGGAACCCTTGATCGGCGGCGCGTGGGAGTGGCATCAGGATTATGGCTACTGGTATTCGAATGGTTGTTTGTATCCGTACATGGCCAGCTGCCTGATTGCGATCGATGAGGCAAAGAAAGAGAACGGCTGTCTGCAAGTGATTAAGGGTTCACATCTCATGGGCCGACTGGATCACGGCAAAACCGGTGAGCAGACCGGGGCGGATATCAATCGCGTAGATGAAGCACTCAACCATTTAGAGCTGGTGCATTGCGAGATGAAACCGGGTTCCGCGCTCTTCTTTCACTGCAATCTGCTGCATCGTTCGGATGCCAATCTTAGCCCTGATCCCCGCTGGTCGCTTATTTGTTGTTACAACGCGGCCCGCAATCCCTGCCAGGAAAAACCCAATCATCCTGCTTATCAACCGCTCGAGAAGTGGTCGGATTCAAGAATCAAAGAAATTGGACGACGACAGTTGGGCGACATTTCTGACTGATGTGACAGACTGATCTGTCCTACTTGGCTTTACACAAAAAAGGGATAGTGACCTAGTTTTAGATTTTCTCTGTGCCACCTTGTGTCCTCTGGGTCTCGGTGGTGAATTTCGACTAATACTCAGCATAAGGCACAAAGAGGACAGAGGACGCAGAGATTTTCAAACCAGGTTATTACCCAAGAAGGCGGCGACTTGCTTTAACCACCCAGGAGCCCATTTGTCCTATTCACTAGGATTCTTGCGGAACAGGCGCAAACGGCCATTGGCTGGTATGACGTGACCAAATAATGAAGCACAGGATCCCCAACACGAGCGAACCTAATCCGAAAGCAATGATCTGCCAACCGGTCGTCGCAAATACAAACACCCACCCCATGAGCGCCAGCAGGTTGGGGAGTGGATAAAGCCAGATACGATAAGGACGGTTCATGCCGGGCTCGTTTCTTCGCAAGAGTGAAACCGCGAGAATCTGGCCAATGAACTGAATCAGGATCCTCGTAGTGATCAGCGCGTCAATGACCATCCCCAACGAAAAGAAACTGCAAATGATCGCAATTACTCCGATGACCACCAACGAGATATACGGAAAATTTTTCTTCGGATGCAGGAAACCGAAAACCTTGAAGAAATACCCGTCGATCGCCGCTGCATAAGGAATACGCGAGTAACCTAGCAGTAGTGCGAAAACAGAACCGAAGGCAGTCCACAACACCATCGCCGTAAACAAGGTCGCTACTCGAGTGCCATAAATCTTCTCCATAAAGATCGAAACTACGAAGCCGGATTCAGGATGCTTATCGGCAGGAACCAGATCACGCCAGGGTACTACGCCAATGATCGAAAAGTTGATGGCGATGTAAATGAGCGCGACCGCGATCACGCTAATGATGATCGAACGCGGGATCGTCCGACCCGGTTGGCGAACCTCGTCACCGATGTAACAGATGTCGTAGTAGCCGAGATAGTCATAGATGCCGATGCGTGTGGCTGCGCCGAGTCCCAGGAAAAACCCGAGTGAGAAGTTGAATGCGCCTGGCGGAAAGTCGAAGGCAAGACCGGGATTGAAGTGCAGGGCGCCAGTGAAGATCACGGCAAAAGCAGTCAGAATAGATCCGG
>DASZDU010000061.1:0-4701 GCA_035941655.1 Pyrinomonadaceae bacterium | reverse complement strand
GTGAATATTTTTTCGTGACGCGGGAAAGCTTCGAACAGATGGTCGCGGCCGGTGAGTTTCTTGAGTGGGCCCACGTGCATAGCAAGCTTTATGGGACGGCCCGGCAACAGGTAGCACACGAAATCGCTGCGGGCCGCGACATCATTCTTGAAGTCGATGTGCAGGGCGCCGCGAGTGTTCGAAAGCTAATGACGGATTCAGTTAGCATTTTTATCCTGCCGCCATCGTTTGAAATTTTGAAAGAACGGCTGCAGTCGCGTGGCACAGATTCTCCCGAGGAACTCGTGTTGCGTTTGCGTAACGCCCCCACGGAAGTAAAAGACTATTCAGCCTTTCAATACGTGATTCTAAACGATGAGCTGGATCGTGCCGCGAATCAAATGGCTGCGATAGTCCATGCGGAGAGGGCCCGGTTAAGCCGGCAGGAAGCGCAGGTAAAGCGCGTGGTCGAGGCGTTTACCGCAAATGAAGGACCCAACTCGTAAGCTTGGTTAGAGTCGTAGATAACAATTGTTTTAATAATATTTTCAATCCGCTTGAGGAGCAGCAACCAAATGTCGACAATAGAAGAGACTGAAGAAATAACGGAAGACGCGGCGCAGGAGGTCGATTCGAAGTATCGTCTTATTATTCTGGCCGCCAAGCGCAGCAAACAACTACAACGCGGCGCCCGCCCGCGTATTGATATCGATACGCTAAAACATAAAAACACGCGTATTGCTTTGGAAGAAGTGATGCGCGGCCGCGTGAACTTTTCGATGACAACGGATGACGAGGAAGAATAGTGCAGTGGGCAGTGGGCAGACCTTAGATGATTGGTTTCGAATCAGATTGTTGATTAATGTCTGGCGGCCAATGTTTTTGATATACCTTGATTCGCCCACTGCCCACCGCCCACCGCTCACTGTTCTTACATCCCCTTGTAATCCGGACCGCCGCCGCCTTCAGGCGTCACCCAGTTGATGATCTGGTAGGGATCCATGATGTCGCAGGTCTTGCAGTGAACGCAGTTTGAAAAGTTGATTTGTAACTTACGCCTGCCGCTTGCACCATCGTCAACCATTTCGTAAACCGCTGCCGGACAAAAGCGCTGACAGGGGTTGCCATATTCCTCCGCACAACGCGTCGCACAAATATTGGTGTCCAGGACATGCAGATGCGCCGGTTGATCTTCGCTATGGCCCACCGCGGCGTGGTAAACATCAGTCAACTTGTTAAAAGCGATCTTGCCGTCAAACTTCAGCCCATTGTAGCGTTGCTCGATATTGTCGCCCTGGTAGCCGTAAGCTGAGAGCTTCCTCATCTCCTCGTGACCCGCTTCGGCTTTGGTACGATCAAATAAACCCCACGCCCTGCCACCGGTAATGAATTGAAATCCGGTATTTACCAGTCCCAACCAACGGCCGTGTTTGAAACCGGCGTGAAAGTTTCGCACCTTGCGCAACTCGGGAATAATCCAGCTGTCATTAACCAGCTGCTCGTAACGCTGCAACTGCTTTGCTGAATAGTCTCGCGCCAGGAGGGCTTCAAAGATCGTCTCCGCTGCCAGCATGCCGCTTTTTATCGCAGAGTGAATTCCTTTCAGCCGTTGCGAGTTTAGAAATCCCGCGCAGTCGCCCACCAGCAAGACCCCATCGGCGTAGATTTGAGGCATGGCAAAATAACCACCCGCGGCAATAGTTTTGGCGCCGTAGCGAATCATCTTGCCGCCTTCGAGCAGCCGGCTCAGAAACGGATGCTGCTTGAACCGTTGAAACTCCGCGTGAGGATCCAGCAGCGGATCTTTGTAATCAAGTCCCGTAACGTAACCGATGTTCAGAATCCTGTTCTGCATGCCGTAGATCCAGCCACCGCCGTATGTCTGAGAATCCGAAGGAAAGCCGAGCGTGTGCGTCACGCGGCCTGCGGGGTAGCGATCGTCCGGTAACTCCCAGAGCTCCTTCACGCCAATGCTGTAAACCTGCGGCTCGCGTCCGGCGTCCAAACCCAGTCTTTGAGTCAATTGCTTCGTCAAAGAACCGCGTGGGCCTTCGCCGAGGACAGTCATCTTAGCGAGCAAGTCTACACCCGGTTCAAAGTTCGGCTTACGCTTCCCTTCCTTATCAATTCCCTTGTCGCCGGTGCGCACACCGACAACTCTATCGTCTTCGTCATAAAGAACCTCAGCGCCTGGAAACTCCGGAAAGATGTTGACGCCTTCCTCTTCACACTTTTCGCCTAACCAGGCTGTCAGGCGATTGAGTGACACAATGTAATAGCCGTGGTTCTTTAGCGGTGGAGGAGTTATGGGCGAACGAATCGCGTGTTTCTTTGTCAGGTAGAGGAAATAGTCTTCGTTAACTGGTGATTCAAGTGGCGCGCCCTGTTCGACAAAATCCGGAATCAGCTCTCGCAATGCCCGCGGATCCATAACTGCCCCGGAAAGAATGTGAGCGCCAACCGTGGCTCCCTTCTCAATCACGCCGATCTCAATGTCGCCAAGCGCTTCGCCCTGACGTTCACCGTTTGCCACCGCCTGATTGTAAGTTTTGATCAAACGGGCAAGATGAAGCGCGCCGCTCAGGTTCGCGGGGCCAGCGCCGACGAACACCACATCCATTTCCAACGTCTCACGTTCCATTAATCAGCCCTCATACGTCTTCCCAGACTAGCAAAACAACTTGCTTGATGATGACAAAAATGAATGGCCATTCAGTTTAGCCGAGTATAGCAAATGCTGCCGCGGTTCTTGAAACTCAATAGGCTTCGTGTGAGGCCGGCAGTTTAGGGTTAAGCCTTTAGGCTGGAGTGGTTGTTCTACGGACAACCCAAACTAAAGCTTGAACTCTGAACTGGATGAGTATGCGCTACGATCACTCGGCGTTTACAGCAGCAGTCTGTAGAATGAACTCAAATCTTAAGAGAAATGGGAATTTCTGTGACAGAACACACGTTCACAAATCGTCTTAGCAAAGAGACAAGTCCATATCTTTTGCAGCACGCGCACAATCCGGTCGATTGGTTTCCCTGGGGAGCGGAAGCATTCGAAGTGGCCCGTCGAGAGCAGAAGCCGCTGCTGTTGAGTATTGGCTACTCCGCCTGTCACTGGTGTCATGTGATGGAGCACGAATCTTTCGAAAACGAGGCAATCGCTAAATTGATGAACGAGAACTTCGTCAACATCAAGGTCGACCGCGAAGAAAGACCTGATCTCGATCAGATATACATGAGCGCCGTGCAGATGATGACCCAGCATGGTGGTTGGCCCATGACCGTCTTCCTGACCCCGGAGGGCGTGCCGTTTTACGCCGGCACCTACTTCCCTCCTGAGGATCGCTACAACATGCCGGGATTTCCTCGCGTGCTCATTAGTATCGCGGACGCTTACCGTGAACGTCCCGACGATATTCAGGAGACTGCCGTCTCAGTTCTTAGCCAGTTGAAACGCGCCGTTGCTGCGGCTGAGTCAAATGCACCGCTCACCAAAGAACTACTCGACACCGCTTTCACAGGAATTGTTAGAAACTACGATCCAACAAACGGCGGCTTTGGCGGCGCTCCGAAGTTTCCGCCGGCGATGACTCTCGAGTTTCTGCTTCACACTTATTACCGCACCGGCAACCAAAAGGCTCTCGAAATAGTTCGACACACCTGCCGAAAGATGGCGGAGGGCGGCATATATGATCAGCTCGCGGGTGGTTTTCATCGTTACGCGACTGATGCGCGTTGGCTGGTGCCGCACTTCGAAAAGATGTTGTACGACAATGCCCTGCTCTCGCGCCTTTATCTTCACTACTACCAGGTCAGTGGTGATAAATCAGCTCAAATTGTCGCCGAGGGAATTCTCGACTACGTCGCACGTGAGATGACAGATTCCCGAGGAGGCTTTTATTCCACTCAGGATGCGGATTCTGAGGGCGTCGAAGGAAAGTTTTTCATTTGGAGCAAACACGAGATCGAGGAACTTCTGGGCAAACAGGACGGAGCTTTATTCAACGAGTACTACAACCTCACGGACACCGGCAACTTCGAGGGCGAAAATATTCTTAACGTCACCCGCGACCTGCAGCAAGTGGCTGACTCGGCAGACGTCACGGTTGAGCAACTGAGCCAGTCCCTGGCCAGAGCTCGCGCCATTTTGTTTGCAGCGCGCGAAAAGCGGGTTAAGCCCGCGCGGGATGAAAAAATTCTCACCGCGTGGAATGGTTTGATGCTGACGAGTTTCGCTGAGGCGGCGGCAATTCTTAGACGACCAGACTACCTGGCAGTGTCGAAGAAAAACGCGCAATTCGTTCTCGACAACCTGCGCCGCGACAGGCTGCTCTTAAGAACCTACAAGGATGGCCAGGCAAAGCTCAACGCATACCTGGAGGATTATGCGTTCTTTATCGATGGACTGTTGACGCTGTTTGAGACCACCGGTGAGCTCGAGTGGCTGGAGCAAGCACTCAAGTTGACTGCGACAATGATCGAAGAATTCTGGGATGACGAAGAAGGCGGTTTTTTCTTCACGGGACGCAGTCACGAGGAATTGATTGTCCGATCCAAGGACTTTTTCGACAACGCCACCCCGTCGGGAAATTCGGTGGCCGCGGAAGTCTTATTGAGAATCGGGCTCTTGACGGACAATGATGACTACCAGCGAAGAGCCGCTACTATTTTAAGGTTAATGGCGTCGGCAATTGAGCGGTATCCAGCCGGCTTTGGGCGGCTGCTATGCGC
>DASZDU010000060.1:0-12834 GCA_035941655.1 Pyrinomonadaceae bacterium | reverse complement strand
TTCTATTTTTCGTGGAGCTTGCGCGCCTTGACGTCAGTCATAACAATCGTGACAACCAGCGCCACGCCGGCGATGGCGGCGAGTAGAAAGAAGATCATCGCGAAGCCTGGATAGCCCAGAATCTTAAAATTGGTCTCAACGCGCATCAGCATAGCCGCGCCTACGATTAGAGCTGCGAGCACCAGGCCCATGGCGATGCGATTGGCAACTTTCTGCAGACCCTCGAGCACCACCTTTTCATCTATGGCGTTAATATCGACCTTGAACTCGTTGTTGCCAATCGTATCGAGAATCTTGTTAACGCGGCCCGGAAGTTTTTCCGCAAACTCTTTGAGCTCAACTACACCGCCGATCAAATTTCCGGGAGCCACGCTCTGCAACAAGTTGCGTTGCAGTATTTCCATCGCGCGCTGACGAATGATGGCGCTGGGCTCAAAGCTCGGATCGAGCGTGAACACGACGCGGTCTAAATTTAGTAGCGCCTTCGCCACCATCGTGAATTCGCCGGGCAGCCGAAACCAGCAGTCTGCCGAAATCCTGGTTATCTCCAGTACCACCTGGCCGGAATTAAGCCTACCCAAACTTGTGCCGGAGTGCTCTGAAACAAGTGCGCCGATACGCTTCGTGAAATCAGTTTTATCGAAGCGTTCTTTAGGTTCACCCATGCGAACGGTGACTTCAGCCGCGTCCTCTCCGCGCCCCTCACTTATGGCTAACAACAGGCGCAGCACGTTATCGCGAAAACTCGGCTGTAGACGAGCAACCATGCCGAGATCCAACAACGCGATGCGATCGTCATCCGTCATGAAGACATTGCCCGGATGCGGATCTGCATGGAAAAACCCGTCGATCAACATTTGCTTCAGGTAAGCGCGAAACAACTCACGAGCGAGACCTGGGCCGTCGATCTCCATCAGTCGCAGTGGACTCAACTCGGTAATCTTTTTGCCGGGTATGTATTCCATCGTGAGGACGCGCGAGGTGCAGAAATTATCGACCGGCTCCGGTACGATCAGCCGGTCGAACTCTCTTAGGTTTTCGCTAAAGTTGATGAGATTGTTCAGCTCAAGTTTGAAGTCCAGTTCGCGCAACAGACTGGTGCGCAAACCGTCCAGCATGTTGACAAAATCGTAACGCTTGCCCAGTTCGGTATGCGAATCGAGAAACTGTGCGACCTCGCCCAGGCTTTCAAGATCCTCAACTATTTGTTCGCGAATGTTAGGGCGTTGCACTTTAACAACCACTGCGCGGCCATCACGCATGTAGGCGCGATGCACCTGGGCCAACGAAGCGGCGGCCAGTGGTTCACGTTCAAATTCGGCAAACGCTTTCGAGATGCGCACTCCGAGCTCGCCTGAGACGATGCGATCAACTTCCTCATACGGAAAAGGCTCGATCTTATCTTGCAGGCGGGCAAGAGCTTCCAGGTAAGGCGTCGGCAGTAGATCGGCACGCGTCGACAGCAGCTGACCTAACTTGATAAAGGTAGGACCAAGTTTCTCAAGGTCGTTCGCTAACTCTTCAGCCTGCGGCGTATTCTTGAGATTGTCTGTATCGTCAAGATCTACATGGTCGGCGAGGCCAGCCTGCTTTACCAGATCCGAGCGACCATACTTAACGAGTAGCAGGGCGACGTCTTTGTATCGTTTCAGGCGTTCGGGTTTGAGCGAGACCATTCGATTCTTCCTTCGGTTTGGGCAGCGCCAAGCTCTTGAACTAGGACCGGCACTCCGGTTGTCCTAATTTCGAGCGACTTCGAATGGGGGCCAGGGGTGTTTGATTGTACTAGAACTTGCTCGATCCGGCAGAACTGAAGGCCGCGTCGTGTATGAAAAGACTGCTATGGGAGGGGGGAAGGAGAGGTGCAGCACGCTGCGTTCCGCGCGACTGCAACGGCAATTGGCTGTTAGTTGCCGAAGTGCTGGCCTAATTTCCCGAAATCTTAGGCGGGGTGTTTGCGGCGGCGAGGCCCTTATCGATCAAAGCTCGTAACGCTTCCAAACTCATTTCAGTAAGGGCCATGCCATTCACGAAAATCGCAGGTGTGCTGTCGACCCCATAGATGTCGCCGTCGTCCATATCGTGCTTAACCTCTGCGGCAAACTTGCCGCCGTCAAGAGCCGCATCGAAACGCGCACGGTCCAGGCCCAACTCGCTCGCGTATTTTTTGAGCGAAGCAACATCCAGGGCGTCCTGCCGCTTGAAAAGCAGCGCAGCGTATTCAAAAAACTTTCCTTGCGCATTCGCCGCATTAGCCGCCTCTGCAGCCTTGCGCGCATTCGCATGCATTGCCAGAGGGAAATCGCGGATAACCAGTTTCACTTTGTTGCCATAGATCTTTTGTACCTCGTCCAGAATTGGCTGCATTGCCGCGCATGAAGGACACTGGAAATCCGTGAACTCAACGATGGTGACCGCGGCGCGCGGGTCACCTCGAGTTGGATCATCGTCGGCGCTTATGACTTGAACTGGTACTGCTGGCTCGGAAATAAGCATTCGAATGTTGGCGCCGGATCGAAGACGTCCTGCCAACTCCTGCTCGAGTCGTAGGCGCTCCTGTTCCTGCAGGTACGAAGCAATCTGATTACTGACTGTTGCGAGCTCACCCTGGATCCGGGCTTTATTCTCAGAATAGAATTTAGCTACTTCCGCTTCGGTGGGTGCATGCACCTTCTCCGAAATTTCCTTACGGATTATCTCCTCCGAAGGTATGTTGCGCCGATTTGCTTCAGCTAGTAACAACATATCGTTGACCGTGTGATCCAAAGCTTGTTTGACGAGCTGATAACTGTTGAGTCGAAGCTTGTAGATTATTGGCTTCAACCTTTCATCGATCATTCCAGCAGTTATTGGCCGACCGCCTACCGTGACAATGACCGTAGCAGGTGAAGCTGCGGTCGTGGAACCGACGTTTACAACTGGATACGTCGCGCGCAGACGCTTAAGAAAATCATCGGTGATCTTTGCCTCGCGCTCACCTTTCAAATAGCCGACTACCTGTGGCCGTACGATAGCCGGATCTGTGTCGGAAATCTGATTACGATTGTCCTGAATAAACTTGTCAACTTCCGCCGTGCTCGGTTCAGTTACCTTCTTGGCGATTTCAAGCTCGTATAGTTGTTGTGAAGCGATTCCCCTTTTGGCCGCTTCGCTCTCGAGCAACAGTGTGTTGATTTGCAGTTCCAGCACCTGCCTGCGGGCCTCTGCGATTCGAGCATCCAGGGCTTCCACTTCAGCCCGCACCTTCGGATCAATTTCTGCTGTAGTGATCGTCTGCCCGTTTAATACGGCCAGGGGGATGGGTGCCAGGGGGCGTGAAGGTGTCGCACTGGCCACCGGTGTCGCCACGGCTGGCGGCGTGGGCTGAGGCGCAGTGGGTTGGGCCACTGCGGGACGTTTTGTGCTTCTGCGAGGGTTTCCCTGCGGGACGGCTTCTGCCGCGAAAATGAACAAAACAAGGACTATGGAAACGGTTTTTAGCATAGTGAACTGATCATCCGGAGATAAACGGAATGTGATTGGAGCCTGGGATTAGACAGCAAACCGACGAGCTGCGTTGCTCGATCGAGCGGGTAGAAAGGTTCGCGCAAGCGCGGAAGCAAAAGCCGAACTTCAATGATAACGGATGATACTTCGCCGGCGTTTTTTTGCCGGTTTGCGTGACGCAAGCAAACTCTTTTGCCGGCCATTAAGGATGAAAGCAAGTCCCTGGTGTGTGACTCCCAGCATTCGAGCTGCACGAGTGATGCTGCCGTCAGCTGCCTGCAGGGCAGCCTTGATGAGTTCGCCTTCATACTGCAGCACTTGTGTTTCGAGTGAAGTGTCTACTGAAACAGTCAGCTGATCATCTTCCTCGGAAGCAAACTGCGAATGACCAGGTGCGCTGCCGTTCGATCGAGTAGGAGAGGTGACATCGTCCGAGTCGGCTGGCGATTGTGTTGAAAGCAGGACCCTGGCGCATTTTGCGAGGCGCTTCTCAATTTCCGGATGCTGCGAGTTTTTCAACTCGGATTCGGCGGCCCGATAATACGCAAGCAATTCGCTGAAGGAAAGATGGCTTGCCAATTCTTCTGCCAGCGTCAGGGCCGCAACTCCGGCACTTTCCGGATCTCCGGCGTTGCGGGCCACCTTGATTGCTTTTTCCAGCGAGGCGCGGGCTTTGGAAAAGTTATTCAAACGAGCTAACGCGGTGCCGTGCGTGGTCAGGGCTTCGGCAAGCATCGATAACTGATCGCCCGCCTCCAGGGCCTTAACCGAATTTCGCGCGATCATTTCCGCGGGAGAAAATTTGCCCTGGGCTATAAAGGCTCGGGCGCGAGTATCATCAAACTGCGCAACCAAACCCTGATCTCTCAAACCTGCAGCCACCGCACGAGCGCGGTTCAGATGTTCATGCGCATCCTCAAATCTGCCTAAATGAACAAACAGGAATCCGAGGTTGTTCTCAACTACTCCTTGAAAGCGCTTATGATTCGCCTGCTCAAAATGGAAACTTGCTGCTGAAAACTCGATCAGGGCGTGGTCCAGATAGTCGGGTCGATTCTCCGCCAATCCAAGATTCTTCAACACCAGAGCAAACGCGTTATGAAACTTGCCTTTGAGAGCATCGTTGCTACTTACCTCAAACAGTGGAGCTGCCTCGCGATGCAGACGCAGCGCCTCTCTGTAGCGATTGGAAACCTTCTCGACAATGGCTTTGTTGAGGTAGGCCCGGAGTCTCTGCTCGCTGTCGAGATCTCCAAGTGCAAGTAAGGCATCGTCAAGGGTAATGCGAGCTTCATCAAAGGCGCCTTCGCGCCAGTAACAGATTGCCAGGTCAATACGAGCTTCAGCGAACCGCTCAACTAGTCCAAGTTTTTCAAATGCTCCAGCACTCTCTGAAATCAGGTCCTTCGCGATCTCCTGAGCTCCGGAAATCTGGCCTGCACTACCAATCCATCCGGAAAGCGCACCAGCACGCAGAAACAGTTCCGCTTGCGCGATTGGAGTTAAGCCGTCTACTCGCGGGCGCTCGCCGACGCGTTGCCAAAACTCAGCAATAGTCGCGCGAGCATCCTCGAATTGGCCTGCCTCCTCGAGATCCTTAGCTCGCGCACACAACTCCAGTACCCGCTCGCTCAGGCCTACAGCCGGCGAATTATCGAGCTGCGAAATTGATCCTGTTAATTTCATGTGAGGCCACTCCCTTTTATATTATGCAAGAAATCTTGCATGTACTTTGAGAGGCGGCTATCATGCGCCTCGTTAAAGACCCAGCGGTTGGACTTCCCTTCGTGCGCAACTGCCTTTACCACCCCGAAACAACCATTAGGAGAGCAACTATGAAAACTTTCAAAGCTATTTGCACCGCAGCGATTCTTGCTTTGGCACTGACTGTTCCAGCGTATGCTGGTGATGTCGAAACTCCGGGGAAAACTCCCCCAATTCCAAGCCCCAGCCCCAGCAAGATTAGCACCCAGGTTGCCGACTCGACCTACTCCGAACTGACAGCGGAAGAGTACGTCACTTTCTCAGAATTCGCGGACATTGTGTGGTCGTTGGCTTTGATGCTTTAGAACTGGCCGACGTCTACCAACCCCACATTTCTAATCGGTCGTGACCTGATGGCGCGCTTTTGAAGTTATTGCGACTTGCCGGATGATCGTTTCATACCCGGCAAGGAGGCGACGACAGGGCGCATGCTACCCGCATATTGCACGGTAAGGCAAGAGCAATATGTTAATCGGGCGAGATAGGAATGCTTCTCGCTAAGCCGGAAGTCTACTCGGCGCAGCCTGAGATTTGACCACCATTGGACTCAATTTGTATTCGCGGCGACCAGCTTTTGCACGGTCTCCAGCGTATCAATTTCACTTGGTTTCTTGTCGAGCCGGAGTCTTAAAATTCTTGGAAACCTCAGCGCATAGCCGCTTTTGTGCCTTTTTGATTCCTGGACCCGGTCGAACGTGACCTCAATGACGATTTGAGGTTTTACCAGTCGAACTCTGCCATGAGCGAATTCGCTGATGGTGTGCTCAGTAAACCAGGCAGTCATCTCAGTCAGCTCCACGTCGGTTAGACCGGAATAGGCTTTGCCGATGTTTAGCAGCTCGTCGTCGTCATCTGAGCGACGAACGGCAAACGTATAGTCGGAAAGAAGATTTCGCCGCTTGCCATGTCCCACTTCGACGGCCGTAACGACGACGTCCAGCGTCGCAATGGCTCGCTTTAGTTTTAGCCATTCACGGCCGCGCCGGCCGGGCTTGTAAAGTGATGCGGGACTCTTGATCATCAGCCCTTCGTTCCCGCGAGCCCGCGCGTCTTCGAATTCCTTATCCAGGGCGGCCACCGCCTGGAATCGCTTGGCAACGGACACCCTGACGGTTCCCTCAGGGGGAATCATTTCTTCCAGGAGTCTGCGGCGCTCATCGAGTGATTCGTCGGTCAACACACGACCGTTTGCATACAAAAGATCGTAGGCCACCAGTATTACCGGAATCTCGCGCAACATTTCTTCGCCGATGGTTTTGCGTCCCAGGCGTTTTTGCAGCTCACTGAACGGCAGGATTCGGTTTCCCTGCGCTGGCACAACTTCGCCATCGATAACTGCCTCGACGCCCAGATTGTTCAGGGGCACAATCAGTTCAGGAAACCGATGTGTAATCTCATCCATGGTGCGCGAGTAGATGGCGACGCGTCCATCCTTGATGTGGGCCTGCGCGCGAATCCCGTCAAACTTGTCTTCAACGAAAAATTCTTCGGGCATGGTACGGGCGATGTCGGCTAAATCGGCGGCGGGAGTTGCCAACATAAATTTAATAGGGTGGAAAAGGCGCATGTTAACGTCACCGAGGTCGTTGGCCCTCGCACGCACAGCCGTTTCACCGATATCGCCAAGCAGCATGTTGACTTGGGCAACGTTTGCGAGAGGCTGCTCGAAGGTTCGCGCGATCGCGTCTTCGACGAGACCTTCGCGAAGCCCAATTCTCAAGTCGCCAGCCAACAGCTTGATTAGGTATTTGCCCTCGAGCGGAGTTGCGTGCCTCAGCACCGCTACCAGAATCGCTGTCTTATTTTTGATTCCACGAGTTTCACTTAGGCGCGTAATGATTGATTCTGTTTCCGCCAGAGTTAAGGTGGGTTCGTTAAAGTTTCTTGCTGTCAGAATTGCTTCATGCGCAGTTTCTCCGGCATCGCCCAGTCGCACATAGATAGGGGCAAGTTCCTGTTGACTAATGCCAGTTGCTTCGCTCAATGCCGTGCTGATGATGCTGCCGCCAACATTCGTGGTTCGAGCGTCGTTTTGAGCAAACTGGTGACCGGCGAAGTAACGAGCCGCGCGCCCAAGGTCGGCGTCCACAAGCGGTTTTAGATACGTGCCAACCAGTGCAGCTTTTTCAAGTTTTTTAGTCGTACTTGCAACTTCTTCCGCTATCTCAGCAAATCGCTGAAGCAGTCCAGTGTTTGTATCGGCAGCTGGCGAGGCGGGGTTGTTTTCTTCCAGCGAAGTCATAAGGTTCGAGTCTGAGCTATGGTTGTAGTTTGTCGAACGTGCAGTGGGGGTTTCGATCAGAGGTTGCGCGACCGGAAACCCGGGTGTCAAGGATTGAAGCTCAATCATCAAATCCGATTGGGAACAACATACCGGCAGACTTCCTACGTGTTACCTTCTGGTTTGTCAGGCCACAGGTTACAATCTTGAACTCCGAGGGTCGGTTTCGGAAACGAAGTTACTGAAAGGTGTCGGCTGAAATTGTTTTTACTGATTCTAGAGTCCCTTGGCAGTACCGAGCTTGTCTTTATCCTGATTATGGCGCTGGTTTTTTTCGGCCCTCGCAAGCTGCCGCAAATCAGCCGCTCACTGGGAAAAAACCTGGCGGAATTTCGGCGGGCCTCCGAAGACTTTAAACGCACCTGGGATCGCGAAGTGAGTTTGGAGGAAGTCACGAGTGGCTTGACACTAGAGGACCAGAATCCCGGCTCGAAGCTTGAAACGGCCGGCGAGGCCTTTCCCTCCCCAAGTATTGCGGCGATTGCCCCGGACCAGGTAATCCCGAGAAACACGATGGGAGCTGAGCCGCTTACACCGCTCGAAAACGCTGATAGCTCTTCCAACCAAACCGACTTTGAAAATTCAACGGACGAACCAAAACATTCGCCAAAGAATGATTGGTTATGAGCTAGTCAAACGTAATCCAAAATAGAATGTCCACTTTTCAAAGAGCACTCGGCACGGGCAAAGCGAGGGAAGAAGAACTCGGCGGCCAGATGTCTTTTCTTGAACATCTGGACGAACTTCGAAGCCGTTTGATGCGCTCGCTTGGTTTTGTATTCCTTGCGGCTACGCTGTGTTGGTTTGTGTCCGACCGTATTTACGCTTTCCTGGCGCTTCCCGTCGAACGCGCCCTGGCCGAAGCGCAGCGGCGCCAGGTGCCAATAGATGGGTTCACTGGTAACGAGACCATCCTGCCTCTGACTTCAATAAAAGAAAATGATGTCGGGCGCTACATTTTTCCGGAAGAGACGAAGGTGGGCACTAGTGTGATCCCTGCCGGAGTTTCGGTAAGCGCACGCGCGGCAAGAGACGCTCACGGTGTCTTAGGCCTGTTTACAGATGAACCGTTGTACGCGGGCGCCACGATCATTCCCAAGGGCTTGCGCCTGCCTGTCGATTTTGCATCTTTGCCGGAAGCAATTGCGGGCGTCAACGACAAGCTGATTGTCACGAGCGCAATCGAGCCTTTTTCGCTTTACGTCAAGGTTTCGCTTTATGCGGCTCTATGTTTGTCGGTGCCGTTCTTACTCTGGCAAATCTGGGCTTTTGTTTCGCCTGGTTTGTATCCGCACGAACGTGCTTACGTCACTCCATTTATTGCACTCTCCTCGATATCGTTCGTACTCGGGGCGGCCTTTGCTTATAAAATAATTTTCCCTCCCGCAGCGAGGTATTTGCTGGGATTGGGCCAGGATTTCAGGCTGCTGCTAAAGGCTGACGACTACTTCGACTTCATCATCATAGTCATGTTGGGCATGGGCATAGTTTTTCAGATGCCGGCGATTACTTATGTGCTGGCGCGGATTGGACTGGTAACCGCCAGATTCCTGGTGAAAATTTGGAAGACGGCGTTAATCATCATACTGATTTCAGCGGCCGTGCTCTCGCCGACCAACGATATTCCGAACATGCTCTTGTTTGCCGCGCCGATGGTCGTGCTCTATCTGGTTTCAATTTTTGTGGCCTGGATTTTTAACCGCCCAAGAACGGCAGTTTGAGCCGGTAAAAAGGCAACTTAAAGCTGCATTTGTCGCATCTTGACTGTGTTCCAGAGGGATCCTAGAATCGACAAGTTTTCCGCACCGTGGTGTCCAGGCTTTCAGTTTCATAGAACTAGCAGTAGTTTCAGGAGTTTAGTTATGTCTTATCAGAGACCCGCCCTTCGTCTGGCCGTCTTTTCGCTCGTGCTGGTGTCCTCCACCTTTCTCGCTTTTGCGCAGGACCGGACTAAAAGCCAGGATCCGATGGATAAGCCTCGGAACGTTAAGCCGGAACTCAAGAAGGCGTACAAAGACTGGCTTGAGAAGGACGTCACCTACGTCATTACTGACGAAGAGCGTAAGGCTTTCAAAAAGTTAGCCACTGACGACGAACGCGAGCGTTTCATCGAGGAATTTTGGCGGCGTCGCGATCCCGATCCCGACACCGATGAAAATGAGTTCAAAGAGGAATACTACGAGCGCATTGCTTATGCCAATGAGCATTTTGCTTCCGGCATACCGGGGTGGAAAACGGATCGCGGCCGAATCTGGATTATGTTTGGGAAGCCTGACGAGCGCGAGACTCATCCGATGGGTGGCACCTATGACCGTCCCTCGTATGAGGGCGGCGGCAGCACCTCGACCTATCCTTTTGAAATTTGGTTCTATCGTTATCTTGCCGGAGTAGGCTCGGGCGTGGAAATTGAGTTTGTCGATCCAACAGGCAGCGGGGAATATCGCATCGCGCGAAGCCCAAATGAGAAGGACGCGCTGCTGATGGTTCCCGGGGGAGGCTTAACCCTCTCGGAACAGTTGGGCTTGTCTAATAAAGGCGATCGCATTGCCGGCCTTGGTGGTGTGGGCACGGCAAATTACCAGCGTGAACAAGATAACCCCTTCTCGCGATTGCAATTGCTTGCCGATCTCAGCCGGCCGCCACAAGTAAAATTTAACGACCTTGCCTCGGCGGTTAATACCGGCGTCATTGAAGAGAATCCGTTGAACTTTGATTTTCGGGTCGACTTCTTCCGTCAATCCGATGAACGCGTCATCACGGCGCTGACAATTCAAACCGACAACAAGCAGTTGACGTTCACCGATAGCGGTGGCCTGCAGCAGGCCCGCATCAATATCTTCGGAAGAATCACATCTGTTGCGGGTCGCCGTGCCGGTATCTTTGAAGATCCGGTGATTACGACCGCCACCACCGAAGAACTTACCGATGCGAAGAGTCGCAAGTCGGCTTACCAAAAAGCCATCGCGCTTGCGCCGGGGACTTACAAAGTGGATGTAATCGTTCGCGATGTTACCTCAGGGGCCACTGGAGTAAGACACGTTGGTTTTACTGTGCCCCGATATGACCCTCAGAAACTCTCGACCTCCACTCTGGTGTTGGCGTCGAAGTTGGAGAGTTTGGTTGACCAACCCGCCGTCGGCCAATTTGTGATCGGCCAAACGAAAGTGATTCCCAACGTTTCCGGAACCTACCAGAGGGGACAATCCGTCGGGGTTTATATGCAGGTCTACAATGCGGGCATTGATCAAACAACGCTGCGACCTTCGGTCGACGTCGAGTATGCGCTGATGAAAGACGGTAAAGAACTCGGTAAACACGTTGAAGATTGGCGCGGTATGAGCGACTCGGGTCAACGCTTGACGCTCGCGCGGCTGGTTGACACCCGACCACTGACGCCCGGCGAGTATGAACTGACTATTCGAATCCGTGATCGCGTTTCGGGCCAGTCGCTTAGTCCGTCAGCGAAGTTCACGGTCGTGCAATAAGCAACACAGGCTTCTGTCTTCGTGGTTTGGAAAGATGTAGGGGCACGGTACGCCGTGCCCCTTTAGTTTTTAGCGAGGCTCAACGCAGCGAGGTCAGTGCAGTGAATGTTAAGATTGGTTCAAATGAAAGAACGTGCGAATCTCACGGGACTTACCGTCAATGAATTGGTCGAGTTTGTTGCAGAGCTTGGCGAGCCGGCATATCGCGGACGTCAGCTTTTTAGTGCGCTTCAGCATCGACGTCTGCGTAGTTTCGATGAGATGACCGATTTGCCCAAGGCGCTGCGCGAACTGTTGAAGGAAACAGCTGCCGCCTCGACCCTCACTGTTACCTCGCGTTATCTCTCCGCCGACGGCACTCGTCGCTTTCTGATGAAGACGCACGACAATCTGCCGGTCGAGACGGTTTTTATTCCTGAAGAACGCCGTGACACGATCTGTTTCTCGTCGCAATCGGGCTGTCCTTTACAGTGCACTTTTTGTCTAACCGCACAATTGGGTTTGTTGCGGTCGCTCACGCCGGGAGAAATTGTCGAGCAAGTGATTATCGCGCTCAACGACGCTTACGGTGTGGGGGAAAAACCTCCGCGCGGCACCAACCTCGTTGGCATGGGCGCGGGCGAGCCGTTTCTGAATTTTGAGTCGCTGTTGAAAGCGGTGAGGCTCATGGCCGAACCGCAGGGGTTGTTCATCGTGCCGCATCGCGTGACGGTGTCAACAGCTGGTGTGGTCCCGCGCATTCGCGAGCTGGCGGCCATTCCCGATCGCCCAAACCTGGCGATCTCACTTGCCGCGCCTACCGACGAGTTGCGCAATGAACTGATGCCCATCAACAAGAAATGGCCACTGGAAGAATTGCTGGCAGCTTGCAAAGAGTTTGAGCAGACGTTGAAGGCGGGCGAGCGGTTCACCTTTGAGTACGTAATGCTCGATGGCGTAAACGATTCAGATGAACAAGCGCGACAACTCGCGAACCTGCTCAATCGACACGACCTGCATGCGAAGGTGAATCTGATCCCGCATAATCCGGCTGATCCGTTGCCGTATCAGCCGTCACCAGCAACCCGCGTTGACATGTTCAAAAGCATTCTCGAGTCGAAAGGTGTTCACGCTTTCGTTCGCAAGCCGCGCGGACGAGACATCTTCGCAGCCTGCGGCCAGCTTGCTGCCATGACATCACCCGTCGTTCTGAGTGCGAGTTAAGTCTTTGCGGTCAAGCAACTCTGAAGATTTCGAAGGTATCTGACAAACCTATGCGATTCATTATCCAACTTGCGCTCGCTGGAGCGCTGT
Organism: Pyrinomonadaceae bacterium; assembly: GCA_035941655.1. GTDB lineage: Bacteria > Acidobacteriota > Blastocatellia > Pyrinomonadales > Pyrinomonadaceae > PSRF01. The sequence goes on along the minus strand of DASZDU010000060.1, from coordinate 525 downwards.
TTACCGTACCGGCAAATTTCCTGGCGACAGCGGTGCCGCAATCAGCGCCGAATATTCCCGTGAATGGTTCGCTGGCGTCGGACAAAAGCGCCCGCGGGCGCAGTGTGCAGGGAAGCGTGACAATGGAAATCCCTTCCGGTTACCACGCCAATTCAAATCGGCCGTTGGAAAAGTTTTTGATTGCCACGCAACTTAAGATTGAGGCGCCGAGGGGAATTCGCGTTGGTCCGGTATTCTATCCGCGTCCATTGTTACGCTCGCTGAAGTTTTCGAAAAGCAAGGTGTCAGTGTTCGAGGGTCGCACGACGATGCGATTCAACGTGACTGTACCGCAATATTATTCTGGAAACTCAGCGGAGTTGAAGGGTCGTCTGAGATTTCAAAGCTGCAACGATGATACTTGCTTTCCGCCGCAGACTCGTGAAGTCAAAATGTGGCTGAACGTGGAATAAAAAAGCGGAAGAGGGGGAAGAGGGGAAAAGGGTAAGGGGCAAAGGGAAAGGATAAGTCCCTTACCCCTTTACC
>DASZDU010000059.1:0-37331 GCA_035941655.1 Pyrinomonadaceae bacterium | reverse complement strand
GTCCTTAACGTATTCTTAACCCAGCGCTGCTGCGACAGGTCGCAGCCTACCAAAGCGCTGACAGGTCAGCGCACTCCAAAAATGGGCGCTTCATGCTTTGGGCATTAAAAGCATATAATTCGTTTTTCTTGCTGGACCATTCGCAACGACGTCAATCATGAGTGAACAAATAAAAGAGCCGCCCTTGCCCGGTCTGACCACCACGGACAAGTTGCGCATGTTGCTCGACATCACCAAAAAAATCAGCCGTTCACTCGATCTGCAGGAAGTTCTAAACCAGGTAATGGATACGCTAGATTCGCTCATTCCCTACGACGCTGCGGGCATCTTCGTAGTGAAGTGCGACGATAATCTGGCCGAGGAACCATGCGTTTTTGAAGCAGAAGCCGTCAGAGGATATGACATTGAGGAGCTAACAAATCTGCACCTGAAACTAGGTGAAGGACTCATCGGGCAAGTGGCGTTGACAGCCGAGCCAATAATCTCTTCCGACGTGCGCGACAATCCAAATTACATCAACGCGCGCGGTGAGACGCGTTCGGAAATGGTGGCGCCGATCATTTCAAACACCGAAGTGATCGGCGTGTTTGATCTCGAGAGCGATGAACTCAATGCTTACTCGACCGACGATCTCGAAGTGTTGATGCTGCTCGCATCACAGGTTGCAATTATCATCGAGAAGGTAATGCTTCATGAACAGATGATTGAAAAGAAACGGCTCGAGGGACAGCTCGAAGTAGCTCGGCAGGTGCAGTTGGAACTGCTGCCGCCAAAAGACCCGCAATTGGCCGGCTACGACATTAGCGCCTACAACTTCCCTACCGAAGAGGTGTCGGGTGACTATTACGATTGGGTAAAAATCTACGACGATCAAATCGGCCTGGTGATCGCCGATGTTTCAGGTAAGGGAGTGCCGGCCGCGTTGCTCATGGCTTTTCTGCGGGCCAGCCTGCGGGCCGCTACACACATTGGTTATTCTGCGCACATCTCAATGGCGAAAGTGAATTATCTGCTTTGGGAGTCGATCGAGCGCAATCAATTCGTCACTGCTTTCTATGGAATTCTCGACGTCTCCAACAGGACTCTTACTTATACAAACGCCGGACACAATCCTCCGGTCCTGTTAAAGAAAAACGGAGACTTCAGCTTCATGGAACGCGGCAGCGTACCGCTCGGCATGTTCAGAGACACGCGTTACCATGATTATTATCTGACCACTGAACCCGGAGACGTGCTGGTGTTATATACGGATGGTGTGACCGAGGCGCAAAACCTCAAAGGTGAAGAATACGGACGCGAACGGCTGGCGCAATCGGCGCGCACGAATCACCGGCTCGGCGCACGGGATCTCATAATGGCGTTGTATAGTGAAGTGTTGGAATGGACGGAAGGGCGCGGCGCTACCGACGACGTTACCTTCTTTGTCATAAAGGCGCTTTAGCGGCTGAGCAGGGCGCGAACTTTCTGCAAGCTAGTGGCCGGTCAGTGAACAGTGAGCGTGATCACCGCCCGGCGCCAGCGGTGCGCGATAGTCGCCGAAATTGAAATTTTGTTCTGTTTGGCTAAACGCGTAAATATCAAAGCCATAAGCATCAAGAAAGTCGGCCAGCGAATCAGGTGAAAGCAGATAAACGGCGGCCGGAAAACCCGACTCAGCGCGAATCTCAATCAAGCGCTCGAGCACTTCAAGTGGGGCAAAGCAGCTAATGGGATCTCGATAAGTGGCCATGCTGGAAACGCCCCCCTTCACCCGATTGACCTCGCAGCCTTATCTAACCTGCTGCCGATGCTTTGATGTCTGCGGCTCGCGTTGCGTTTGTCGGTCAACGCGCTTTTATCCGAGCAGCTGAATTGTTGGACGTATCAAACAACGAAAAAGTTCCAAATAGAAAATGAGTAACCCCATTACGCCAGATGCCCAGGCTAATACGCCTCCACCGCTAAACTTTATCGCCGTGTTACGTCACATGTTGAAAGCCTCCGATAAAGTCAGCGATTTGATCTTTTCTCCTGGACGGCCACCGCAGATCGAACTTGCCGGGAAACTTCAACCCGTACAGTTTCCTGGTCTGGAAAAGCTTACGCCGGCACATACGGCCGGTATGGCAAAAGTGATAATCGGAAATCACGCCAGCGCTATGGAAAGCCTGGAGAAAACTGGCTCAGCGGATGTTTCGTTTAGCGCTCCCGGCGAGGCTCGGTTCCGCGTCAATATTTTCAAACAGCGCGGCACGCACGCCATCGTCATGCGAGTGATTCCGACCAATCCGCCTAACTTCAACGACTTTGATTTGCCCGTACAATTAAAGGAGATCGTTGATATCAAGAACGGGATAGTACTGGTGACCGGACCGACCGGCAGCGGTAAGAGTTCAACCCTTGCGGCCATCATCGATTTGATCAATGAGACGCAGTATTACCACATCGTCACTATTGAAGATCCAATCGAGTTTCTGCACGGCCACAAGAATTCGACAATTCACCAGCGCGAGCTCCACTCTGACACTCCAAGCTTTGCCGTCGCCTTGCGCGCAGCTCTGCGACAGGCGCCCAAGGTAATTCTTGTCGGTGAAATGCGAGATAAAGAGACGATCGAAGTGGCGCTGGAAGCCGCCGAAACAGGTCACCTTGTATTATCTACACTGCACACCATCGACGCCTCGAAAACCATCGATCGCATAATCGGAGTGTTTCCCAAAAATGAAGAGCGGGCGATTCGCACACGCATAGCCCAGTCGTTTCGCTACATTGTTTCGCAACGCCTCATTCCTCGGCCGGACGGCAAAGGGCGCGTTGCGGCTATCGAAATACTCAAATCGACCATGCGAACTCGTGAATACATTGAAAAAGGTGAGTCCGAAGGGAAGTCACTTATAGATGCGATGGAGCAAGGCGATCAGGAGGGAATGCAGACTTTCGATAGCGTGATCGAGCAGATGGTTCGGTCCGGCGTGTTGACGCAGGAGGCCGCTATGCCATATGCAACGAATGCCGGAAACATGCTCTTGCGTCTCGGCGACCTCGGCGGCTCGCCGGTTTCCGCAGCAGCGCCGGCTGCGAAAGAGGATGACTCGATGCTCGATATGATAGAAAGATAGGGATGGTGACTTGCGTCAGACTTTACTCTGTGAGTCCTTTATGATCTTTATCACAGAGGTGCAGATAGTAATGCCAAAAATAGGAAACGCCCCGACGAGCCTGGGTACTCTGCAGTTGCTCTGGTCTCATTCACACCACCGCTTTAGCGCGGTGTTCGGATGCCCCAAGAGAATGAGAAACCGTTTAAACGGTTTCCCTTTTTTGGTTACGCTGGAAATCACCGGGCTAAAGCCGCGGTGTGAATGAGACTTTAACGGCATCAATACCGGAGCCGTAGGCTACAATCCAGGCGAATTTCCAGTTAGAATTGGATTTCCAGTTGATATCGTTCACTCTCCCCAGGACTTCAGGCTTACTCCAAAATTCATCATGCGGTTGAACTCGCTAAATCATGGCATTGCGTCAGTGTTTGCCGCGCTGCTTTTCACCGTCATTTGCTTCGCTCAAGGAGAAAGCACTGGCACAGGAATACAAATTGAAATTCCTGCTGGTGGCAAGCTCCGGATTGAAAATCAATTTGGCAGTGTCGCGGTCGAAAGCTGGAAAGAAAAGTTCGTACACATCACCACTAGTGAAGACACGGTTGCTTCAAAGGCTCGCTCGGTTGTGATCGACAATGGAAAGCTGGGTACCGTCATTCGCGTAGCGCGGAGGCCGGGCGTTCCGATTGCTCAGATTGATCTCGCGATAAAGCTCCCTGAAACAGCGCGCGTCGAAATTCTAACTGGCAGCGGTCGAGTTTCATTGAGAGGGCTTCCCGCTTCGGCCTCAATCCGCTCGGTCACGGGCGACACTACAGTAGAATTTCTCGAGACCGCCAACGCCGATATCATCGCCAGATCGACGAAAGGTTTAGTGAACTCCGAGCTGCCGCAGCTGTTGAGTGAGAACGGCCATGTGCTGCAGGCGCGGCTGGGTACGGGCGCACAAACGCTGAGGGTGAACTCGGAAGCGGGAAGTATCCGCCTTTTGGACGAGAGCCGGAGCGTAATTGATTCCAGACCGGCAAAGAAAGTACTTGACGACGCTCCAACCCAGGACCTTCCCACCAAAGCGGCTGGCATACCCGCTCCCGCCGAGGACGTTCAAGAGATAAGCGAGGGAGACGTAATTCGCGTCGATGCTCAACTTGTAACACTTAACATGAGCGTGATCGACAGGCTTACAAGTCGTGGTGTGGTGGGACTTTCACAATCCGACTTCAAGCTCTTCGAAAACGGCAACGAGCAAAAAATTCTGCAGTTTGATTCTTCATCGGCGCCTTTTGATTTGTTGCTGGTGATCGATCTTTCCGGTTCTACACGCGAAGTCTTGAAACTCATTCGCGCCGCTGCGTTACGCTTTGTCGATGCAGCAAGACCTTCGGATCGCATTGGCGTGATCACCTTCGCGGGACAACCAACAGTGGTTTCTCCTTTGACGCTCGATCGGCGGATCCTGCGCGAGCGCATCAGCGAGATGGAAACCTCTGCGGGTGACACGAAACTTTACGATGCCACGGATTTTGCAGTTAGTCAGTCGCTCCAGGATGCAAAGAGCGCGCGCCGCACTGCAATAATCCTGATGAGTGACGGTTTGGATGGAAATATCCCCGGTGTCCAGGGCGACGGCTCGAAACTTTTATACAAGGATTTACTCAATCGCGTTGCTGAGTTTGACGGTGTGGTTTATACCCTTTGGCTAAATACTGAATATGAAGCGTTGAGTCCCTTGGATACCCAGCCGGAGGCTTTTGATGCCGGACACGATCGTATGAAAGAGATGGCCGATACGGGCGGAGGAGTTTTTTACGAAGTCGAAAGGCTTGAAGACCTGGCTGGCGCTTATGAACGCGTGGTGGCGGACCTGGGAACGGTTTACAGCCTGGCGTATCGTCCGTCAGATAAGACTCGTGATGGCAAGTGGCGAGCGATACAGGTGAAAGTTGTTTCTCGTCCTTCAGCGGTCCCGCGCGGTAAACGCGGGTATTATGCCAACTAAAATCTCGCGCGGCGATCTATGCAAGCAAGGAGATATGAAATCAGAGGCCTGGTATTTTCGCTGTTTCTGGCCGCAGCCTGTTTCGGTCAATCGCCTGAGCCAGTCGAGACACTACGCATCGAATCTGACCTTGTTGACCTGAAAGTCAGTGTGGTGAGTTTGAATCCTCGCAATCCCTCGGCCGAGTTGCAGCAAAAGGATTTCCTGGTCCTTGAAGACGGACAGCCCCAGGACATCTCCTTTTTTGCTGCCGCCGACACGCCCTTCGATCTCGTACTGCTGCTCGACCTTTCATCATCAAGCAAGGATAAGCTAAAGCTCATCCGGAAATCAGCCGCTCGATTTGTTGAAGCAACTCGTCCTACGGACCGAGTTTCGATCGTCTCTTTTTCTAATGAAGCCCAATTGGTCTGCGCTCTAACGCAGGATCGCGAGGTTCTCAAGAAATCCATTGACCGTATTCAAGAACCTCAAGGCGGCACAAGATTCTGGGACTCGCTGCGTCATGTTCTGGCGATCCTCAACGCCTCTGCAAATTCGCTGCGACGAAGCGCCGTGGTAGTGATGACGGATGGGGTTGATAATGCGCTGCCCGAAGTTTTCGGTGATGGTTCCCAGACGAGCTTCGACAAACTGCTGCAAATCGTGCGCGACTCAGACGCACTAGTTTTCCCGATATATCTCGACACTGAAGAGGAAGAATACAAGCGTCATCGAACACCGCGAAGTGCGTTCGCAATTGCCCGTGAGCAGTTGGGACTGCTGGCGGTGGCCTCGGGCACCCGTTTATACCGAGCAGGCAAGGTGAAGGATTTGGAAGACGTCTACCAGCAAGTCATTGGGGACGTCGGTCGGATTTACAGTATAGGGTACCGCCCTTCCAATAACTTGCGCGATGGGAAATGGCGATCGGTCAGCGTTCAAATCAATGAACGCCAGGACGTAACAGCACGTACTAAACCCGGGTATTACTCGCGTGCATTGCCAAATTGATTCGCCACGACGGCATTGGCGGCCGCCTACCCGAAAAGCTTGTAAATAGTGGCAATCGGACTATAATCAGTTCCTCCCCAAAGACGGCGAGTCAGAACCCGTTCGACAGCAAAGGAAAATTCCATGAGAAAAGCACGACTCACTCTGGCGCCAGCACTTTTGTTGACCGCCTTGCTCCTGGTCCTTCCACTGACAGGCCAGGCGCAAAACCGTGAAAAGTTTGTGATTTCGGCGAGGGCCGGAGGGGTTAATGCTGTTACTGGGCGCGCTTCGATGCGACACGGGAACACTGAATGGCAGCAGCTCACGATTAAGGAAGATCTCGAGGCGGGCGATATAGTTAAAACAGGCCTCGATGGCCGTGTCGAAATGCTGTTGAACCCTGGCTCTTACCTGCGTATCGGCGAGAACTCGGAGTTTGAACTGGCCAATAACTCACTCGAGAACCTGGAAGTCCGTCTAATTCGCGGAACGGCGGTGGTGGAAGTTACCGGCGCTGACGACCAGGAGCTGTTTATTGGAATAACGACGCCGCACACGCGCCTGTCTATCATTCGGCGGGGACTCTATCGCGTTAATGTGGTGCCGGGCGATACAACGGAGCTGATTGTCAGAAAAGGTCGAGTGATGTTGGAAGGCTCTCACACGAAAGTCAAAGGTGGCAATAAGGTCGTATTCAGCAGCAACTCGTTTTCGGTGGCGAAGTTGGAAAAGGCGGATAAAGAGCGAGATAGTCTCGAGATGTGGAGCAAGGATCGCGCGCAAACACTCGCCAAGGCGAATAGTAAAATCACCGGACGGATGATGAATACATTTGCGGCCAGCCTCACTAATGATTGGTCGCTTCGCGGCCTGGGCCGTCGCTCCGGATTTTGGTTGTTCAATGCTGAAGTCGGGTGCTACACGCTGCTACCTTTCGGATTTGGTTGGTCATCGCCGTACGGCAGCTCATACGCAAGATCCGTTTACATTGGTGGCGTCGGTTATTACTATGGTGGTCGTGAGCCTTACACCTTTCCAATCACCTACGGTGGCGCGAGAGTCCCGCAGCTAAACCCCCGCACAACGTTTGGAGGAGCGCCCGCTCAAAGTCCTCCATCATCCCCAGCTCCGGCGCGCGATCTGTCTCCCACGCGAGTCCACCGGCCCCTCAGGGAGCAGGCACCGGAATAGGCGCACTCGGTGACGAGCTGACAAAATACTTAGTCGCTTTCTTTGAAAAGGCGGCTTAGCTCCGTCTCCACCAATAGTCTGACTTCGGATAATTTCAAACCTGCTAGTGCCAAATGTGTAAGCGCGGTACCCAGCTGACTGCGGAGTTCGTCTGCAGGTTCGCGCAACAGTCTTGAGGTTACCACCGCTCCCGCCCCATGCCTGACCTTGACTAGTCCTTCCTTTTGAAGCTGTCGATACGCATAGGCAATGGTGTTTAGGTTGACGCCGAGGTCTGCCGCAACCTGGCGAACCGGCGGAAGCGAGGCCCCCTCCGGCAGTTCACCACCAGCAATCAGCGACTTGATCTCATCGACAACTTGCTGATACATCGGTCGCTTGTCGCGCTCATCAATAGTAATATACATATTGTCTGTTGCATATATACACTAGACAATAAGAGTTGTACAAGGTTTTTTGGGGGTTATTTGCCCGGGGTAAGGTGGTTGGCCAGCGCCAAGGCCTCGCGCACGAGTCCCTCAATACCTCCGAACGAAGTCGTATCGCTGATTATGAACAGCTGGGAAAGGGAGGTCTTGTAACTCGGTTCAGTCTGCCAAAAGGCCGGAGTTGGTGGGACGATGCCCCCTACCATTCCGAGTTTTCGACGCGTCGTCTCGTAGAAGCTTCGCGGGGTGGCGGTCTCAATCACCTCAGCCGTGCTGCCCAATTCCGGAATTGCTGCGTGCAGGCGCTGCCAACATTGTTCCAGCATCTGCTGATCTTTTGCCTCAAGTTCAGCTTCGTCATTATGGAAGGTGAACCATTCATCTACATCTGTAAAAACATGTACGGTGACGGCTAGTTTGCCGTTCGGAGCCCGGCTGTCCCACGCCGGGGCCGCGGCAAACATTAACTGGTTATTCTCCGGGTTATACTCCGAAGCTTCCTGCCAATCGGCCAAGGCGAGGACATGATCCGGAATCTTTAATGTGCCCGAGGTTTGATCGAGGCTGAGGTATAACAGGTAGGCCCCCCAGCCGCGGAGTGTCTTTAATCGTTTGCGGATTTCTGTGGGCGTGCGATTGAGACCCACCAGTTTTCCGTAGGTATCCCACAACGTCAGGTTACTAACAATCGCTTTCGAAGCTGTCACCCTTTCGCCACTTAACAGATCCACGCCTACTGCATTGCCTGCGGAGTCGTATGCCAATCTAAGCACCGGCGTATCCAGACGGATCCTGCCGCCACTTCGTTTGACCGATTCAGCCAATCTATCTGCCAGCGCCGCCGCGCCGCCGCGCATGGACCACAGTCCTGCCTGGGGCGCACTCAGCGCTAGCGCCGCCTGCAAATACGAAACTTCCGCGCTGCCGGCTAGAGCGAACGTTTGTAGCTGCACGTCTATGAACCGTCGAAATCGCAGCGACGCGCCTTGCAGGTATTCAAGCGTGGCGTGCGCCTCTGATTTCAAGATCTTCACTGCCAGGCGTCCCTCCGGAAGCAGCGCGAAAGCGCGACGCGATCTTGACGCCGATAACAGTTCAGGCGTCCTTCGAAGGGTCCGGCGCAAAGCGGCGCCAATGTCTGCGATGTCCCGGTAAAATACAACCGCTTCCTCGGCGCACTCAGGAAACGCCTGGCGCAGGCTCGTTTCAAACTCATTTTGGTTAGAAGTAAGTGCGATCTCTGATGCGTCGGGCAAGCGCACCACGTATGGCGGTTCACACACGCGGACGTCTGGCGGGTCAACTGGCAGTTCGGAAAAAACACGCTGATGAATCTCCTCAGCGTTCCATCCGCTAAACAGTCCGTATCCAGATTCAAAACTGTGGTCGAATTTCTCGAAGGGAGCTGCGCATCCGCCCACCTGCCGTTCGCGCTCCAACAGACAAACATTTACGCCGCGTTGGGCCAGCAGGGCAGCCACCGCGAGTCCTCCGATGCCGCCGCCAACTACAACAACTTCGCAGTCCATTTTTAGATGAAGAATTTTGAAGCGGTGCGAATGAGAAACCCGACCACCGCTTTAGGTTCGGCTGCAGATTTTATAAACGGTTGTATGATAAGGATAGTGGCCTGAATGCCGTTGAAAACGAAGTGTATAACGAATGAAGGTAGGATACGCCCGGTTTTGGCGCGCACCAGAGTTAGCGACACGCTCAGCAGAGTAATCACAGCCACGACACCCAGGTTGTCGAAGTATTGGAGCAAATGAACGCCGGCGAATAAGGCTGACACCAGCACCACAGCCCAAATCATTCCGAGAGCGCGTTGCAATGCCGGATAAAGAACACCGCGAAAAGTCAGCTCTTCCACCAGCGGGGCAGTCACGACCGCAAGCAACGCCGTTGCAAATCGCGTCTTCAAAGAACTGGCGATAATCTGATCCAGTTGCGTCTCTTTGCCGCCGAGAAACTGCGTAATCAACACTCCGACTCCAAGCAGCAACACGGCCAGACCGACAGCTTTCCAGGGACCAAAATTTTGGGGCCAACTCCAGCCGACCGTTTGCCAGAACGGTCGCCGGCCACGATTAGTAACCACCCACCAAACAACCACTAACGTCAGAATGTGCGCGGGCACCACGCCAAGAATTGAAAAGAATATGAGGTTTGCATCGGTGGCCAGGCCGGCAGTCGATTTCAAGACTAATGTCTTGTAGATAACATATGGCAAGCCGGCCATGATTTGCATGAAGATGAGCACGGCAACACTGATAAACCACACCAGGACTGCCTGAACGAGTCCCCATGGCGGATCGTCCGGGTTTACGGTCGCCAATGCCGGAGCGTTGGGTTGCTGATCGTAGGTAGCTTCGGGTGTTTCGATTAGTAGTTTGTCGGGCGAAGCCGCATCATTGGTGGACACTGTGATACTGAGTGTATGAACTTGTTCATAACGGGTCAAACGAAATCTACTCAGTTAACGAAAGCCGCGCTGATTAAATTCAACCCGCGGGATATGTAGTCTCAAACATCGAGGGACCGACACGCGGAGCCGCCAACATCAGTCCAATTATCGTCTTTGCGTCTTCTATTTCGCCGGTGGTAATCATGTTCAATGCCTGCGACAAGGGCAGGCGGACCACCTCAATCAGTTCGTCGTCCTCCAATCGTTGCTGAGTTTCCGTTAACTGCGTGGCGAGGTAAATCCACATCTTCTCTTCCAGAAATCCTGGCGAAACAAAGAACTCAGATAACTTTTCCAGACGGCCGCACACCAGCCCCAGTTCCTCCTCCAATTCACGCGCAGCGCCCTCTTCCGGTACTTCGCCACGTCGCAAAGTTCCCGCTGGAAGTTCCAACAGATAGCGAACAGCTGGATGCCGATACTGGCGCACCATGCCGATCGTGCCGTCGTCAAATATCGGCACTATCACGGCGCTGCCGGGATGATGCACTACCTCGCGCTTGTAACTTATTTGACCTTCGCTGACTGTATCGACAGCGACTTCGATCACGCGGCCACGAAAGACGATTTGGGTGTCAATTACTTTTGGTGCTTCTGTAGAGGATGTGTCCATAGGAGAGATCTCATTTCAAGCCAACGAAGTCCAGAGTTCAAGCGGGTGGGTCCGTTTGTATTCAGCAAGGCCGCTACTTACAGAACCGAGCGCGGTAGCGCCGGATCCTAAAAGCAACTTAAGTAATAAGTGTTCACGTATGCCTACAGTCATCACTAGTAGACTCTAACATCCGGCGCTACCGCGCTCGGTTCTGTAAGTAGTTGCCTCACTGAACGCAAACGGAACATTACTCCGCTAGCTAAAGCGACCGGTAATGCCGTATCGAGACTGCAGCCATTGTCTCACTTCGCCAACCAAATAAAGCGATCCAGTAACACAAATGAGTTCCTTATGAAGGTCGGTCAGGGAAATCGCGCATTGCATCGCAGCAGCGCTGTCGGTCGTAAGTTCCGCGCGGAGTTCCGGCGCATACTTCTTCGCGAGTAGCTGCACGTCGTGAACACTTGCGGCCCGGAGATTAGCCGGTTCTGTCAGAACGAGGCGAGCAACTGCAAGGAAGAGCGTGGCGGCCATTTGATCGAGTTGCTTGTCTGCCATCGCACCGAACACGAGCGTAATTGGCGTGTTCCGCAGCGAGGTGGCTTCATCAAGGTAAGCACGTAAAGCTACCGCACCAGCTGGATTATGCGCACCGTCCAAAAGCACGCGCACATTATTATCGGTCGGGGAAAAGCTCTCGAACAATTCCAGGCGACCGGCATGTCTGGCGGTTTGTAATCCTTCAACTATTGCCTCACGACTTATTGCAGGGTGGTCTGACCGCAGCGTTTCGGCAAGCGCGATGGCCGCGGCAGCGTTCGACAACTGATGCGCGCCGCGCAGTCCCAACTTTACAGATTCGTAAACATCTTTTTCGGTGCGGAAGGTATAACCGGAGTGTAGTTCGGGCTCGTAAATATTTTCAGTTGCCCAGATCGGATTTACACCACACATCCGGCTACGTTCGACAATGACGCGGCGCGCTGCATCCGGCTGCGGCGACACAATGACGGCAGTCCCCGGCCGAATAACGGCCGCCTTTTCTGCCGCAATCTCAGCGAGGGTATCACCCAGGTGATCCTGATGGTCCAGCGAGATTGGTGTGATGCCGACGACTCGTGCGCGAATTGCAGTGGTGGCGTCGAGGCGGCCGCCGAGGCCGGTTTCGAGAATTGCCAAATCCATAGCCGCTGCTTTGAAGGCCAGCATCGCGATGGCTGTGACGTGTTCGAAGAAAGTGGGCAGCGCTTCCAGTGTTCCATTAGCCACCAACGTATCGGCAGCCGTTCTGACGGCGCTCGCTAAATTTGCGAAGCCGGCCTCGGAGATGTCCTGACCATTGATCTTTATGCGTTCGGTGATGGACACCAGGTGAGGTGAAGTGTAAAGGCCAGTCGAGATGCCGGCGGCGCGGCAAATTGAATCGAGCATCACGGCAGTCGAACCCTTGCCGTTTGTCCCGGCGATTTGAACCGCCTCGAATTGTTGCTGCGGATTGCTGAGGCTCTCGAGTAGTAACTCTGTATTCCGGAGTCCAAGTTTGATCGTCAGCGTCTCATGACCCAGGCTGAGCAGATATTGCGTCGCTTCTGAAAAGTTCATGAGCACAGAGCATCAAGACTTTGTTACCTTCCGGAGGTAGCGCGCGTGCGGAGACGTTCCATTTCCGATTCACTTGAGATTTCCGGGTTCAGCATGAAGTTAAGCAACTTGATTATGTAATCGCGGAGCTCGCGCCGATCGACAATAGCGTCGACCATGCCGTGATCTAACAGGAACTCCGATTTTTGAAAGTCCTTCGGAAGTTTTTGCCGGATCGTTTGTTCAATCACGCGCGGTCCGGCAAAACCAATCAGCGCCTTCGGCTCAGCGATGATAACGTCTCCCAACATCGCAAAGCTGGCGGTGACACCGCCGGTGGTCGGATCAGTCAAGACTGAAATAAACGGAAGCCGCGCTTCATCCAACTCAGCGAGGGCAGCGGAAATCTTCGCCATCTGCATCAACGAGAGCGCGCCCTCCTGCATGCGAGCGCCGCCGGACGTCGCAAAGACCACGACCGCGCCGTGCTCTTTTAAGCCTCGCTCAATCAGGCGCGTGACTTTTTCGCCGACCGCGGACCCCATGGAGCCGCCGATAAATGACATGTCCATGGCTCCGCCAAGCACCAGGTGATCGCCCACCTTGCCACGGCCGTTGATAATTGCTTCCGGTAGACCGGAACTAGTTTTGGCTTGTTCGAGCCGATCCGTGTAAGGTTTTGTGTCGACAAACTCCAGCGGGTCGATCGAGATAACCTCGGTATCAAGTTCTTCAAACCTGCCGTCGTCGAAAAGCATCGTCAAACGTTCGCGCGCCCCGATGCGAAAATGGAAACCACAGTGGGAACAAACCTGCAGCGATTCCTCGAGTTCGCCTTTGTAGAGATGGGCCTCGCAGCCATCGCACTTCACGAAAACGTTCTCGGTCTTAACCACCCGTTCCTCGGGCGGCACCGCTTCAATTTGCTCCTTCTTTTTATTGAACCAGGGCATAGGGAACGTCACTACTCAAGAAATGTAGTACTGAACGGTCTCGTCGGGATGGCGGGAAGGTTAGCATAGACCGCGCATGGGTAGAAGCAGGTATTGAGATGGCAAGGCTCAGAACTCGATTCCCTGCTGCGCGCGGATGCCGGCGTTGAAGGGATGTTTTATCTCCTTCATCTCCGTGACCAGGTCGGCGGCTTCAACTAATTCGGAAGGGGCGTCGCGCCCCGTGACGACGATGTGCAAGGCGGGTTGAGCAGCCCGAATGCTTTTGAATTCCCCCAGCACTTCGGCCAAGGGCAGCAACTCATAACTCAACACGTAAACTAACTCATCGAACACGAGCAGATCGTAGTCGCCGCTGCGAAGTTTCTCGACGCACAGATTCCACGTTTCCCGGGCGGTGGCGCGATCCTGCTCCGGATTCTTCGTATCCCAGGTAAAGCCGTCGCCCATGGTGTGGACTTCGATGCCAAGTTTTTCGGCTGACTCGTGTTCGCCGTAGCGGTCGGTGCGCGATTTCATAAACTGAATCATGCAACACTTCAGACCACGTCCGGCGGCACGCATCATCAGCCCCAGCGCGCAGGTAGTCTTACCCTTGCCGTTGCCGGTGTGCACTATCAGCAAGCCGCGCGTCTTTTCCTGGTAGTCCTCACGACGCCACTTGTACTTTTTTTCAGTAGACATTTGCTGAACAGAGGACAGAGGTCGGAGGTCGGAGCTCGGAGGTCAGGCAGAAGTCTCGGTAGATGCAAGTTTTCCTGGTTCTGACTTCTTTTCTGACCTCTGACCTCTGACCTCTAACATCCGACCTCTGTCCTTTATTCCTTTAGCGCGTCGTCCGTAACTTCCGCTGACCCATTCGCGCGTTCAACCGCATCCTGTAACAGACCAATGATCTTTTCCTCGGCCTCTTCCCAGGTGCCGCGCAAGGTGCAGCCGGCAGCATTACGATGGCCGCCGCCGCCAAACTTCTCAGCCACCTTTGCGACGTTCACCTCGCCCTTTGAACGCAGGCTGGTGCGGTACACTCCAAACTCACATTCCTTGAGTAGAGCGACGGCCTCAACTTCGCCGACCGTAAGTGGGTAGTTAACAAAACCATCAGCGTCTTCGTCAGAGGCTTCCGCGCTGTGCTGCATTTCCAAACTGTGGCGCATTAACGCTACTCGACCGCTTGAATCGCGTCGAGCCGTGGAAAGCACGGCCCCCATTAACTGAATTCTGCTCCAGGGATAACTCGCAAAAACAGCTTCAGCGGTTTTCGCCGGCTTCACTCCGGTGCGCAAGAGTTCGGAGGCGACTTTGAAGGTACGTTCGGTCGTGTTCGAGTAATGAAAGGAACCGGTGTCGGTGATCAGCGCCGTGTAACAACATTCGGCGATTTCCTTCGTCACGCGCACACCAAGCGCCTTCGCCAGGTTGTAGATCATTTCGCCGCAAGCCGAAGCAGTGGAATCGATCCAGTTGATCTTCCCGAACAGGGCAGTGGTGGCGTGATGGTCGATGTTGACGACGAATTGATTTTCGAGGTTTTGCAGTCCGGGGCGGGCAATGTCGGAGCATTCAATGACGAATACGCCGTCGTACGCTTGATCCGCAGCGGGGGTGACTCTTACATCGCTGGCGCCCGGAAGCCCCTGGTAAGTGTGCGGCACCGGGTCGCGCATGATCACTTCGACCTCTTTATCGAGCGCGCGCAGCAGCCAATAAAGTCCCAACGAGGAACCGAGGCTGTCGCCGTCAGGACGAAGGTGAGCGGTTATCGCAAACCTTCGCTTGTTTTCAATTAACTCAACTACCTGGCTTAGCATTAAGAGCAGGGATGAAGGATTGAAGGATGAAGGATGAAACAAAACCGAGTTACCTCAGTTTCAGTCGTCATCTTTCATCCTTCATCCTTCATCCTTCATCCTTTCTTTGGGGTGTCTGCGCGATCTGCTGTAGCAAACGATCCACGCGTTCCCCGGCCTCTTCGACCTTGTCTCTCACAAAATGAATCTCTGGTGTACGCGGAAGGTTGAGTGAAAGCGTCAATTGCTTGCGAACGTAGGGAGCGGCATGACGCAAAGCAGCCAGCGCGAGTTCGTGTTCTTTTTCATTCCCCGCTACGGTGACGAAAACCTGCGCATCTCTGCCGCCCGCGGACATGCGAACGTCAGTGACCGTTACCATGGTTAGCCGCGGGTCTTCGAGTTCATACCCAACAATCTGGGAAATCTCCTCCCGAATGATGTCCGCAACTCTCTCTGGGCGACGCATCTGACAAGGATAAAGGATGAGGGATGAAGGATGAGGCCGAACCGAGATAACTCCAGGTTCACTCTATTCTTCATCCTTCATCCCTCATCCGTCATCCTTTCTAAAGTTCCGTGGCGGCGACCTTCTCTACCACGTAAGCCTCAATCTGATCGCCGACTTTAAGGTCATTAAAGTTTTCCAGTCCGATGCCACACTCGAAGCCTTCGCGTACTTCCGACACGTCGTCTTTAAAGCGACGCAATGAAGCAATGTTTCCTTCCCAGCTGACAACGCCGTCGCGAATTAAACGAGCGCGCGCGTTGCGTCGGATGATGCCGTCGATGACCATCGAGCCGCCAACCACGCCCGCCTTGGGAACACGAAACACTTCACGTACTTCAGCCTTGCCGATGATGCGCTCTTTCTCAATCGCTTCGAGCATGCCGATCATCGCGGCCCGGATCTCTTCCTCAACTTTGTAAATAATCGAATGCAGCCGGATATCCACGCTTTCCTGTTTCGCGAGGTCTGCCGCGCGGGCGCCAGGCCTGACATTGAATCCGATCACGACCACGGCTGAAGCTGCCGAACCCGCCTGTGTGGCGGAGGCGAGCAGCACATCGGATTCAGTGATCGCGCCCACGCCTGAACGAATGACCTTAACCTTAACTCGATCTGTGGACAGTTTCTGAAGCGTGGATTTGAGAACCTCGACAGAGCCCTGCACGTCGGCTTTGATAACCACCAGCAATTCCTTAACTTCGCTTTCGCCGAGCGCTTCAATACCGCGCTTGGTTGTCTGCAGCAACGTCGCCTGACGGCTGAGCATCTGCCGGTGTCCGGAAATTTGTTGCGCCCGGGCGATGTCGGCAACGACCTGGAAACCATCGCCCGCCTGCGGCACACCCTGTAATCCGAGCACTTCAACCGGCGAAGCAGGCCCGGCCTCGGTTATAGCCTCACCTTTATCGTTGAACATCGCGCGCACGCGTCCAAAAATTTGACCGACAATAAACGGCTCGTGCACGTGCAGAGTCCCTTGCTGGACCAGCACCGTAGCGACGGCGCCGCGGCCACGATCCAATTTTGCTTCCAGCACAACGCCCGACGCCAAACGCGTCGGACTCGCGCGCAGATTGAGAATGTCTGATGTCAGCAGAATGGTTTCAAGCAAGGTCTCGAGGTTCTCGCGCTTCTTGGCTGAGACCTGGACCATTTCAGTTTCACCGCCCCATTCCACGGGGTTCAGGCCTTGTTTGGCGAGCTCTTGTCTCACTCGATCGGGATTCGCATCGGGCTTGTCGATCTTATTGATCGCGACCACGATGGGAACACCGGCGGCGCGCGAGTGTTCAATGGCTTCGATCGTTTGCGGCATCACGCCGTCGTCAGCGGCCACGACCAGCACGACTACGTCCGTCGCCTTGGCGCCGCGAGCGCGCATGAGCGTAAAGGCTTCGTGACCCGGCGTGTCGAGGAAAACTACACGACGGGTTTCGCCTGACTTATCCGGATTAGCGACTTGTACGCTGTAGGCGCCGATGTGCTGCGTTATTCCGCCAGCCTCGCCCGCGGCAACTTCGGTGGTGCGGATGGCATCCAGCAGGGAAGTCTTGCCGTGATCGACATGGCCCATGACGGTCACCACCGGAGCGCGTGGCAGTTCCACATCGTCTGCATCGGTCGCGATCAGATCTTCAAATTCCTGTTCAGCGACCATCTCTTCAAATGGCACGAAGGTAACTTCATAGCCAAAGCGCTTGCCGAGGTCGATGGCGACATCGTCGTTGAGAGGCTGGTTGATGGTGGCGAACACGCCGCGTTGCAGCAGCAGGCTGACAATGTCCTTCGGTTTGATCCCCAGCTTCTCGGCAAACTCTTTGACAGTCGAACCTTCGACGATGCGTGCCGACTTTGTTTCTCCCGGAACCGACGGAGACTCCAACCGACCGGCGATACGATCTTCAAGCGATAGCGCTCTGGGTGGCGGAATGAAATCGCCTTTGTCGAATCGCCCGGCCTTGCCGTCAATCTTGCGGCCGCCGCGCGTTGGCGTGCGACGCGATCGCCTCCGGCCGGCATCGGGAGGCGGAATGTAGGTGGTCTGTGGAGTTAGTGTTTCTCCAGGTGTGCCCAGGCGTTCAGTTTTTGAAAGTGGAGTCCGTTCCCTGACCCGTGTGCCGCGTTCGGCCCGATCACGCGGTGTGACCGGCGGTGCGACGATCGGTGAAGGTGCACGTTCGCCAGGACGAATACCGGCGTTTAATGCTGCGACCGTGGGTCGCAATACTCTGACTTGTCGAGACGGCGGCACGGCAACGCCAGCAGGGGCCGCAGCAGCCGGTGTCGGCGCGCTTGTCTCAGGCCCAGTGGAATCGAGCACCGCGTCTTCTGCTGGTCCACTTTCGGCGGGCGCTTCGGAAACGGTAGCAGGCTGCGCGCCAGTGGGTGCAGTCGGTGGTTCAGCCCGAACAGCCGGTGGCAGCTTCCTCAGTAACTTTGCCGTGGTGGCTGGTTTGGCTTCGGCGGCGGCAGTTGCAGGCGCTATTTCCGGCTGCGAAGTTTCCGGTGCTACTTCCGCTACCGGCGCAGCTTCGGCTGGAACTTCCGCGGCTTCTATAGCGGCTGGTTCTTCTACGGCGCGTTCAGCGCGTTTGACGACACGCACGCCGCGCTTCACGGCCGTTTCTTTTTTGGGGAAGTACTTATTGCGAATCTTTTCCGCCAACTCCTTGGAGACGGAATTTGACGGCACGCTGACGTCGACACCCTCGCGTCGCACCTCTTCAATCAAGCGCTTGGTATCCAGCTTAAGTTCTTTGGCGAGATCGTATATTCGGATCTTAGAGGAAACGGTCATGCACTCCTTTTCAGACGCTCGGTAAATCAGCGGCGTCCGGCTTCTTCAAGTGATTTAAAGAACTCCCGCTCTAAACCACTCGAAGCTGGGCCTCAGAGGCGCAACGCGTGCGAGTGGCGGTGGAGCGAGCAACACAAACCGCCGGGCCTACCGGCGACTGAGCTGGTACTAATTTGCCGCATCAGGGGAAGCATCCTGCTTCTCTTCGTCAGTGCTCTCGCTCGATGCGGCGTCTTCCAAAACTGCGGGAGCTGATGTTTCTTCTTCAGTAGCGTTATCCGAAGCGGCGAACTCTTCGAAATCCTCAAGACTCTCGATCGCAGCAGCCTCGGCGGCTGTGATATCGGGCGCCGGCACGATCGTGTCCGGACGCAAGTCGCGGCCGGCTTCCTGAAGAATAATTTCATCCTCGGTAAACGGTTCGGCTTCTGTTAGCGCAACTGGATCGGCGGATTCCTGTGCCAGGATCTCCGGCTCAGCGCCAAAAGGCACCCCTGCTTCGACCGCTTCATCGTAGCCTTCTGCTGTTGGGTCGGCGGTAGATTCTGAAGCTGGCGAATCAGCGGTGGCAGCGGCCGCGTCTTCCTCACTCTGTTCGGAGTCGGGTGCGGCAGCGATGTCTTCATTCTTTTCAGCTGCCTCAGAAGGCGCTTCTTCGCCTTGCAAAGTCCGGTCACGGAGAGCGACGACGTCTTTAGCAGCTCGAAGAATTACTTCGGCTTCGTCCAGACTCAGATCGAGAAACTCGACGAGATCGTCGATCGACGTTTGCGTAAGAGCGTCAATGTCGTTGATGCCATGTTCCGCGAGGGTATCTGTTTGCTGCACTGTCAGGCCTTCAATAACTGAAAGCGGCACCGATGCGCCCGAGGCGATAAGCGCCCCCATCTGTTCGGTAACTTCGCGTTTGATTTCCTCTTCGCTGCGGATGTCGATGTTCCAGCCCACCAGCTTGGTCGCAAGCCGGACATTTTGTCCGCGCTTTCCAATAGCGAGCGACAACTGATCCTCGTTTACGATCACTTCCATCTGGCGGTTATCAATGTCCGTGATGCGAACCTTGTTAACCTTCGCGGGCGACAGCGCGTTAGCGGCGAACACTGAAGGCTCGTCTGACCACTCGATGATGTCGATCTTTTCACCGCGCAGCTCGCGAATGATCGCCTGCACACGCGAACCTTTCATGCCGACACAGGCGCCGACTGGATCGACGTCGCGTTCATTGGAGGTTACCGCGATCTTGGCGCGTTCACCCGGCTCACGCACCGCAGATTTGATGACGACGGTACCGTCGTATATCTCCGGCACTTCCATCTCAAATAGTCGTAGCAAAAGCTCCGGCGAAGTTCGTGACACTTCGACTTGCGGACCCTTCGATTCCTTGGAAACGTTGTTGATAACGACGCGAATCCGTTCGCCCTGGTTCCACTGTTCACCACGCGATTGTTGCGAGCGCGGCAGAATGGCTTCCAGGTTGCCGAGGTCGACAATAATATTGCCGCGCTCAAAGCGTTTCACATAACCGTTTACCAGGTCGCCAATCTTGTCGACGTATTGTTCGTAGACGTTGCTGCGGACGGCGTCGCGAACCTTCTGAAAGAGAATTTGCTTCGCCGTTTGCGCGGCGATACGGCCAAGTTCTTCCATCGGCAAGGGCAACAGCAGAGCGTCACCCAACTCAATCTCTTCACCGGCCAGCTCGCGGGCTTCTTCTATTGATAATTCAGTAGCGGCATTCGCTACTTCGTCGACCACGACTTTCGTGGCCGAAAGCTCGATGCCGGTCTCGGCGTTCCAGTCGACTTGAATGTCTTCACCGGAGCGAAACTGTTTTTTGGCGGCAGCGCGCACAGCTTCCTTCATGGCCTCGATTACGAGATCGCGCTCGATGCCTTGCTCCTGGCAGAGCGCTTCGATGTTTTGTGCGATGGATGAACTCATGGAACTCTATCTCCGGTTGGCTCGGCGCCTTCTAGCTGTGCGTCGTTGAGCCTATTCAATTGTTATTCAGTTGTAACTTCAGTTGTAAAGCAAACTGTTAGTTTGCTTGCCTGATTGTGACCCTTCAGATTGAAAGCTTGCGCTTCTTCGCAAACTAACAGTTTGCGTTACGTCATTTGTGCCCGCCGAAATTCCTGCTCGACGTCAATCTCCAGATTTGCCTTCAGAATAGTTTCGAAAGCAATTCTTACTGGCCCGCTGGTTCGATCTTCAAAAAGCACGTCGTCGTTGTCGATACCAACTATACGGCCGCGGAAATTACGCTGACCGTTGATCGGCTTGCGGCTCTTCACCTTTGCCAGGCTGCCGGCGAACCGTTCGTAATCCTGCCGCTTGTAAAGGCCCCGCTCAATTCCCGGCGAAGATACTTCCAGCGTATAGGAAGCGTGGATGAAATCCTCCACATCGAGAACGGTGCCAACGTGGAGGCTCACTTCTGCACAATCCTGATGCGTGACCCCGTTTGGCTTGTCAATAAAAATGCGGACTATAGGCTTGTTGTCAGGTCCGGCTACTTCGGCATGAACCAGCTCCAGTCCGTGGTCTAAGCTCACACGCTCCGCGATCGCTCGCACGCGATCTTCCACTGGACTAGACCCCATCCAACTCCCCCCGAAAAAGCACTCGCCCAAAAGAAAAAGTGGGCGCGAACCCACCGGATAAAACTCCGCGCTTCGAGCAAGCCGTGAATTATACGGAAAGGGGAGGATAGAAGCAAACGGCGAGTAAATCTAACTTTACCAGGCTGGACAACTTCGTTAACTGCTCAAATGCCAACGGAAAATACAGTGAAAAAAGGGGCCACTGAACGCCACGCAAGAAGTTTAGAGTTCTGCCTTTAGGCTGCTCCTGGCCAAGACACAAACTAAAGCTTGAACTCTGAACCACAGGCCTTCCGCTTTAGATATGGCCACTAAGACTCATTTGTTTGCATCGTGTGCAATATCGATGCGTTTCTCACGAAATCATTGAAAAGGCTCTTGCACTAAAGTAGTATTCGCGCGAACTGCATCGGCCTTCATTTTTGGCTTTCCTGGCTTAGGTTCCCGCCGTCTTGCAATAGGCGACCGCGCAATTGTTGGTTGCAGCATCCGCTAATGATCGGTCAAACCGTTTCTCATTACAAAATTCTTGAACCACTCGGCGAGGGTGGCATGGGAACAGTCTACCTGGCGGAGGATACTCACCTGGGACGGCGGGTGGCCATCAAGTTTCCTTCATTAGGCTCTGATTCGCATGATTATCGAGCGCGTTTTTTGCGCGAAGCGCGGGCCGTTTCGGAGTTGAATCACCCGGGTATAGCCACGCTCTTTGATTATGGTGAAACTGATAACGGTCGACCGTTTCTGGTGATGGAACTTGCCAAAGGCCGGCCGCTCACTGACTTGATGCACGGCGGTGAACTCAACCTTCAGCGCGCACTCGCAATTGTTATTGACGTAGCCAAGGCCCTGAGTGAGGCGCATGCCCGGAGCGTTATCCATCGCGACATCAAGCCTTCAAATATCATGATTGATGATCAGGGACAGGTGAAGGTGCTCGACTTTGGACTGGCCAAGCAACTGAATAAAGAAGTATCCACCAGTGCCGAACCGGAAGCGCGGACACTCCTTTCGACAGAGACTCAGACTGGCGTTGTCTTGGGAACGCCTGCGTATCTTTCACCGGAACAGGCAACGGGCGATGCTGTTGACGGACGCAGCGACCTGTTTGCGCTCGGCACGCTGCTTTACGAAGCCATCACGGGACGCACGCCATTTTCCGGTCGCAGCTTTATCGAGATTGCAGCTAACGTGCTTCACGTTGACCCCCCACCACCCTCTAAACTCAACAGCCTGGTATCAAAAGAACTCGATTTCATTACCCTTAAGGCGCTGGCTAAGAACCCTAGCAAACGTTACCAGTCGGCTAAGGAACTGATCGCTGATCTAAACGCGGTCATGGATCGTCTTGAAGAAGACTCCGGGCAAACACTAATTAAGCGTACGCACGGCATCAGCTCGACGAGTCACAGCCGAACCCTTAGTAACCTGTCCCAAATTCTACAGCGACCCCGGATCCCTATTTCTTACATTCTGATCGGCCTTGGCGTTCTTGTCGTTATCGGAGGATTAGCGCTTAGATTTGGAAGACCCAAACCACATACGCCGCCGGCTGAAGCGCAACGTTGGTACGACATTGGAACCAGTGCGTTGAGAGACGGCGCTTTTTACCAGGCAAGCCAGGCTCTGCAACGTGCCATCTCGGCCGATGATCAATACCTGTTGGCGCACGCACGTTTGGCTGAGGCCCTGGTGGAGTTGGATTACGTCGATAAGGGTAAAGATGAACTGCTGCGGGTAAATAGTGTGGATCGCGCCACGTTGGCGAAACTTGACGCCCTTTATCTCGATGCGGTTACCGCCACGGCTCGTCAGGATTCTGCAAAAGCGATAGAACTATACAAGCAAATTGTCAAAGAAGTTTCCGACTCCGACAAGCCCTATGTACTCGTGGATCTCGGTCGCGCTTATGAGAACAATAATAATGTAAAGAGCGCGATAGAGAGTTATAAGGAAGCGAGCAACCGCAACTCGCAATATGCGACCGCTTTCCTGCGTTTGGGAATTCTCTACGGACAGCAGGGCGATCTCGATGCGGCGCTCAAGTCTTTCGATCAGGCCGAATCAATCTACCAGGCGCTGGGAAATTTGGAAGGGCGCGGCGAGGTGCTCTTTCAACGCGGAACACTTTTTAATAAAAGAAACAAACTTGATGAAGCCAGAACGCAATTAGAACAAGCGCTGACTCTCGCCAAAGCGAACGATAACAAGTCGCAGACGATTAAAGCGTTGTTGCAGTTGTGCAGCGTCTCTTTTGATGCCGGTGAGACGGCGCGTGCAACGGAATATGCGCAGCAAGCTGTCGAGCTGGCCCAGCGGAGTGGCATGGAGAACCTCAGCGCCCGAGGTTTGGTTGATTTGGGCTACTCCTTTCTGATTCGCGGGAAACAAGCGGAAGCTGAAAAATACCTCGAGCAGGCGCTCGCCGCGGCAGAGCGATCTAAAGCGAGGCGGAATGAAGCCCGGGCCCGGGTTGCAATGGCAAGCCTGCGGCAACAGCAAAACAAACCAGACGAAGCGGTGCAATATCTCGAGCCTGCTCTGGCCTTTTATCAACAGGGTGTTTATCGATCGGAGACATTTTCCTGCCTCGCGTTGCTGGCCCGGGCAAAGATGCAAAAGGGGGATTATCGGGAGGCAGGCAAAAGTCAGGAAGAACTGTTACGGATTGCGAATGAATTAAACGACCAATCGCTGATTGCGTTGGCTCATGCCGAACGCGGCTCTTCGCTGGTACAGGAAGAAAGCTTTACCGAGGCGCTTGATCATTTGAATCAGGCCTTTTCGATATACAGTGCCCAGGGAATCCAAAGGAGTATGGGTTATAACCTGCACAGTCGCGGCGAAGTCCTCAGCCAGCTTGGCCGCTTTGATGAGGCGAAAGCGCTGCTGGATCAAGCAGCCGCGATTGCCAATAAACCTGGCGGAGAATTGCAGCGGCTCTCGGTAGAGACACAGCTGGCGCGCGCGGAGATTGCGCTGATGCAGGGAGACTTTACCAATGCCAGAGCCACCGCTGAGCAAGCGCTTGAAGCCGCTGGAACAGAGTTTAAGAACGTAGCGATTGGCGCGAGGATAGTGTTGGGATTGGCGGAGTCTTACAATGGCTCCAAAACCGCGGGTAAAAAAGAGACTACTGAAGCGGTTAACCTTGCCAGCCAGCTCAACAATCCGGCTCAACTTGCGACCGCCCATTTGGCCCTGGCGACAGCGATGTTAGCCGAGGGGGATGCGAAAGCGGCGTCGAGCTACGCGCTGCAGGCGCAGGAGGTATTCGCACGGCTAGGGCGACCGGCATCTGAATGGCGGGCCTTACTAGTTGCCGCCGAAGCGAGGCAAAACCTTGGCGACAAAAACGAGGCGCGCGAATATGCGCGGCGTTCAAGCAGCATATCGTCCGAGCTCGAAAAGCGATGGGGTACGGAAAACTATGCTTCGTACTTAAGTCGTCCGGACATTCAACGGTTCCGAAAGCAACTCGAACAGCTTATGGGCGGCGTGTAAATCACATTGCTTGCCGCTGGTTTCATTCACTCGTATCAGAACCGGGAGCGGACCGGGGTCCTCGCGCGGGCAGCCCGCGAGGGGTGATGGTTGCGACCGGCCTAAGAAGCCTTATAGAAGTGACCTCTTAAGCATTGCATGAATCGCTACCACTCCAGGTTCTGATACGGCAAAAAGTTTTTTCACCCCCAACATGAGGAGAACCCGATGCGACATTTACGTGTGCTGATAATCACTCTTACGACGATTTGTGTGATGAGTCTCGGAGCAATTGCCTTTGTCAGCCTCTCCGCTGCCCCAGCAGCAGGCGGGGACGATATCATTATCAAAGGCGGCTCATTAGAGATTCAATGCGGCTCCAACCACAACCCGGATTGTTTGGGCACAAACGATAGCTTGGGCAAGTACAAACACAAGCAGACCGGCAAGCACATAACGAAGATTGTTATCAAAGGGTCAGACGGCGCTGAAGTGTTCAATAGCGAAACAACTCCGGTTGGAACCAAGCCGGAGATTGTTATTACGTATAAATAGTTAACGGCTCGCTGTAGCTAATATCCACGCTCTCAGCTGCCGAGTTTTGTTTTTACCAGGTCGCTGACGACGCGGCCATCAGCGTTTTTTCCTGCCAATGCAGTTTGGGCAGCTTTCATTACCCTGCCCATGTCTTTCATTGACGTCGCGCCGGTTTCCGCCAGCGCGGCGTCGATGGCCTTTTCAATCTCCTCACGCGACACCGCCTGTGGCAAATACGCTTCGATGACGACGATTTCAGACTGTTCTTTGTCGGCTAGTTCCTGTCGTCCGCCCTTTTCATACTGCTCGACTGAATCGCGACGCTGCTTAACCAGCGACCGCAGCAGCTTCATCATTTCCTCATCGTCCAGCTCGCTGCCCTTTTCAATCTCTCGGTTCATGAAGGCAGCCTTCACCATGCGCAAGGTTGAAGTGCGCGCTGCGTCCTGTGCCTTCATCGAAGCAGTGAGATCGGAAATGATTTGTTGTTTGAGACTCATCTAAAGTTCCTCCGAGGAGAATATAGCTTATGGTAGAGGAAAACTTCGCGCTGCGCGCTCATTGCAGACAGGATGTCTGCGCTCCCAGCCGCACAAGTAGTTCAGAGTTCAAACTTCAGTTTGTCGGTCGTTGCGCAACCCGCAAGCTTCAGCCGTTGCACCGCTGCAAGCTAAAGCTTGAACTCAGAACTACCGGCCAGGTACGAACGATCTGACTATTTAAGCGACGATTACGGTATGAGCGGCGGCACGTTCACGTTTGGCAGCATGGGAGATGCGGCAATCAGTTTCAATAACTCGGAAGCGATCAATCGGTGTCCCATGTGGTTCGGATGAATGCGTTCTCCAAACCATCCCAGGTTCGCCGGATAGGCGTCCTCCGTCAACTCTTTCATTTCCAGAAACGGAATCTGGCGCTGCCGCATCGTCGTTCCCAGAGCAATCCGATACTGCAACATCAGATCAGCCTCGGGCGCTTCGGAAGAGTGATCACGATAAGGCGCGGCCATCACAATCACCTTCGCTCCATGTTGCCGGGCAAGCTCTTCAATAGCGAGCAGGTTGGCTAAGTATTCATCCTGGGAAACACGAGCTTGCGGACGTCCGCGCAAAGGCGGCTGACTCCCTTCTTGAGGTTGGTGCCGGCTTCGAAGCCAACGCGTCGCGTGAGCGAACGCCTGGCTGTGGTCAATCAACCAGCGCGAGCTAAACGCGAGCCAGCTTGTGTTAACGGCCTCGCGATCGGGTACGTCGCTCAGACTCGCATCATTCCAACCAAAACTAACTATCAAGAGGTCGGGGTTCAAACTACTAATGTCGCGCCGCAGCCACGTCAGTCCCTGATGGCTCGTGTAACCGGGCACGGCCATATTCACCACGTCAATCTGTCTGTCCGGGTTCGCTGACTTCAGTTGCTTTTCCAGCAACATGGAGAAGGGAAGCCACTCAGGATCATACTGTGTTGGCTTGTCAGGCCAGACGACCGGCACGCGAAAGCCAAAGGTAACGGAATCACCGAGACAAACAATGCGAATCGCGCCGGGTCGCTTCGGCGCCAACGTGTCGGTTGAATTTCGTGAGCGAAGATGGTCTGGGTTGGTAGACACAACGGTAAAATCCCAAATAGCGCGATCAAGATTCGGCTTAAGTCGCCAGAGCAGCAGCGGATCTCCCTCGAAGATGCCCGACTGCTTCTCATCCGCCACCTGCGCTTTCTGCTGTGTGGTAACGACGAACAGATCGAGACTGGAGACGTGAGACATGGTCAGACGCGTGCAGATTTCAACGGCCAGTAGTAGCAGAAGAAACGTGAGATAGATTATTAAGAGATAAACAAGGCGACGTTTGAAGGGGATGCCAGGACTGGAGATTGCTTGATCAACTCGATTAATTTGGCTTTCAGTGTCCATCAGAGCTTACTGGCCGAAAGCCGTAGGCTTCCGCACTATTGCCGCGGCTAAGCCGCTATGAAACGAACCTGCTGTCCTTCAGTTTCCATGTCCATTTGATTTCGCCAAATGCGCTCGCAGATAACGTCCCGTGTGCGACGCTTTAACCTTCATTATCGCTTCGGGCGTGCCCGTTGCTACAACGTGTCCACCGGCATCGCCGCCCTCCGGTCCCAAATCAATAATGTAGTCTGCGGTCTTGATCACGTCGAGATTGTGTTCGATAACCAGCAGCGAACCGCCGGCGGTTATTAACGCGCGAAATGCCGTGAGCAGTTTATTGATGTCGTCGAAATGTAAACCGGTGGTTGGCTCGTCAAAAATGTAGAGTGTCTTTGCGCCCGTACGTTTTGAGAGTTGAGCTGCCAGCTTAATCCGTTGCGCTTCGCCTCCAGACAGCGTCGTTGCTGACTGACCCAAACGCAGGTAGCCAAGTCCCACTTCATCAAGCACCTTCAGCCGGTTGGTGATCTTTGGCACCTCGCGAAAAAAAGTGATTGCCTCGCGCACAGTCATGTTCAAAACTTCGTGCACATTCTTACCACGATAACGCACATCGAGGATCTGTTGCTTGAACCGCGTTCCCTTGCATTCTTCGCAAACCAATTCGACATCGGCAAGAAACTGCATTTCAACCGTCACCGTGCCATCGCCCTGGCAAACGTCACAGCGGCCGCCTGGCAGGTTGAAAGAGAAGTGCGACGGATCAAAGCCACGCGCCTGCGCTTCACGCGTCGATGAAAACACCTCGCGGATGCCGTCGTAAACTTTGATGTAAGTCACCGGATTTGAGCGCGGCGTTCGTCCGATTGGCGATTGGTCGACCAGTATCACATCGTCGATCCACTCAGCGCCCTCGAGCTGTGAAAATGCGCCGACGTGGCCCTGCCAATCACCCCTTTGCTTTTTCAGGCCGGCATAAATGCAATCATGAATCAGCGTTGACTTGCCTGAGCCGCTAACCCCCGTTATGCACACCAGCATGTCGAGCGGAAAGTCTACATCGATCGACTTCAGATTATGTTCCGACGCCCCGCGCAAAGTCAGTCGTCGCTTTTGGGCCACGCGCCGTTGTTTCGGTTCCTTAATTACGGCTTCGCCTCTCAGGTAACGCGCAGTCAGCGAGCCTTCATCGAGCATTAGTCCCTTGAAGTCCCCCTCGTAGATGACGCGGCCGCCGAGTTCGCCCGCCGAAGGGCCGATGTCGAGAATATGATCGGCAGCACGCATCATGTCCTCGTCGTGCTCCACCACCAGTACCGTGTTGCCGATGTCTCTCAAATTGTGAAGCAACTTGATCAGCCTATCGTTGTCGCGTGGGTGCAAACCGATGGAGGGTTCATCAAGAACATACAGCGCGCCAACCAAAGAAGAACCCAGATTAGTTGCCAGTTGAATCCGCTGTGCCTCACCACCCGACAGCGTCGAAGCCAGGCGATCGAGAGTCAAGTAGTCCAAACCAACTTCCACCATGAATCGCAGGCGCCGCCGGACTTCAAACAAAATGCGCTCGGCGATGGCGCTCTGTTCCGTGGACAGCCGCAGCTCCTCAAAAAAGACAGCCGCGTCTTTGATCGACAATGCGCAGACTTCAGGCACGGTTGCGCCGCCCACTTTGACATCGCGCGCTTCCTGTCGCAGTCGCCCGCCGCCGCAATCAGGGCACAACGTGTAACCGCGATACTTCGAAAGAAACACGCGCACGTGGAGCTTGTACTTCTTCGTTTCGAGCCAATCGAAGAAGCCGCGCACGCCGCCCCAGCCCTTTCTCCCCTCGACAATTGCTTTTTGCTCGACACGCGCCAGCTGCGCAAAAGGAACGGTCAGCGAAATCTTTTCTGATTTGCAGAACTGTTTCAACTCGTCGAACGCCCACTCGTGTTGCGGCTTGGTCCACGGTTCAATCGCGCCGTCTTTAAGACTCAGTCCGGGATTTGGAATGACCAGATCAAGATCCAGTCCAATCGTGTTGCCAAAACCCTGACAGGTTGGGCAGGCGCCAAATGGATTATTAAAGCTGAAGAGGCGCGGCTCGGGTTGAGCGTAGACTGTCCCGTCGTATTTACATTCGAAGCGATCTGAAAACTTCAGACGGGTGACGTTCGCTGCTGCTTGATTGTTGCCGTTAGCTGTGGAGTCCCCCTTAACAGTCGGGCTACTGCCCCCGGCGGCAGTTTCGATGTTAGCGGTGCCGTGACCTTCCTGAAAACAGATTTCCAGCGAATCAACCAATCGCTGTCGAATGTCTGCGCGGGCTACCAGTCGATCAACCATGACGAAGACGTCGTCGAAGGTGTCGAGCTGGTAATCGTCCGGCGAACTAAGCTCGATAATTTGCCCGGCAGAGTACAGGCGAGTGAAGCCGCGTTGCATCAGACTCATCACATGCGCGGTCAGCGCGTGACGCGGAGTAACGGGGTGACGCGGAGATGCGGAGACCGCGGGATTCGGCGAGTTCTTGCGCTTCTTCGCCGAGTCTCCGCGTCTCCCCGTCTCCGCGTTCCCATTCCTCGCAGTCTCCGCCAGGCCTGCCTGGGCGGGAAACAAGACATAGAAACGTGTGCCTTCAGCAAGCGTCCGCAGAATTTCGTCAGCAACTGATTCAGGTGAATCCTTGTAGACTTCGCGGCCACAAATGCGGCAGTAGGTGACGCCCACACGCGCATAGAGCAGGCGTAGATAGTCGAAGACTTCCGTTTGCGTGCCGACGGTGGAGCGCGGGTTTCTGGTCGAATTCTTTTGACGAATCGCGATGGCCGGCGCTATGCCGCGCACCTCGTCCACGTCCGGCTTGTCCATCCGCTCGAGAAACTGACGCGCGTAGGCCGACAGCGACTCCACATATCGGCGCTGACCTTCGGCGTAAATGGTGTCAAACGCGAGCGACGATTTACCCGACCCGCTAACTCCGGTAACCACAGTCAGGTGATTAATAGGAATTGAGAAGGAGATATTCTTCAGGTTATTGACCCGAGCTCCTCTAACTTCGATTGCTTCTTCAGGCATGTTCTAAATTGCTGCGGCCACACAGATGGGAGTTTGTGGCCTTTCACAAACTTTGAATGATACCGCGATTCTTTGCAGACGCGAAACGAGGTGAGAAGAATTGCCGCAGATGAACGCAGATACGACGGATCGGCGGGAAAAGAGTCAGGAATGCAGCGCCTTTCGCTGGTCGTGTTTGATCTGCTAATGCGCACAGCCTCCCGTTTTGGAGGATTTGGTATGCCGTGCCCTCACTGACCTGCGTGAGCCGCAGCTACTTGTGTATGTTGACTTTTAGTTTTGAAATGCCGCAGAGGTCGGTTAGTCGTGTGGACACCTCACCGCAGATTAAGGACTTCGTAGGGCGCTGCCACCCTCAAGCAGGTCGACGCTTCCTGGATGGGAATTCCTATGATCGCTTTCAATTTTTCCTGGAAAAAATTCTCTCTCGGAATCCTTCGGCAAGAAATCCTCGGAAAAAGAACCCAACGAAAGACACCGAGAGAGACCCGGGAGAGAAAGCAAACTTTTACTCAGTGCTCAGGTAAATTCTCTTATAGGTGAGACTGCTCTTTCGCGGCTCTGAGCCGTCAACCAATTTCGGGACCAGCGTTACCGTCAAGTTCGTTTGGTCGGCAAGCAGCGCGGCAGTTTCAGGTCTAAGTTCAAAGACCGCGTTGCGCATGATGTTGTGCGTGTGACGCGTCCCGGCAACCACAAGCGAAAACGTGCCGACGAAGCTCGGGCCGATTTCAGTGTCACGAGTTGCGTTTGGGTCGCCGACAAAAACATCCAGGATCGAGCTCTCGTTCGGAGGAACGTTGATGCCGTCAATGTGGAGTAGGTAACGGCGTGTACCGCCGGCCGCCAGAGCCTTCAGGTTCTGGCGATGTGCCTGAGGCAAAGCAATAGACTTCACGTGCGGCTTGGTTCCTACGGCCGTGCCGGTGGCTCGTGCTGAGACGATCACCGGCTTCAACATTTTCACCTGTGCTTTTTGCACCGGGGCCTGGGCCAGCATTAGAGGAGTGGCCGACTGTGGAGGCTGATAGCTATAACGCAAATTGGTTTGTTCCTGCTGCTTCAACACATCTGCCACAGTGATATACACCCAATCGCCATTTTCATCGTAGAAGTTGAACCTGTGATTGAGCCAGGTAGTAGTAGTCCAGTTTCCCTGAACGCCAGGGGTGTTCAGCCAAACATCCCACAGCCTATCGATATTGGAATGATGAGCAAAGAAGACCGGATCTTGCGCCGCTGTGGCCAACACTCCCATGTCCAGGCAGCCGTCTTGCGACTGGTCCACAGGCGGGCCGCCTGGCGTGTTTGGATAAAAGCATCCGGGAGGAGTCGGTGTTTGTGAGGGACTGGTTTCGCCGGTCCAGATGTGCACCGGCCCATGTGGATTATTCTCCATGGCTCCGGAATTGGAAGGCCCACCCATAAATGCTTTTGTACCTTGAGTTCCCATGACAATCTTCATGTGCGCCGGTCCAGTGATACTCGCTGGAATCACGTCTGAGGCTTTTGCACCTCGATAAGTATCCAAAAGTGAACCGGAAGCCATAAACGGCGGCGGCACGATGGCGTGTTTGGGATAAGTGTCCCAGTCCCAATACGCCAGTCGAAAAGTAGTGTCATTGATCAGACTGCCCAGAATGCGTTCGTGCACATACAGGTAACAGCGATGCCAGGGGAGGAACCACCAACTGCCGTGGATCTCAATATTGCTCGGATCATAACCGCCGGAGCAGTTGAAGCAATGGACATTTCCCTGTTGCATCCAGCCACGCGGATCGTTGGGGCTGGAGGTAGTTAGATTCCGCAGCGCCTGGTAGGCCTGCTGCAGGCGAGTGACTTCGGTGCTACTGAGATCCCAAACACTCTTCCGCGGCAGTATGGTAGCGGAGGAACTAAACGTGATGTGTTTTGCCGCGCCGTGCGTCGGTGGAGAGCAGTTTACCGGTAATTCATGCCCAGAGGTTTGCCCCAATAGCCTGGCTGCTTGCAGACCGAGCATTGCGGCCACTGAACCCTGACCTAAAGCGCCTACAAATTGACGTCGATTCATATGAGTACTCCATGTGAGAGAGGATTCGGACGTGACAGAAACCCTGAATATCACACCCCGCCCCGCAATTACAATAATTATTGCAAGTTATCGTGCATCGTTTTACAAACAGGACTTAACCTTAGGTAGTGTTTGGTGCTGGTGCAGTTGGAAGCCGGCAGTTCAGAGTTTTGAACTACTAGGGCTTCATGGTGTTGACAGACGTTTCGCGAATGCTCAACAATGCGCGATATGAAGACATCAAGATTCCTCTTGCGAGGATTTAAACGACCACGGGAAGTGGCTTCCGAGGCCCTGGGAAAACTCGAGCGAGCGGTTTTAAACAAGGCCTGGGAGCGTGACGAAGTGAGCGTGCGGGATATTTATCTCGCCTTCGGCGAAAACATTGCGTACACCACCTTGATGACCACGCTAGATCGGCTTTTCAAAAAGAACATTCTCACCAGACGCAAAGATGGCCGCGCATTCCTTTATGCGCCCGCAGTCTCACCCGATGAGTTTGAGCAGGGAATCAGGGAAGACGTTATTGAAGGACTGATTGGTCATGGCCCGGACGTGCAGCCGGTGCTGGCCTGCATTGTCGATACTGTCAGCGAAAGAGATCGCGAATGGCTCGACGAACTTGATCGCTTGATTAAAGAAAAGCGTAGAGAGTTGAATCAGGGTAACTAATGTTCGAACTCCTTGGCCTCTCATTGCTGCTAGCCGCCTTGCTGACCTTTAACAGCATGGCTTCGCTCGTTATTGCCGGACTGTGGCGAGTTGCGGGTCGGGCGACAAATCACTGGACCGCAGCGGCCCGCGCGCGCTTGTTATTTTCGCTGCGAACACTTCCGGGTGTGCTCGCGGTCTTGTTTGTAGCGCTCTTGTTGGTCCCCGCCTATCTCGCCTATGAACCTCGTCACAGCGCAGAAAGCGTTAGCTTAAAACTCGGACTGCTTGCGGTTTTATCGGCTGCGGGTTTGCTGGTTTCGCTTCTGCGAGGTATTGCGACCCATCGCGCCACCACAAAGCTAACGTCGGCTTGGCTAAGGTATGGCACGCCGATCCAAATTGACGGCATCAACATAGATGCGTATCAGATTCATCATCCCTTCCCGCTGATTGGCATCGTAGGTTTTCTACGGCCTCGGTTGTTTATTGCGAGTCAGGTTTTGGAGCTTCTAACTCGCGAAGAGATTTCCGCGGCAATCGCTCACGAGAACGGTCATCTGGCGGCGCGCGACAATTTGAAACGCGGCTTGATGCAAGCATGTCGCGACGCTCTACTGATCATTCCGAGCGGTCGTTTGCTTGATAAGTCATGGTCCGAAGCATCTGAGGAAGCTGCGGACGAAAACGCGGCCCGGCAGGGAACCGTGGTCGCGCTGGACCTGGCCTCGGCGCTGGTCAAGATTGCCAGGATCATTCCGCTCGGTGCACGTCCCACCATGCCGGCAGGTGTTTTTCTACTGGGCGACGAACAAGAAACTAAAGGCATTAGGTCTCGCGTCGGCAGACTCATTGCGCTCGCAGCGACCGAACGTGGGAATGGCTCACGTCCTAATGTGTTAACCAATCTATTCGCGTGGGGCCCGGCAGCCATGCTGCTGGTCGGCTTCGCCATTGCAGCCACCAATCCCTACCTGCTTGCCAAAGTTCACTATCTGATTGAACACGCCGTTTTTGTTTTGCGATAAAAGAGTAGTTCGACTCAGACAAGAGCGGGGTCAAGCCCACCTTTCTGACCTTGAGACTCCGGAGTTGCTCGATTGCTTTCACGGTTGAAAGCTTGTCCAGCTGCGATCAGCGATAACTCTGAGCTCAAGGTCAGGAAGGTGGGCTTGCCCCGCTCTTTGCAGCCGAAGGCCCACCTACGACGACTGGTAGTAGTTTACGTCTGCCCGTAGAGTCGCGTCTGATCCGTCCAACACAAAGGCCTCCGTCCGTAACCGCTTAGTAGGAAGTGACTGTTATGAAAACCTCAAGAATTATCGCCCAGGCTTTGCTACCGGTGCGCGCTGTTCTGATAGCCTTCGCGTTGTCCACGACCTTAATTGCCCAGTCGGAAAACGGCAGCATTAGCGGCACGGTGAAAGACGCAGCGGGCGCTGCCATCTCCGGTGCTGAAGTGTCGTTAATGCACTCACACCATGTAGTGCGCACGGCCCTCACCGGCGCTGAGGGCAAATTTATTCTCGACAACGTTGCAGCAGGTAGTTATGCCGTCGTAGTAAAGCGGCCAGGTTTCGGACCATTCAGTTCCGCGGTCCAGATCGCCTCCGGCGAAAAGAGAGAGATAAACCTGGAATTGGAGATCAACCCGCTCAGCGAAGAGGTTACCGTGACGGCCGAAGCGGGTCAGGCCTCAAACGCGCGTGCACTGGCCCAGCCTGTGAATGTAATCAACGAGGATGAGATCCTGAACCGCGGAACGGAGGTGGTGGCACAGGTCGTCGATGAAGAACAGGGGGTGAATTTGCAACGCACCAGCCCCTCGCTCAGCGCAGTTTTCGTGCGCGGCCTGACCGGACGCAACGTCGCCGTTTATGTCGATGGAGTGCGTTACACGACCAGCGCTCAACGCGGCGGCGTTGGCACTTTCTTTAGTCTGATTGAACCGTCGAGTCTTGATACCGTCGAAATTTTGCGCGGGCCACAAAGCTCGCAATACGGTTCTGACGTGCATGGTGGCGTAGTTAATTTCCTCTCGCATTCTCCGCGGTTCGGTGACGAGAATAGCGAGTTCCACGGCAATACAAATGTTTTTTACTCTTCGGTGACCAACGGTTTCGGCGGCAATCAACTGCTGACCTATGGCACGGAGAATTATGGCTTGCTGCTCAATGTCAACGCGCGTCGTATCAATCGACTGCGTCCGGGTGCCGGGCTTGATACCCATGCGGCGGTAACGCGTTTTCTTGGCCTTCCCTCCGACGTTTTCGGTACCCGCCTCCCGGACACGGCTTTTACACAGTATGGCGGATTAATGCGCGCCAGTTTCAAATTCGACGATACAACGCTATTCCAATTGAGCTATGACCGGAATCAGCAGGACGGCGGCAGGCGTTACGACCAGTTACTCGGAGGTGACGGCAACCTGATCGCAGACTTACGGAATTTGATCTCAGACCAGTTTTACGCGCGGCTTGTCAAACAGAATCTCGGCTTCTTCGATAACGCGTCATTCACTTTCTCTTACAACGGCCAACGCGAGGAGCGGATCAACCAGGGCGGGAATGGCAACCCCTTTGGGGCGATAACTAATCAACGCGAGCGCACTACGGTTTTAGGGTTCAACTT
The DNA here is from genome assembly GCA_035941655.1 of Pyrinomonadaceae bacterium. Taxonomy (GTDB): domain Bacteria; phylum Acidobacteriota; class Blastocatellia; order Pyrinomonadales; family Pyrinomonadaceae; genus PSRF01. Next base: position 2,055 of record DASZDU010000059.1, on the reverse strand, counting down.
TTACTTCGATAAGCAATTGGGCGACCGCAACACCGTTCTGTTGGGCGCCGATGTTTACCGCGACAAGATTGCTGCGCCGGCATTTACAACCGACCCTGTCACGAGAGTTGTGAGTCCTTCCCGACCGCGCATTCCGCATGGCGCGCGGTACCTTGCCTACGGCTTCTTCGTCCAGGATGTTTTCACTGCCATTCCGGATCGTCTGCGAATTAGCGGCGCCTTGCGCTACAACGTGACCTCCTACAAAGCGCGGGCTGCCGATGCCCCGATAGTTGGCGGCCGCCCGGCTTTTCCTGATGACAGCGAACGTTTCGCTGCGTTTTCCGGTCGTATCGGCGCCGTGCTGCAACTTGGGAGGGGCTTTGACATCGCGGCAAAATATGCGCGCGGCTTTCGCGCTCCGAACACAACTGATTTGGGAATCGTCGGTTTAGTGGGCACCGGTTTTGAAGTTAACACTCAGACCGCCGCCAGTCTCGGGGGCTTCATCGGCACCACCTCGGGTACCGACGCTGTTTCTACTGGGATTCCCGTCACCAGCTTAGGTCCTGAAATAAGTGACGGCTTCGATCTTAGTTTGCGCTATACGAGCAAACGCTTTTCCGCAGAGGTGATTGGATTCACCACCAAACTGAAAGAAGTCTACTTCGATCAGGCACTCATCCTGCCGCCGGGAGCTGTCGGACAACTGCTGGGGAGCGAGCCGATAGTTTCACAAAACAGCAGAGGATGGGTGTCGGTGGCCACCGCACCAACCAGCCCGGTGCTGGTGCGCGTGAACTTCGACGACGCGCGCATTAACGGCGTTGAGTTTAATAGTCAGGCTAGATTCAACGACCAGTTGACCGCCAAAGCTAACTTCACCTACCTGCGCGCCTACAGTCTTTTCAACGGCCTACCGCCAAACATCGAAGGCGGAATTCCAAACCCAGCGGCCTTTTTAAGCTTGCGGTATCAGCCGCTGTCGCGTTTTTACGTGGAACCCTACTCGACGATTACGGCAATTCAGAGACGCCTTTCATCACTGGATCTTTCTGACCGCCGCACCGGTGCTGCGCGTTCGCGCGGGGCTATTCAAAATTTCTTTCGTCGGGGCGCTTGCGTGCGCGGGCTCACAACTCCGGGCGGCGGCGGCTGCAACACCGCGGGCGGTATTCTGATTTCTACCGGAGAGACATTGGCCCAGGTCCAAAATCGTCTGCTGCCAATCGGCGCCACCATCAATGGACTGACCGTGGTTGACGCGAACACCAATGTGCCGCTTTACACAACGGTCCCGGGTTATACGTTGTTCGGCGTCCGTGGTGGCTTGCGCTTTGGCGAACGCTCGGAAGTCTTATTCGATTTTGAAAACATCGGCGACAAGCAATACCGCGGCATCAGTTGGGGCATCGACGGAGCAGGCCGTGGGTTGACGCTCCGCTATCGCTATAAATTTTAGAGCTCTGATTTTGGAGTGCGCTGACCTGTCAGCGCTTTGGTCCAGGACGGCTTGACGTCCTGAACTTTCAGAAGCTTCCACCCGCCCGGGGCCGCGACAGGTCGCGACCGGCCAAAGCGCTGACAGGTCAGCGCACTCCAAAATGTTAGAGCATTGCCTGCAGAAATGACTGCACTGCTTACTGTTGAAGGTGTAACCAAATATTTCAACAATCGGCGCGTGCTTGATGATGTTCGCTTTTCGGTGCGGCCCGGTGAAGTGCTGGGACTGATCGGTCCAAACGGTTCCGGTAAGACTACGCTATTTGAATGTCTTGCCGGTCTGATGCCCTCGGACGCCGGCACAATCAAATCAAACCATACAGTTCTCGGTCGCGGTAGCCGCAAAGAAGCGCTGTTCTATCTGCCCGACGCAATCTTCCCCTGGGCTGAACAAACCGTTAGCTGGGCACTGGCGTTTTTCCGCAGACTCTATCAACGTTCCGAACCGGACGCTTCCGCACTTGTTCAGCCTCTCAGACTCCAGGAATTAATGAACGCGCGAATGGGCACGCTTTCAAAAGGCGAACGCAAACGCGTTCTCGTCGCCCTTGGTTTACTCACTCCGCAGCCTCT
>DASZDU010000058.1:0-24171 GCA_035941655.1 Pyrinomonadaceae bacterium | reverse complement strand
GGCCGCCATGCATCAACAGTGTCTCATCCACAAAGTTGACCATCGACGATGAAGGTTCGTTGGTAATACCGACTGTAAGCGCGCCACCGCGTCGAGCGTTCTCCAGCACCTGGTTGATATCTTCGCCTTCGCCCGATTGAGAGACTCCAACGACCAATGCGCGACGTAGATTAAGCTTGGCGCCGTAAATTGTGTGGACTGAAGGAGCTGAAAGTGAGACTGGTATACCCGTAGTGATTTCAAGTAGGTAGCGGCCAAAGAGCGCGGCATTGTCGGAGCTGCCGCGGGCGACCAGCACGATCAAATCGATCTCGCGCGAATGAAGAAAGTTTCCCAGTCGAGAGATCTTTGCGCGCTCCGCCTGAATCGTGCGCTCAAGCGCCGCCGGCTGCTCAGCGATTTCACGCAGCATCAATGACAAGGGATGATTCCTTTGCGTAGGACAGACATTCCACCTGATGTTGTTCGTAGAACAAAGAAAATTTTCCTTTTCTCATTTGAGATTTTTCATTTTTCATCGAATACGACGAAGAGAGCTATAGATTTGGTCACTGTTAGCAGCATCGAGAAGTTATGTGCAAATGAGAAATGAAAAATCTCAAATGAGAAATGGAAAATCTCCTTTTCTTCTAGGACGAAACAGAACGTTGAGACAGGCAGGAGTGCCTGTCCTGCCTAAAGCATTGTATTCATCGACAATATCGGTTAAATACTCTTCCCGTTCTTGCCAACTTTGCCCCAGGATTTCTTTTCCTTCAATGCTTAACACTTTAACACGAAGCGCGCTGCTGCGTCCGTTGCTCGTTCTCATCACTATCCTCAGCGCTTGTTCGATCGCTTTCGCGCAGGAGCAGGATCTTAATGCTTCCGTTCAGTTGATACCCAGGCCAAGACAAATCCAGATCCAGCGCGACAAATTCCAACTTGCCAACAATACTCGCATTGTCCTGGCCGCTCCGAGGTCGGAGGACGATCGTTTTGCCGCCGAAGATTTTTCCAATGACCTTCGCGAGACCGCAAAACTTTCGCTAAGAACAGTCGGATCGAATGCGCGGCATGCAATCCTCATTGGGAGTTTCGATCTGCCCGCGATCCAGGCGGCGCTAAGGAGACTTGGCGTTAACGTGCCGCCGAACCTCAATCCGGAAGGATACGTGCTCGTGGTAAACGCCAATGAAGTCCTGGTGGCGGGAGCGACGGCCGCGGGCACTTTTTACGGCATGCAAACATTGAAACAACTGGTGCGCGGTGAAGCTGCGACCGCATTTATTCCGTCAGTACAGATCGTGGACTGGCCGGCGATGCGCTGGCGCGGCGTTTCGGATGACATCAGCCGCGGTCCAGTGCCCACGGTCGATTACATCAAGCGCCAGCTGCGAACGTTTGCCGCCTTCAAGCTCAACATGCATTCCTTTTATATGGAGCAAACGTTTGCCAGTCCGTCGAATCCCTTGATTGGGCCCACTGGAGGTTCGCTGACGCCGGAGGAGATACGCGAGCTGGTTGTTTACGCACGTCGCTATCACATCGAGCTGGTGCCTGAGCAGCAGACGTTCGGGCATCTGCACAAAGCTTTGAAACTCGAGAAGTACAACGAGCTGGCGGAGACGCCTTATGGCGATGTGCTGTCGCCGCAACAAGAGGGTAGTTACAAACTAATCGCGGCGTGGTATCGCGAGCTGAATGAGCTATTCCCCGGAAAATTCTTTCACATCGGCGCGGACGAAACTTTTGAGCTTGGCGAAGGACAAAGTCGCGAGGCTGCGAAAGCGCGGGGCGTTGGTGCAATCTACTTCGAGCACTTGAATCGCGTACGCGATGTGCTCAAGCCTTACGACCGACGCCTGATGTTCTGGGGCGACATCGCACTGAACCATCCGGACCTCATTGGTAATATTCCCAAAGACATGGTGGTGATGAACTGGGACTACGCCCCTAAAGACGACTATTTGCCCCGAATCCGGCCGTTTAAAGATGCGGGTCTGGAACAGTTTGTTTGTCCAGGAGTTCACAACTGGAATCAGATATTTCCAAATCTTGATTCGGCGTCTAAGAACATCACCAACTTTGTGCGCGACGGTCAAGCCACGGGCGCATTGGGGATGATGAATACTAGTTGGGACGACGACGGCGAATCGTTGTTTGAAATGAGCTGGCATGGAATTGTGTTGGGCGCCGCCGCCTCGTGGCAGGACAAACCAGTCGATAGAGAGGCATTTGATGAAGACTTTGATTGGGCTTTTTTCCGCAACGACGGCGAGGAATTCACCGATGCGCTGCAAGCGCTGGGTAGCGTGAATACTCTGCTGGCCGCGGGCTCCACTGATGAATTGTTTTGGCGCGATCCTTTCAACGCAAACTTTGTGAGACAGGTAAGAACGCTTTCCAGCCAGATTCGAGAAATGCGTCTGGCCGTCGAAAATGCCGACGAACTACTGTTGCGCAACGAGACGAAAGCGCGTCGCAACCGTTCGATGGTTGCGGCCATGCGTTTCGCGGCGCAAAGGTTCGATCACCTGGGTCGAAGAGCACAGGTAATGGAAAAATTCAGTAACGATTATTGGGATGCGTACCTTAATCTCAGCGATCCTCGCAAGATACGACGCCTGCGTAATTATTGGGGAAACATTTACAACTCGTTGCGCGAGATGACGGAAGAGCTAACGATTCTCAGAGAGAGCTATCGACGCCAGTGGCTGGCGGAGAATCGTCCCTATTGGCTCGACAGCGTGCTCGCTCGCTACGATCAAGCGGCCGCAATGTGGCTCACTAAAAGTAAGTCGTTGGCTGAAGCAGTGCGTGCCTATAACACCACTTCAATTCTGCCGGACCCGGAAGAGTTTGGTTTAGGACCCAGGCCGACACCCGTTGCAACGCCGCAGCGATGAGTGGTCACGCACAGTCAAGGATAAAACATTTTCCATTTACCATTTTTCATTTCCCATTTGTCATCGCAAGCAACAACAACAGACCGCGCACCGTTTAGAAAGGACACTTGTGTCCCCCGGCGAGGCGGACAAGTAAGCTTTCTAAACGAAAACCTACGTAGCCATCTGATCGATGAAAAATGAAAAATGAGAAATGGAAAATGGAAAATGGTTCTTCCGCGACGGTGACAACTAACCGCCTACTCTCGTTGGATGTCTTCCGCGGCATTACGATCGCGGGCATGGTCCTCGTAAACAACCCCGGCACGTGGAGCAGCATCTACTGGCCGCTCGCTCATGCTGAATGGCATGGCTGGACTCCGACCGACCTCATCTTCCCGTTTTTCCTATTCATCGTTGGCGTGGCCATCCCGCTGGCGCTTGGCCGGCGGATTGAAAGCGGCGGCGACAAGCGCGATCTTTATTTGAAAATTATTAAGCGCACTGTGATTATCTTTGCGGTGGGGATGTTTCTCGCCGGCTTCCCTTATTTTCAGCTTGCGACGATTCGAATTCCGGGCGTGTTGCAACGCATCGCCGTCTGTTACCTCGTTGCTTCGATCGTCTTTCTGAAAAGCAAAGTCAGAACGCAGGTCATCATCACGATAGCCTTACTCATTATCTACTGTTTGCTGATGACGCTTTTGCACGCGCCGGGTTTTGCGGCAGGCGATTTAAGCAAGGAGGGAAGTCTCGCGTCCTTTATAGATCGGGTGATCTTCGGTCCGCACATTTGGAAACAAGGGAAGGTCTACGATCCGGAAGGCCTACTCAGCACAATTCCGGCAATTGCGACGACCATGTTTGGCGTCTTGACCGGACAGTGGCTGCGCACCGGGAAGGCACAGTACGAAAAAGTCGTGGGGTTGTTTGTGGCTGGTGCCGTTTGCGTGGTCATCGGCTGGTGCTGGAACCCGTTCTTTCCGATAAACAAGTCGCTGTGGACGAGCTCGTATGTTTTCTTTACCGGAGGACTGGCACTCGAGTTCCTGGCGTTGTGCTATTGGCTAATCGACATCCGGAAATATCAGCGCTGGGCCAAGCCGTTTGTTGTGTTTGGCGTCAACGCAATCGCACTATTCGTCGGCTCGGGAGTGATGGGGAGGTTGATGGGTCTGATCAAACTGCCCTGGGGTGCTGGGAAGATTTCGCTCCAAGGCTGGATCTTCCAGAAGTTATTTCTCTCGTGGGCCTCGCCTATCAATGCTTCGCTAGCCTACGCCATTTGTTTTATTTTGCTTTGGTTGGGACTGATGTGGATTCTTTATTCACGAAAGATCTTCATCAAGGTCTGATTTCATCCTGAGACTCTGTCGAAGGGATTCAAATCTCTGTGCGACCTTTGTGAACTGTGGGTCTCTGTGACGGTTTTATTTGAAGATAGACTAATCACAGAGACACAGAGGGCACGGAGGTTGTACAGAGAAGACTTTAGAAAACGCGGCGCGAAGGATAATATTTGGCGCACCGAAATAATCAATATAACGAAGGGCTTTCCGATACCACTTATGAATCGTCTTATCGCAAACTTCGCGTACTCAAACCTAAGACCAATCAGGCTGTCCCCACATCAGCTGTGCATTTTGTCCATGCTCCTCCTTATGCTTATGTACACTGCAGCTGCCCAGCCTGCGTACGGTCAGGTCGATCTTAATCTGTTGCAGTCGCTACATTGGCGGAGCATTGGCCCAATGCGCGGCGGCAGAACGCGTGCAGTCGCCGGGGTGCCATCGCAAGCCAACGTCTTTTATATGGCCCAGGTGAATGGTGGCGTTTTCAAGACTACAGACTACGGCCGCACCTGGACGCCAATCTTTGACGATCAGCCGACGGGTTCGGTTGGTGCGATCGCCGTGGCGCTTTCGGATCCAAACATCATTTATGTCGGTAGCGGCGAAGGCTTGCAGCGACCCGACCTGTCTGTCGGCGACGGCATTTATAAATCGACAGACGCAGGAAAAACCTGGACGCATCTGGGATTGCGCGACGGGCAACAGATTCCGCAGATTGCGGTTGACCCTCGCAACCCGGATCGTCTGCTGGTGGCTGTTGCCGGTCATCCGTATGGACCTAACGAAGAGCGCGGTATTTTCCGGTCCACGGATGGGGGTAAGACTTTCGAAAAAGTTTTGTACAAAGACGAGAACACCGGCGCTGCCGATGTGCAGATCGATCCCACGCATCCCGACGTGGCTTATGCCTCGCTCTGGGAAGCGCGTCAGGGTCCCTGGGAAAACGCTGCCTGGAATGGAACGGGTGGCGGCATCTTCAAAACCACCGACGGCGGCAAGACCTGGCGACAACTAACCAGGGGACTGCCCGAAGGCATCATCCAGGCAAACCTGGCCATCTCGGCAAGTTCGCCTAAACATCTATTTGCTTCCGTTGCTTCTCCGAACACAGTCAACCTCTACGCTTCGGAGAACGGCGGTGATAGTTGGACCATCGCCACGACTGATACGCGACCGGCCGGCCGAATTGGCGGCGGCGATCTTTCGGTGCCGCGTATCGATCCGCAGGATCCGAATGTCATTTACGTTGCCAGCACGGTCTGCTGGAAATCCGTCGATGGCGGCAAAACGTGGGAAGCTTTTCGCGGCGCTCCTGGCGGTGACGACACGCAAGGTATTTGGATTAATCCAAACAACTCGCAGATCATGCTGCTCGGTTACGATCAGGGCGCGATCATCACGGTCAACGGCGGCAAGTCATGGAGCAGTTGGTACAACCAGTCAACGGCTCAGCTCTATCACGTCGCTGCTGACAACGCCTTTCCCTACCGGCTGTGCAGCGGTCAGCAGGAGAGTGGTTCAGTTTGCATTTCCAGTCGGGGCAACGACGGGCAGATTACTTTCCGAGAGTGGCATCCGGTCGGCGCCGAAGAGTACGGCTTCGTCACGCCTGATCCACTTGACGCTGACATTGTTTATGGCGGCAAGTTGACGCGTTACGATCGCCGCACAGCGCAGGCTCAGAACATTCTGCCAAAGCCTTTTCGCTCCGCCGACTTTCGCATGCTGCGCACGCAGCCGGTAATTTTTTCCCCAGTCGATCCGCACATTTTGTTCTTCGCTGCAAACACCTTGTGGAAGACAAGAGATGGCGGACAAAACTGGCAGCAGATTAGTCCCGATCTTACGCGCAAGACTTTTGAAGTTCCGGACACCGTCGGCAAATACCGATCGCAACCGACTGCGCAACCCACTCAGCGCGGCGTGATTTATGCAGTAGCGCCATCGCCTCTGGATCTCAAGCGAATCTGGGCCGGAACGGATGACGGCTTGATTCATCTGACTACTGATGGTGGCGCACATTGGACCGACGTCACGCCACCGCAGATCAAACCCTGGCAGAAAATTTCGATTATCGATGCCGGTCATTTCGAGGCGGGCACAGCTTACGCTGCCGTTAACACCCTGAGACTTGATGACCTGCGGCCACACATTTATCGCACGCGCGACTCGGGTTCAACCTGGACCGAAATTGCAGCTGGAATACCGAATAATGAAAATGTGAATGTTGTTCGCGAAGATCCGCAGCGGAAGGGTTTACTCTTTGCCGGAACCGAGCGCGCTGTTTACGTTTCGTTTGATGACGGCGACCACTGGCAATCGCTACGGCTGAATATGGCGGCCAGCTCCGTGCGCGATCTTATTATCAAAGACGACGATCTGTGCGCCGCGACGCACGGGCGCGGCTTCTGGATTCTTGACAACATCACACCTTTACGCCAGCTTGAGCCGAATCTCACCAACGTCAACGCCTTTCTGTTTCGTCCGCAAACTGCAACACGCGTGCGCTGGAACATGAACACCGATACGCCCTTGCCACCCGATGAGCCCGGAAGCGAAAACCCTCCAGACGGCGCAGTCATCGACTATTACCTCGGTGCTGCTCCTTCTGGTCCAGTGACGCTGGAAATTCGCGACGCCGCCGGCGGCGTGGTGCGCCGGTATTCAAGTACAGATCCTGTTCCGGCGATTGATCCGATGCTTGCGATTCCGCCGTACTGGGTGCGACCCGTGAAAAGTCTTTCGACCGATCGCGGCTTGAATCGCTGGTTGTGGGACATGCACTATGCGCCGGTCCCTGGTCTGAAACCGGAATATCCGATCGCTGCGGTTTATCGAAACACGGCGCCCGCCTTCACCTCTCCGTGGGTAATGCCCGGCAAATACACGGCGGCGCTAACTGTTGGCGGGAAGAGTTACAGCCAGCCGTTACTCGTTCAGATGGACCCGCGCGTCAAGACGCCACTACGGGATCTGGCTTCACAGTTCAAATTCTCGAAACAGCTATATGATCAGTGGCTGCTCTTAAATGCAGCCGGCGATCAAGTCAAACCCATCCGATCACAACTGGCGGCGCTTCGATCGAAAGCACAAACCGAGGGTGTGAAAAAGAATCTCGACGCCCTCAATAGCAAACTTGATCTGCTCGTGGGTGCCGAAGGCAGGCCCGTCGACCCGGCGAGCAAGACGATTCCAGTTACTACGGCAAGGCTGCGTACGCTCTTTTCGGTGATGCAAAGCGTAGATCTTGCGCCGACGCCCGCAGTGGTGCTTGCCGTTACGCAGTTGCAGGCAGACGCGCAGCTGCTGATGACGCGGTGGCAAGCGATCGTTTCGCAGGATGTTCCCGCCTTGAATCAGGAATTGCGAGCAGCGGGTTTGCCGCTGGTAAATTTAGAAAGCCAAAAATAGAAACCCTTGAAGTAAGGATCGATCAAATTCGAAAGGAGTCTCTCATGCCAACTTACATTTCACTCCTAAACTGGACACAACAAGGGGTCGCAAAGGTTAAGGACAGTCCTTCACGTCTAGATGCAGGCCGCGAGGCATTCAAAAAACTCGGCGTTGAAATAAAGGACACTTACTTGACCATGGGGCGTTACGATCTGGTATGTGTAATCGAAGGCCCCGATGACGAGGCTGTGGCGCGCGCGCTATTAACGCTCGGCTCTCAGGGAAACGTGCAAACTGAAACACTAAAAGCCTGGACAGAAGACGACTATCGCAAGATCGTTGGTTCCCTGTAGAACTGCAACGCCTCAAGTTCAATGTTGAAATTGAACTTATTTGGAGTAGCCCGGTCCGCGTAGTGCACGCCCGGCCAGTGCCGGAGTTCGCTTGCCTTTGTCGACTTCGAGCTCACCATTGACGATGACATACTCGACGCCCACGGGATGTTGGTTTGGCATCTCAAAGGTAGCGCGATCGATAATCGTTTTCGGATCGAAGATGGTTATGTCGGCGAAAGAGCCCGCGCGCAATAACCCACGATCATGCAGTCCGACGCGCTGCGCCGGCATTCCGGTCATCTTGTGAATTGCCTGCTCCAGAGTTAACAGGTGCTCGTCCCGCACATACCGCCCAAGAATCCTGGGATAACTTCCCCAGCCGCGCGGATGTGATTTCGCACCCGCAAGCGGCCCATCGTTCGCGCGTGCGCCGCTATCAGTGCAGAAGCTGACAAAAGGCGACTGCATTGCGGCGCGCATGTCGGCTTCGCTCATCATGAAATAAATCGCTCCGGTCTGGCCGTGGTCGGCCAGGATCAAATCGAATAAGGCATCGAGTGGATCTTTGTTTTGTTCTTCGGCGATCTGCGAGAGACGTTTGCCTTGCATAGACTCAAGGTCGCGATTGACGACGGAGCCGATCAAAACGCCTGTAGCACCGCCGCTTCCGAGGTAGATGTTTTCCCACTCCTTCGCGTCCGTCGATATTTCGGTTTTGAGTCGCTCGCGAGTGCGCTGGTCTTTCAAACGTTTCAGCATCTGTTCAGTTCCGCCCTCGAGCGCCCAGGGCGGCAGGCAGGCACTGAGCGACGTACTGCCGGCGATGTAGGGATAGATATCAGCGGTGATGTCGAGTCCTTGCGCGCGAGCGCGTTTGATCTTCCCAAGCACCTCAGGCATGCGGCCCCAATTCTTCTTGTACGCCGTTTTCAAGTGCCAAATCTCGACCGGAATTTTCGCCCGCCGTCCGATCGCAAAAACTTCGGCGAGCGATTCGTCAAGGGCATTTGCTTCACTGCGTTGATGCGTTATGTAAATTCCGCCGTAATGTCGAGCGATTTTCGCGAGCTCTACAATCTCATCTGTGGTCGCAAAGCGCGCGGGAACGTATTGCAGCGAGGTCGAGAGACCCAGCGCACCATCCTTCATCGCCGCGGCCACGAGCTGCTTCATTTGTTCCAGTTCGGCCGTAGTCGGTCGACGGTTGTCGTAGCCGATCACGTATGCGCGCACCTGCGTAGCCCCCACGAAGGTTGCGAGGTTTACGCCGCTCCCTTGCTTCTCGAGTCGATTGAAGTATTCGCCGAGTGTGCGCCAGTCGATCGTTAGGTTGTAGCGACGATTGAAATCCTCCTGTTCTTTGATCAGTCTTTCATTAATGGGCGCAATCGATTCACCTTCTCCCGTGATTTCGGTGGTTACGCCCATCATCACCTTGCTCATAGCTCGCGGATCAATCAGCAGATACGTTTCTGATTGTCCCAACATGTCGATGAAGCCGGGCGAAACGATCATTCCAGTTGCTTCAATCTCGCGTCTGGCGCTCGCATTTCTCAGCCTGCCAATGCGAACGATGCGGTCGCCTTTGATCGCAATGTCCGCGCGACGCCGCGGCGCGCCTGAGCCATCAATGATGGTTCCATTCCTGATGAGCAGATCGTATTGCGGCGCTGAAGCGGTCGTAGGATTTTGAACCAAAGAAATAAGCAGCATGGCAGACAGAGTTAGCGAAACTAAAATTCTGATAAGCATTGTTTCACCGCAGGATTGGATTCGTGGAGCGCTGCATCGTAATGATTAGTGCTGGGAATGTCTAGATTTTGGAAGTTTGCATAGTGGAGTTGTGTTGCCACTACCGGGGCAGTAGCCCGACCGTTAGGGAGGGCTAGATCTCTCAACAGCCTAGCGCTCCTTGACAGTCGGGCTATTGCCCCGAGTGGCATCAAGGTTGGCAACACAACTGTGAATAGCCTGATCGAAGTCTCGCGCTAAGGAAGAGGCGGTTTACCCGCGCTCCGATCCTGCGTAGAATCCACCTCCGTGACAACTGAACCGGTAACGCTAAAACAAATTGCGGAAGTAACGGGCGGCGAATTAAGCGGCGATGGGACTATCGTCGTTACCGACGTGAGCCACGATTCGCGCCGCGCCGGCCCTGGCAGTTTGTTTGTAGCCGTTCGCGGTGGATTGTTTGACGCGCACAAATTTATTCCACAAGTGATCTCACAGGGTGCGGTTGGCGTAATTTCTGAACTTGATCGCCCAGCGGCAGAACTGCAGTTGGCCGAATTGCAGTCAGGAAGCGAGCTTGCCCCCCCTGGCTTCGCATGGATTCAAGTGGAGAATGTCAGGCGCGCAATGGCGCTGGCAGCTGCCGAAGTTCATCATCACCCCTCGCGCGAACTGCAACTCGTCGGCATCACTGGAACTAACGGTAAAACTACAACTGCCTATCTGATTGCTTCGATTCCAGAAGCCGCCGGTGAACCGGTGCTGATGACAGGCACGGTCGAATATCGCATCGGCTCCGAACGTCGCAAAGCCGATCGCACGACTCCTGAAGCTACTGATATGGAGCGTATGTTGCGCCGGGCGGTAGACGTCGGCTGCAAAACGGCAGTGATGGAGGCGTCTTCGCAGGCAATGGATTTTCATCGTTGCGATGCTCTCGAGTATGCGGTCGCTGTTTTTTCCAACCTCACGCGCGATCATCTCGATTATCACAAGACGATGGAAAACTATTGGTATGCAAAGCAAAGGCTATTTGATGGCAGGCTCGGCTCGCGGCCCCGCACGTCAGTCATAAATGTCGATGACGGTTACGGCGTCGAACTCGCAGAGCGGCTGAAGCGAGAAGGTTTACAGGTAGTCACATATGCTCTTAAAGCCGAAGCGGATGTCACGGCGCGGAATGCCGAGTTTTCACTGGAGGGAATGAAATTCACTCTGCATACCCCCGGAAGCGTGAACGGCTTCCGTTCGCCACTGGTTGGTCCGCCGCACATCTACAACACCCTCGCTGCCATCGCCAGCGGCCTCGCACTTGGATACGACCTCGAGGTCATCACACGCGCCCTGGAAAAGTGTACCGGCGCACCTGGCCGCTTCGAGCGCGTGCCGCATGACGGCGATTTCGCGGTGGTAGTTGACTACGCGCATAGTGATGATGCGCTGCTGAATGTCTTACGCACTGCTCGTGAAGTCACGACTGGAAAAATAATTACTGTGTTCGGCTGTGGTGGCGATCGCGACGGTTCCAAGCGAGCACCCATGGGCGAAGCTGCCGGCAGTTTGAGTGACGTGGTCATTCTCACCTCCGATAATCCGCGCACCGAAGATCCGGAAAAAATTCTCGCGGATGCTGAGATTGGAATTCAGAAGACAGGAAAGCCTTACCGGAAAATCGCTGACAGGCGTGAAGCGATCCATGAAGCAATTGCGCAAGCGCGTAGTAACGACCTGGTGTTAATTGCAGGCAAGGGTCACGAGGATTATCAAATAATCGGGCGTGAAGTCTTCCACTTCGACGACAAGGAAATTGCGCGCGAAGCATTAGCTGAAAGAGCAGGAACGCCGACCGGATGATTCGCAGCACTGCTATCACTCTGAGCTCGCTCGCAGGTCTGCTCTTTTGCGTCTCTGCCTGTCAGCAGGTTTCAGTTTCGAAGGATGTCAGGGCAGTCCCCCTTGATCCGCAGAAGACCATAGCTAAGAAAGGCGCACCGCCGCGGGCGGCACAGTATGGGCCTCCGGTCATACTCGGGGTGCTTTCTTACAAAGAGATTTCTGAGAGTAGCGGGATCGTCTCCTCGCATACCACCCCAGGACTCTACTGGACGCACAACGATTCCGGCGATGGACCTTTCCTATACGCCTTCGACTCCAAAGGTGCGCATAAGGGCGTGTGGCGCGTCACCGGAGCAACCGCTCGGGATTGGGAGGATCTGGCGGTTGGACCTGGACCAGAGCGCGGCAGAAACTACCTCTACATTGGAGACATCGGGGACAACCGCGTCGCGCGTGCAGAAGTAAGAGTCTATCGTGTGCCCGAGCCGGTAATCACGCCTGCTGACGCGAGTTCCACGAAGGCTAATCCAATATCTACGAAGGAAGTTGAAATAATTCGGCTCCGTTATCCTGACGGCGGACACGACGCGGAAGCGTTGCTGGTTCATCCGGTAAACGGGAACATTTACATCGTGACAAAGATACCGTTCGGAAACCCGATCATCTACGAGGCTCAAGCGCCGCTGAATATTGCCGAAGCTACCACCATGGCGCGCTTGGGTGAACTCAGCCTGCCTGATTTTTTCGGTGGATTGATCACTGGCGGAGATATTTCTCCGGATGGCTCGCGCTTAGCGCTCTGCGACTATAGCCGGGGATACGAACTGGTCTTGCCACTAGCCGGTGCGCCTTTCAATGAAATATGGAAGCAGCCTTTGACAGCAATCGACCTGGGTGAACGAAAGCAAGGTGAGGCGATCGGCTATCGCCTCGATGGGCGGGCCCTGCTCGCAACCAGTGAAGGTAGACGTTCGCCGTTAATCCAGGTCGTACGCCGCTAATCACGTATAGAATTCGAGAGACCGCCGGTCGGCGGGAACCAGCGGTGACGGTCGCAAATGTTTGGTCGCGGATGAACGCGGATCAGCACGAATCTGAGAAAATAGTGATTTGATCCGCGTTCATCCGCGTAAATCTGCGGCTGATTCTCAGTGGGATGCGTGGTCCTGGTTAAGGCGCTTGCGGATTCTTTCTGGAGAAGTACCAATACACCGGCAACCCTGCCGCGATTATGGCCAACCCGATGACAGACTGCAGGGGAGCATTAATAAGCGTGAATACGATCAAGTAGATCGTTACGAGCACGAATAGCGCGGGTACTACCGGATAGCCCCAGGTTCTATATGGTCTGGTTGCGTTTGGTTCCCGTTTGCGGAACACGAACACGGCCGCCGTTACCATCCCGTAGAACAACCAGAACGCAAAAATCGCCAGATCAGTTAGCTGGTCAAACGTGCCTGACAACGCCAGCACTCCAGCCCAAACCGCCTGCACTACCAATGCAATCACCGGCACCCTTGTGCCTTTTGAGACGCGCGCCAAACTCTGGAAAAAAACGCCGTCGCGAGCCATCGCGTAAGGAATTCTTGCAGTTCCGAGAATTGACGTCTGCAAAGAGCCCCATGATGACAGCAGCATGACCCCGGCCATTAGCGTTAGCGCCACGGGTCCTAACACTCGCCGAATCGATTCAGCAGCCACGGATGACGTCGCTGAAACGCTGGCGATTTCTGTTGGTGTCATCACGTAGTAGTAACTGACGTTTACGATCACGTACAGCGTAATAATGATCAGCATGCTGGCAATCAAGGCGAGCGGGAGGTTGCGTTCCGGATGCTTGACCTCGCCGGCCATGTACGACACGTTGTTCCAACCATCGTAAGCCCAAAGCGCGCCCAGCATCGCGGCAGCAAAACCCGCAAATCCTCCTCCCGTGACACCGACGGCTTCGCAAGCGCCGCCTGTGTTTGCCATCCCAAGATGGCTCCAGCTGCCATCCTGATAAAAGAAAGCTGCGACTCCGACGCCCAAAACGACGACGACTTTCAGAATAGTTACGAAAGATGCGACGTGTCCGGTGACGCCGACCGCGGCGCAATTGATCAATGTCGTAACTGCAATCGTCAGGAGCGCAACCATCTGAATGTGACCGAAGGGGAGTTCGATTCCGAAAACAGGAATGGGGACCTTGAAGTAGACCACGTCCAGCTTTCCGCGCGTGAGGTCGTTCATGAAGATTGCGAAGCCAACCGCTAAGGCAGCGGCAGAGGCGGTACGTGAAATCAGGAATTGTGACCAGCCGTTTAGGAAACCCCAGACGCGACCATAAGCGTCTCGGGTGATGACATATTCAGCGCCGGCATGTGGGCGCATGGTCGTCAGTTCGGCATAGGTAAGCGCGCCCGCCAGAGCAAGCAGACCGGCGGCGATCCAAACGGCAATTACCCGCCCGGGCGTGCCGACGTTACAGGTCATCACGCGAGCCTTCAGAAAAATTCCGGTGCCGATGATGTTGCCGACGTTTACCGAGATCGCGGCGATTGGTCCAAGACCACGAACTAGGTCATGCTTTGAAGTTTCTTGTTCCACTCAATCCTCGGCCCTTATTAATTCCGTGAGGCAGCGTCTTTCTTCCTAATTTCTAGCAACTCCGTTAGAAATTCTTCCCGTTCGCGAGTTGCCTGATCCGACCGTTTGAGCTTTTCGGTCACGTAACGCTCGCCCTTGTAATCTGAATTTTGAATCGCTTCCGCCCACGCTTTTAATTGTTTTGAGCAGCTTTCAGCCTTCGATTTCACTGGGCGAATGTCTCTTTTCAACCCAGCGAAACTGGGCAAAGTGTCGACTAAGCAACACATTGAGCGCACTTCACCGGCAGATCCACGTGCGATGTAGAGACATCAGCAACTCATTATTCGTGCCGCTTTCGAAGCCTTCGGCGATGTTGTTGGAGACGGAGACAGCGGCCCGCTCCAGTTGATCACGAAGGCTGTGCTGCGATTTGAATTGGAGTTGAGAGGTTAGCGCAAAGACCGAGACAGCCATGTCGATTGCGGCGTTCCAGACTGGGAGATCTTCAAAACGCTTGTAGCGCATTACTGGCTTCCTCCGCGAAAATCCAAGATGGAATTCCAGATTCAAAATTCCAAATTCCAGACCAGGGAGTCAAGTTCAGCCATTGTTTGTTCAAGAGCTTACAGATAACAGATTCCTTTTAATACCCTGAAATCTGAAATCGGCCATCTGAAATCTGAAATCCACCTCTGCAATCTGCCAATCTGGAATATGGAATCTGGAATGCTCTCGGTTTACTCAAACCATTGGACTTGATCACCACACGTCATTCGTTATCAGATCGTCATACGTATCCCGGCGGCGGATTAGCTTCGCCTCACCTTTCTCATTCGTCAACACGGCAGCAGGCAGCGGCCGGCCGTTGTAATGGAACATTTGCGCGAGCGAGTAGGCGCCGCAGTTCAGCAGCGCCAGCACTTCACCGGGCTGAACTTCGGCTGGTAGTTTTCTGTAGTCAGGCAAACGTCCCTGGCGCTCGATATCGAAATAAACGTCGCCCGAATCACAGAGCGGTCCAGCTACTTTGTAATTTGCCTCATGCGGTTCGCCCGCGCGCGATGCAGAGATGGTGTGGTAGTACCACTTGTAATTATTCATCGAGAGCATGATGTTGTAACCGGCATCGGTCAGCAGCCACATGTCTCCGGTTTCCGGTCGACGCTTCATGTTGCAAACAGTCGTCAGCACCAGTCCGGCATCAGCGATTACGCTGCGCCCCGGCTCCAGCAGAATTGTTGTTCCGTCGAGCAAGTGTTCAGCATTGGCGGCGCGCGCTGATTCGCGTGCGACCCGCAACGCTTCAGCCAGCACAACCGCAGGTTCAAGATCAGCGCCGAGCATGTCGCGTTCGTGTTCCGGCAGTTGATCTGCCTGCGAACGATCGCGCAGGTAGTTAACTGGAATGCCGCCACCGAGGTTGATGTGTTCGAGGGTGTGGCCCGTCTCACGATGAATTGCGACCAGATGCTCCCACATGCTGCGAAAGGCTTCCGCAAAGGGCTCGACATCAGGTGTTTGCGAGCCGACGTGGATATGAATGCCGCAAATGTGGACCAGCTCGGGGTTCTGCAGCCCGCGCCGGAAAGCCTCAAGCACTTCAGACGACGAGATGCCAAACTTCGAAGTCAACAGCGCTGTTTGCAGACCCAGATGCGAGCGAGTGCCAATCTCAGGCACCAGCCGCAACGCAATGCGCGCCGGTTGTTGCGACCCTACTCGCTTCACAGCTTCTTCCACCAAACCGATCTCATAAATCGAGTCGACGTTAATCGCGTAGATTCCGGCGCGAACGGCGTCATCCAGTTCGCTGTCGCTTTTGCTGGTGCCGTTAAAAATAATTTGATCGGGACGGAAGCCGACGCGCAACGCCTTGAACAACTCGCCGCCGCTGTTGACCTCGACGTCGATGCCAGACTCGAGCACCAACTTGAGTATTGCCAGATTCGAATTGGCCTTCGAGGCGTAGAAAAAACGGATCGGGTGCTCGACTGATTGAGCTGCTGCTCGCAAGCGATCGATATTCGACTTTACGCGTGGCCCGGAAAACACAAACAGAGGCGAACCGTGTTGACTAATCAACTGCAGCGCGTCAGCGCCGTCGATAGTCAAACGACCGTCACGAATTTCAAGGTAGTTGGGAATGGTCCAGGCAGGACTTGGCGTTGCCACAATGGTCGACATTTTTTCTCCGAAGCAGGAAACCGTGGACATTACGAATGCGAGCGAAGATAGACTGCGACCGTCAGAGCGTCAAGTTTGTTTGTAAGAAATTTGGCGGCGGATTCACGCGGATGAAAGGCTAACACGCTCTTTTTGGAGTGCGCTGACCTGTCAGCGCGTTTGTCGGTCGCGACTCATCGCGACCTTCGTCGATTGAATGTCATTCCATGAGGAGCGTGGCGTCAGGTCGCCACGGACCAAAGCGCTGACAAGTCAGCGCACTCCAAAAAGAGGGGGCAAGCCCACCTTCCCAACCCTGAGCTTATGTATCTTGAACTGCGTATCCGAGTCGGTCTGCGTTTGTCCGCGAAACCCGCGGCTAATTTTTCAACTTCCTCAGCACTTCGCAAATTTGCTTGTAGTGGCGCTTCTCGTGATAGCCGATAAAGGACACGGTAGCCACGCCGTCGATCTCACCCAGGAAAGGATGTTTGAAGACCAGATTGCGAAAGCGGTCATGGCCATGAGTGGCGCAAAGTGTTTTCAGACTGGCGCGCGCGCGATCGAAACTTTCAATGGCAACGTCTCGTTCGGGCGCGTCGAGCGGGTTCATGGCCCTGGGAGCCTTTACGCGAATCACACGTGAGGAAACTATAGCGGTGGGAATCAAGCGTCGCAAAAAGCTAACTCGCTGCGGGGCGCGCGCGATCGCGCCTTCGAGTTCTTTAATGACACGAGCTTCGACGAGGCAGAGGTGATGAACTATTTCAGCCACACTCCACTCGCCGTCCCCGGGTTGTCGCGAATAAACCGCCGGCTCGAGGGCAGAGATGCAGTTGATTAGTTTTTCGTGGACTGAGTCCAGTCTCTTCAGAGGTCGCTTCATGGAACGAATCCCCTGTGCCGACCTCTGTGTTTCTGTGGTGAGTGTTTTGTTAGGCGTTTATTCCACCACAGAGAACACAGAGGTGGCACAGGGAAGAACATGGAGCACCTACAGCTCATCCCAGCGGCCGGCCAAAGTTGAAAACAAGAACGCCGGTGACTTTAACCGGTTCGCCCGAAAGCAGAGTAGGCGTAAATTTTGCCTGACGCGCCGCCGTGAGCGAAACTTCGTGCAGCATTTTCGGCCCGGAGACCGCACGCGCGTCGGTCACGTTACCCTGTTCGTCGATCACCACCTGAATAACGACGACACCTTCAGCCCCGGCAGTCCTGGCCTCTGCGGGATAGTCGGGTACCGGCAAACTGATCGCCTTACTATTTAAGACGCCGCCCGAGACAGGCGCGCGCTTTCCAGGTTCGGTAGCATGCGCCGGATCTTCAACCTTGGATTCCTTTTCCGCGTTGGGCGCCGGCTTCGCAGTTTCTGTCGCAGCGACCGCCGGTTCTTCGGTCGAAACGGCGGGTGCCTTCGAAGACGCGGTTGTGGGTGCGCTCACGTTTTCCGGCAACACAAACGAGCTCAGGAATTGCTCCTGAATGGCGTCATTTTTCTTAGTGTCCAAATAGACGATCGAATAGAAGCGCTTGCGAGTGGCAAACACGTGTGCAGTGCCGCTGAGATCGCCAAGCGTCATGCGATATTCGCGACCGGCATTTCCCTGCAAACTTTTTTCACCGACCAGAGTCAGTTTCGCGACCGCATCCTTGCGAATCTTTGGTGAAAAAAGAGTTTTGAAAGCGTCGACGTAGGAGTTCATCCGTTGCATTTCCGTGTAAAGCGCCGGATTCGATTTGATGCCGCTCAACGAAACTACGGCAAACACCGGCGCAGTTTGGCTTTTCGAGAGATAGGTGCGGGTGTTCAACTCCATCTTGTGATACGGCTCTTTGCTGCTTTCAAAGGTTGAGCCTTTCGGCATGAGCACCGAAAACTCCTCGCCATCCGGCCGCAGCGTTTCCCAATCTATTGTGTTCGGAGTGGAGGCAGGTGATTGTCCCAACGCGACGGAAAGGCAGGATGCCAGGATCAATAAGAGCGTTTGGACTTTCGAATTAATTGAACGCATGACGCAATACTCCTTTTAAAACTCTTCGGCGGTTCATGAGATTCATCGGGACGAGCCTGGTCGGGACGGTCTGCAGTAGATTTTGGCTGCAGCGGCAGCGAATTTCAAGGCAAGAGGTGCGCGCGTTCTTCCGCTCCAAGGGAGCGAGATGTTTATAGCATTACGATCTGACGTATCTCTGAGCTTCGTAGAAGCTCGACACAGACATTCCGACTCTCAGAGTGCGTGTAAGGTATTGAGGGAGCGATAAACATTTCGCCTCTACGAGGGGAGTTGATTCAAAGCTGCGTCACCATTTCGGCCGGGTTCCAGTAAGCATGCAGAGTCTGTATTTTTCCGGCTTCGTTTATTTCAAAAACGTCAATGCCTTCGAATTTCACCTTGCGCCCGGCCTGGCTGATACCTCGGCCTGTCCATTTTACCGCTGCACCATTACCGGCGATGAAGATCTGATCTTCGGTAAGTCCCACTTCCTTAAAAGCTGCCGTCACAGTCTGAAAAAATTCCGCGAGCCTTTGATGGCCTCGTGTCGGCGAGGCACCCACAGGATCGTACGTAACGGCGTCTTCCGCAAAAGTGTTAACCCAAGCTCGCTCATCCATCGCGCCTAGTGCCGCAAAATAAGCTTTGATTGCGTTCGAAATAATCTCAGGCGCCATTAATCGTTTTCCTTTCTCGCTCTTTCTGCACCAGTACTCTTCGCAAAATTTTTCCGGAGGCAGATTTCGGAATCTTATCGATAAACTCCACCAGGCGAAGTTTTTTGTGAGGAGCCACGCGTTGCGCCACGAAATCCATCAACTCTTTGGCAGAGACTCCTCCTTTTGATACTACGTAAGCCTTCGGCACTTCGCCCGCTTCATCGTCGGGGCAGGGAATTACCGCAGCGTCGGCAACGCACGAGTGCGTCAACAACAGCGCTTCAAGTTCCGCGGGCGGCACCTGGAAGCCTTTGTACTTTATTAACTCCTTCGCGCGGTCGACGATGAAGAAATGTCCGTCGTCATCGGCGTAGCCAATGTCGCCGGTGTGAAGCCAGCCGTCCTGGTCGACGGTGGCGGCGGTCGCCTCGGGGCGATTTAAGTAACCCTTCATGACTTGCGGACCACGGACGCAGACCTCGCCTTCCGTGTTTGGCCCCAGCGGCTCGCCGGTTTCCAGGTGGATGACTTTGCATTCGGTGTTGGGAGCGGGAACTCCCACTGAACCAAACTTCACCTGCGCGGGATCGGCCGGCGAAGAGTGTGTGACCGGACTGGTCTCTGTCATTCCGTAACCCTGACGAACATCACAACCCAGACGCTGCATGCAGGCACGCGTCAAGTTTTCATCGAGCGGAGCCGCGCCACAAAAAATTGTTTTCAGTTTCAACAACCGGTAATTATCAACGATTGGATCCTTGGTAAGCGCGAGCACGATCGGCGGCACCAGATGCGCCAACGTCACGTGATAGTCCTGAATCAGTTGCAGAAAAACATCCAACTCGAAGCGCGGCACGGTAACGATGGTTGAGCCCTGATAAAGACCCATGTTGAGGACGACGACGAGTCCGTAAATGTGGAAAAGTGGCAAAACGCAAATTAGAGTGTCATCCTCGGTAAAGTAATCGAGACCTTCCATCTGACACATGTTGGCGACCAGGTTGTAATGCGTGAGCATGACGCCTTTGGGAAGCCCCGTAGTGCCGCTTGAATAAGGCAGTGCCACCAGGTCTTCGCGGGGATTGATCGCAACTTCCGGGAATTGCCCGTCGCTATCGAGCAGCGCAGAGAAAGGAGTTGCGCCGTCTAATTCTCCGCCCGCCTTATCAAACACAAATAATTCTTCGATGCCAGCCTCTCGAGCGGCAGCAGCAGCTTTTTCGAGACAGTGTGGAACGGTAACCAGAAAACGCGCGCCGGCATCACTCAGTTGATGCCTCACTTCCTGCTCGGTGTACAACGGATTTACCGGACTGGTGATGCCGCCAAGCAGCGCCACGGCGTGAAAGGCGATCGCATATTCCGGCAGGTTTGGACTCAGTATTCCGAAGACCTCGCCCTTCTTAAAGCCGCGCTTCGAGAGACTCGCGGCCACGCGTGAGATTGAATCGACCAGTTCGGAGTAAGTGAGGATGCGTCCGCTGGGCCCGTCGATAAGAGCAGGTTTGTTTCCACGTTCGGCCGCATTCTGAAGGACAAACTGCGTGATCGAAACTTCGGGAATGGTAACGTCGGAAAATGGTCCGCGAAAGATCATGGTTTTGTTGTATTAATTTTGGAGTGCGCTGACCTGTCAGCGCTTTTCCGGAGCGGCGGCCTGACGCCGCGTTTCGATCGAAGTTAATCAACCATTGGCTGCGACAGGTCGCAGCCGACCTAACGCGCTGACAGGTCAGCGCACTCCAAATTGGCTGAGCGCTTTGCGCGCTTACCTTAGCAGGTGACCCCGTTTCAGGAAAAGGATTATATTAAGCCCAGCCTAACGCACCGGCCGCCAATCCAACACATGTCAGAATTACGCCCGCCAACGATCGTTTGTCTCGCCACTTACTTCAAGGGCGGCGACTTCATCCGTGAATGCAAGCGGCTTGGCTGTCGCGTAATTCTGGTCACCAAAGAAAAGATGCTTCAGGAGGATTGGCCGCGTGACAGTCTCGATGACCTAATCGCGGTACCCAATGACGCCGGTCCCGCGCTCATGATCGACCTCACTGCTTTTATCGCCCGCAAGCTGAAAGTGAATCGCGTCGTGGCCCTGGAAGAGTTTGACGTGATGACGGCGGCGCTGATTCGCGAACACTTTTGTTTGCCGGGGATGAGCAGCTCAACGGCCAAAACATTTCGCGATAAGTTCAGGATGGCTGAGGCGGCGAAAGCCGCGGGGATCCTGGTTCCTGAGTATGTGGCGTTGATTAACGCAGACGAGGTAGGCGGGTTCATGGCACGCGTGCCGCCACCATGGATAATCAAACCGCGCTCGGATGTCTCGGCGATTGGTATACGAAAAGTAAATAGTGCGGATGAGGTTTGGAGTCTCACAAGCGAGATGAACGAGCGCGAAAACCTGCGCGAACGCGCCTCCTACTATCTACTGGCGCAGTTTGTCGCCGGCGAAGTTTTTCACGTTGATTCACTGGTTGGCGACAATCGCGTCTTGTTTGCCGGAGTGAATCGTTACGGCCGCCCGCCGCTTGAAGTTGCGCATGGAGGGGGCGCCTACATTTCGCGCACGGTTGCGCGCCGATCCGAAGACGAGAAGGAGCTGCTTAAAATAAATCGGAAACTGGTCAAGGCACTGGGACACGAGCGCGGCGCAGCGCACGCGGAATTTATCAAGAGCGACGCGGATGGCCGCTTTTATTTTCTGGAGATCGCGGCGCGCGTAGGTGGCGCGTACATCGCGGATGTTTTGGAGGCGGCGTCAGGACTCAACCTGTGGCGGGAGTGGGCAAGAATGGAAGTCGCTGACGGCGGCGTTGCGGAAGGCAATCATGAACGTGCGACGGTTAAGAAAATTCACCCGCTTCGAACCGACTACGCTGGTATCGTTTTGTCACTATCGAAACAGGAGACTCCCGACACTTCTGGTTATGACGATCCTGAGATCGTTTACCGCGTGAAGAAACTTCATCACGCCGGATTAATTGTGCGGTCGAAGAAACTAGAAAGAGTTGAAGACTTA
The DNA here is from genome assembly GCA_035941655.1 of Pyrinomonadaceae bacterium. Taxonomy (GTDB): domain Bacteria; phylum Acidobacteriota; class Blastocatellia; order Pyrinomonadales; family Pyrinomonadaceae; genus PSRF01. The sequence continues at coordinate 2,248 of DASZDU010000058.1, read as the reverse complement.
CTGACGCAATATGCCGCGCGTTTCGCCGAAGACTTCGTCGCGGTTGTGCCACCGCTGGAAAAAGCGGAGTAGATTCGTCATCGCGTTTTCTTAGCCACCGAAGAGCGGGATCAAGCCCCACCTTCTTTGCCTGAGAGGCGACTCGCATTGACTCATCGACTTTAGCCTAAGAGTCGTTCTCAAGAATCTATCCAATTCAATTATTCAGCTTTTTCAGTGGCCAGATCTCCACGCTCAACTCTTCGCAGTAATGCAGCTGTGGATCCTCTTTGGGTGTCGGCAAACCCTGAGATTCGATCATCGTTGACTCCAATGAAACCAACTCGGCCGATTGCAAAGGCCATGGGCGGTGATGTATGCGCGCCTCGTAAAGCGAGTCGTTGTGTTGGCTGAAAAGGCAGTAGCGCTCGGTCAGAAAAAACTCAAGTGAACCCGGTTCAGAAATGGGAAGTCTTTTACCAGTCTTCCACGTTGCTGCAAACTCAGCAGGCGGATCGTCAGTGCGGCTCAACAAATAATCGATTGAACCTGCGTCGTCTTCTGATAGTTCGATATCGGCGTTGTAATACGGCAAATGATAAAAGGTTCGAGCTGCAAAGACCGCCGCGCTGCTGTTGCAATCAAGCGAGAAGAACCAAACCCCTGGAACATTATCGAGATAGACATACGTGCGCACGTTCAACTCATGCGCTGAGCTGAGGCCGGGCACGGCAGGCAGGAACGGAGGCAGCGCGCGAATGTCCCACATCGTGAAAGGCGCGATCGCGATCCATGCTGAGCCGTGATAAGTGTCGATTTCAAGTTGCGTTGGAATCAGCGGCCGCAGCAGTTGCTCGTCGATGCGCCAATGGATAAAGAGAAGCTTGCCCCAGGTCTGGTGCATGATCGGCTGACCGTCGGGCCGCTCGCGCATGGCAAGGCGCTCGGCAGCAGTTGGTTGGTCATGAGTCATATTCTACTTTGATGTTTGGAGTGCGCTGACCTGTCAGCGCTTTGGGTCGGTCGCGACCTGTCGCGATCTTCAGTGATTGAATGTCATTCTACGAGGAGCGTGGCGCCAGGCCGCCACGGAGCAAAGCGCTGACAGGTCAGCGCACTCCAAAAAGATGGCGTGCCTCCCTCTGTCCTATGGTTTCTCAACTCCAACCGGAGTAATCTTCTGCACCATAATCACTGAGTTTTTCACGCCGTAGTCGTCATCTTCGGTGTTCGGATTCTCAGGGTCAAGCAGCCAATTTCCATCAACGATAAACTTATACGCGTGCTTGCCCGGTTCAAGATCGATGCGACAAACCCACGCCTCGCCTTCGCGACCGCAGATAAACTGCGACTGGTTCCAGTTATTGAACGAACCAGCCAGCGCCACGACGAGTGCTTCAGGGTAGCCTTTCAACTTGAATTCCGTATTGCCCTTCAGACTCGGGGGCGGCAGCACAATCCTGGCAGCCGTGTAGCTCGCGCCTTCATACATGAAGGTGAGGCTGAGGATTTTGCCATCGTCGTCTTTATTGAAAGTGATCGGCGTTCCTTCGATCTCATCTACAAAAACGGATTTTGATTTGTGAGTCAGTCTTCGCTTCTTAACGACCGATGGCTTCACCCACAGCTCATTATTCTCAAGCGTGACGTCGAGAGTGGAGATGGGAATGATTCCGACTTCCAGTTCATATCGGCCCACGTATTTTTTGAGGGCTTCAGGATTGATCTTGCGTGGTTGCTGCTGTTGGAAAAGATGAGCCGTAAATAAAACTAAAGTTAAAACTACGAAGTGCCAGCGGCTCATGCGCCCCACCTTTGGAGTGCGCTGACCTGTCAGCGCTTTGGGTCGGTCGCGACCTGTCGCGACCTTCGTCGATTGAATGATTCCACGCGGAGCGTGGCGCCAGGCCGCCACGGACCAAAGCGCTGACAGGTCAGCGCACTCCAAAATAAGCGCGCGCCGCAAAATCAATACTGCCAATTCACATTGACGAAGCCCGTCCCGCTCGTTGGCACGGTGTAGGTATGGTTCGCGCCATTCTCCCAGGTGACTGCGCCCCCCGACGCAATTTTGATGAACTTGAACTGGATCGTTTGCCCTGCCGGCATGCTCGCCGTCAGAAACCAATTCGGATAGTTTGGCGTCAACATCGGACCCACCGCGCCGTCCCAGGTTGTGCTCCAGGCGCCTAGCTCAACGGTGTTCCCGGTAAGAAAAATGTAGTCGCCAACACTGGTTGGGGTCGCGTTGTAGACAGTGAAGGTGATT
>DASZDU010000057.1:0-2086 GCA_035941655.1 Pyrinomonadaceae bacterium | reverse complement strand
GAGGTGACGATCGCGAATCCTGATTATCTGCTGCGGCCGAACATGATCGTTTCGCTGCGGGTGGGAACTCGGCAGCCTACGACGGCCCAGCCGGTGGTGCCGTTGAATGCGGTCATTAAATCGAGGAGTCAAGCGAACGGTTATGCAGTGATGGTTGTGACTGAGGAAGCTGGACAGCAACGCGCGCGGCTTCGCGACGTGAAGCTGGGCGAATCATTCGGCAACGCCGTGGCAGTGGCCGAAGGACTGAGGCCGGGTGATCGAGTGATCACAACGGGCGGCACGATGGTGAACGATGGCGATCAGGTAAAGGTGATTCCATGAAGCGAATTCAAATCTTATTACGAAAAGCACGCAGAACGGTGCGCAAGCTGGTCCATAAATCGCCGGCGAAAAGCCCCGCCCACGAGCAGGCCAATGTTGCACACGCACACGGCCATCACGATATTGACCTAAGCAAGCGCAACATCTCTCGCTTTTTCGTCGAGCAGCGGCACATAACCTGGGTCATGCTAATCGGCGTCTGTGTCTGGGGCATTTACAGCTATAAGAGCATGCCACAGCGCAAAGACCCGGACACCCCGGTTAAAACTGCCGTCGCCATCACGGCCTGGCCTGGAGTGAGTGCGGAGAAGATCGAGCAACTGGTGACCAGGAAGATCGAAGAGAAGGTGGCGCAGAACGCCAACGTCGAAAAGATCCGCTCGATATCCCGTACCAACATTTCGGTTGTTTACGTGGACCTGGATGAGAACTTTCCCGGCAGTCAGATCGGCAAGGAGTTCGACGACATCGCGCTCAAACTCGACTCGATCAAAGATCTGCCGGACGGGGCTGGGCCCATACAATTCATAAAGGACTTCGGCGACACGTCAGCGCTCATGTTAACCGTAGCCAGTCCGAAGGTGAGTGACGCTGAGATCGACGTGCGTGCTAAAGAGGTCGGCGAAGCCATCGCGCGCAACCGGTCACAGTACGCGCCGGCGGCGGGCGGAACACGCTTCACGATTGTCAGCGCGCTCACCCAACCGGTAAGCCCTCGCATCGTGCAGGACCCGCTCAATCTGTTGGCTGATTACCTCAAAGAGAAGGGTGCTAGCGACCTGCACGTCATTACAGAGAAGGGCTTCGTTGGTGTGGACGGCGTTTCCGACGCGAGCGACGACGCGCTGCTCGGCTACACGCACCAGTTTATTAATGACAAGTTGCAGGCAGCCGATTTTCATCCGGATAGCTGGCCGCCCGTGGTCATTCGCGACCCGAACGAGGCGCGCGCAAAGCTGGGCGCGGTCGCGGGCGACAAGTACAGCTACCGCGAGATGGATGATTTCACAGACATAATAGAGAAGGGACTCAAGAGCGTTCCGCAGGCCACGAAGGTGTCGCGCGCGGGTATCCTGTCGGAGCGGATCTTTCTGCTTTATTCCCAGGAGCGCATAGCATCGTATGGCCTCAAGCCCGGTGATCTGCCAAACATCCTGGGCGCGCGCAACATCACGCCAGCCGGCGGCCAACTGGAAGCTTCGGGGAAGAACTTTTCGATCGATCCTTCCGGCGAGTTCAAGAGTGAAAAGGAGATTGGCGACGTTGCGATCTCTCGTACAAACGAGGGGGCGCCGGTTTACCTGCGCGACGTGGTTGACGTCGAGCGAGGCTACGACAGCCCGCCGCGATATCTGAACTTCTACGACTGGCGCGACACACAGGGCAATTGGCAGCGCACCCGTGCCATCACGGTCGCCGTCCAGATGCGCCCGAACGGATACATCGGACCATTCGGTAAGGACATAGACGGAAAGCTGGAGGAACTTCGGAAACAGTTACCGGACGACTTGATCATGGCGCGCACCTCCGACCAGCCTCGGCAGGTGACGGAGAACGTCAATCTGTTCATGAACAGTCTCTACGAGGCGATCATTCTGGTAATAATCGTTTCACTGATCGGCTTTTGGGACTGGCGTTCGGCGCTGCTGATGGGGCTGGCGATACCGATCACCCTCTTTATTACCTTCGGGATGGCGCGCACGCTGGGGATCGATCTCCAGCAGATCTCCATCGCCACGCTAATCATCGCGCTCGGCCTACT
>DASZDU010000056.1:0-2182 GCA_035941655.1 Pyrinomonadaceae bacterium | reverse complement strand
ACGGGTCGCCATGGCGTCCATCAATAAAAAGATTCGGATCGGTTGAGCCGCCTGAAAATGCGGCGCCTGAATTGTCTACGAAGACGTTGGCTTCGATAAGAACACGTTTGCCGCCGCCTTTAGAGACGACGCCGCGGTGACTGTTACGTATCAGGTTCCGGCGTACGACAACGTCGTCAGTGCAAGGCAGATCGATGGCCGGTTTACGCTGATAATTTTTACCGTTATAAAGGTCATTGTCTTCAATGGTGATGTGGTGAGATTGGTTGAACTTGATCAGATACAGGCGGTCGTCGTCCTGCAGCGGATCATATGCAGGCGTACAACCACCCGGCGGACACTCGTAATGAATTTTGCAATTTCGCACAGTGATGTAGCTGGTCCAAAGCGTGCGGTCATACCAGGCTGAGGTATAGCCGCCAGGCGGATCGTTTGTCTTGACATGGTTGTAAGTATCTTCTGGCTCGTAGACGCTGTCGCCATGAATGCCATTGCGCCGGCGATTAAGTTTCTGTCCGTTACTATCGGTGTGATACGGATTTGGTGAAATGTCGAACCCATCAATCACGATGCCGCTGGCCAGATGAAAACGAATATGATCCAAAATCACGCCGTGCCTGGATTCTGCGCGAATCGTCAAAGGGGCTTCGGGTGAATAATGGTAAATACCGACCGCGTCGGCGCGCGCCCGCGACGCTGGACGAGGGTCGCCATCTTCGAGACGGTCTGCCAGTGTCAACACTAAATCCAGCCCGCCCCATTTCGCCTCGCGACCGGCTTTGCGATAGTCACCGTTTTTGGCAACGATGGTATCGCCGCCGCTTACTCGACGAAGAGCCGCTCGCCATGACTTAAATGGATGCGTGTAACTCCCATCCGCGGTTGTGTCGTCACCATCCAACAAGTGCACGTAGATCGTTTTGCCCGCGGCATTTGCTGAGCTGTGGAAGACAACCACGACAAACAGCCACGACACGAACCAACCAAAAAAGTTTCTCACGCTCATTTAGTTTCTGGTTTGGTTTCGATCCAACGCCCGTTGAGCATCACACGTTTCACACGCCGCATGTTGCTGATGTCTTTGAGTGGGTCTCCATCCACTAGTACGAGGTCGGCTAACTTTCCAGGTTCAACGCTGCCCAGCCGGTCGGCGATACGGAAGAACCGTGCGTTTTCCATGGTGCCTGCAACGATAGCCTCCATCGGCGTGAGACCCGATTCGACCAGCAGCTCGAGTTCGCGCTGATAGGCCCAGCCTCGCTTGGCATGCGGCACATCAGAATGAGATCCGACGACTACCTTCGCACCTGCAGCATGCACCAGCCGGACGAAGGCTTCCATCTGCCTAAAAGCGTGTACATGCATTGCAGTCGTATCCTTGTCACCTGTTTGTCGTTCGAAGACGGCCAGTGTTGGCGAGACAAATATCCCGTGGTCTACGATCAACTTGGAGAGTGCCCGTGCGCGCGGCGTATCCAGGTTGATTGAGTCCCAAACTCTATAGCGTCCCTCGCGCCGAGCGTTGTTATCCGCTAACACGGATTGACGATATTTTTCAGCCTCCCGCAGCGGCAACAAGGCTGTGCCAAACGACGTGGCATGTTCGACTCCGTCGATACCAGCGCGGATGACATCTGACGCATCCTCAATTTCCAGGTGTGACGTGACCGGGACGCCACGCGCGTGGGCCGTCTCAATAGCAACTCTAATGAGCGCGAGTGGCAAACGGTAATAGACTTTGATTGCCGACGCACCGGCATCAACAAAACGGTTGACTGCCAGGCGCGTCTCTTCAGCATCGCGTACGATAAACGAGTCAGCCGGATAGGCGGGCGGCGGTGTGTCAAGATGCGGCCCGCAGAGAAACAGCCGTGGCAGCGGCGTTGAAAGTTTGCGCGCGCCATCGTAGGCCTCTATCCACTGACCAGGATCGCGCAGGGACGTGATTCCGTGAGTTAGATAAAGGGCCGGCAAAGAATCGTCGCCATCGATGTGAAAATGCGCGTCGATTAACCCAGGCAGAAGAGTGAGACCCTGGCCATCGAAGACTTCAGCGCCGGCTGGAACACTTATTGACGCTCGCTTCCCCACCGCCGCGATTTGTTCACCGCGAATAATAACAACGGCGTTGGGAATTGCCGGCCCACCTCGTCCATCAATCAGTGTGGCTCCGACGATTGCA
>DASZDU010000055.1:0-4339 GCA_035941655.1 Pyrinomonadaceae bacterium | reverse complement strand
GCTTCGACGCAACGAGAAGTAAACACTTTGCGATCCGGAAACAAGGCTTGCGCAGCCAGACGCTCGTTCTCGGAAACGAACGTATCGCAATCATTGTCGCCGACGGCGACGCTTTTTAGTATCACTGCGTAAAATAATTCCGTGTCGAAGATAACTGCGTTTTTCGGAACCCGAAACGGCAAATCAAACGGCTCGAACTCCACGCTGGTGTGGCAACGCATTCTGGGATTGCCGCAAATTGCCGAGGCTTTCGCGCGGCGAGATTTCGCCTGTGACCGGGCAGCCACGGCGCCGCATAACACCGCAATCATCAAAACGACAAAAGGAAGTTTTCGCAAGTTGAATTCAAGCCTCGAATCTGTTGCTCACACTCGGCAATGAAAAAATAAATGAACTGGCGGAGAGGGTGGGATTCGAACCCACGGAACGGTTTCCCGCTCACAGCATTTCCAGTGCTGCCAATTCAACCACTCTTGCACCTCTCCAAAGGCAGTGAAAAGTGAAGAGTGAAAAGTGACAAGTAAGAACGCCGCGGTTGTTCGTCTGACTTTTCACTCTTCACTTTTCACTCATTACTGTATTTCTGGCGGAGAGGGTGGGATTTGAACCCACGGTGGAGTTTCCCCCACTCCGGTTTTCGAGACCGGTGCACTAAGCCACTATGCGACCTCTCCGAGAAGCAAGAATAAAGGCGGAAGGATGAAGGATGAACTCAGAGCTTCTATCAAGTCAGTTGAGTAGAGAGAGTTCATTAACCATCGGCCCCCACTTTCATCCTTCATCCTTCCGCCTTCATCCTTTGACTCTCCCGCCGCGCGCGAAAGAACTCCTGCATGAGTTCCCGGCATTCTGCTTCAAGCACGCCGGCGGTCACTTCAATGCGGTGGTTCAAAAAATCGGTATCGCAAACCCGAAACCTCGACTCAACCGCTCCGGCCCGCTCATCACGCGCGCCAAACACCAGGCGTTTCACTCGTGCCTGTATTAATGCACCAGCACACATCACGCACGGCTCGATTGTCGAGTAGACCACCGCATCCGCCAGACGATAGTTCCCAACTTTCGCCGCAGCCTTTCTCAGCGCAACAATCTCTGCATGCGCGGTTGGATCGCCGTCAGTGCGCGTCCTGTTGCCCGCGACCGCCAGCATCGTTTCCCCGACGACGATGCACGTGCCCACCGGCACCTCCTCGCGCTGCCGCGCGTCATGCGCCGCTACCAGAGCCTGGCGCATCCAACGCGCGTCTGATTCACTTTCCGCAGCAGCAGTCATGACAGGAAACAATTAGGTCAAACAACGGAAAATTTAACTATAGGTGTCGCGCTCAAAGAGTGTCAAGCGGGTCTTAATATTGCAAAAAGCGGAAGGCTGCCAAGCACTTAGCTACGAATGAAGTTCAGTGCGTGCTATATTATTTTTGGAGTCGGGACACACGCTATCAATTCGGCGAACCCTCCGTCCGGTCTAACTAATGACCACCGAAGCTCAGCAAAAAGGAACTGGATCACTGTCCACCGATCGGACGTCCGCACGTCTGCGACCAGCGTCCACGCCTGACACTGTCATCTCCGAAAGAGCGGGACACACGGCCGCGGCGCAGATGCGCCGGATGGCGCCGGCGGAATTCAATACCGCGATGATCCACTTTTATCGCGGCGAGGTGCAGCGCTCGAACACCTGGCGTGCTCGGCTTGATACAACGACCTATTGGGCAGTGCTAACGGCGGGCGCCACGTTATCATTTGCCTTCAGCTCTCCCAGCAATCCGCATTTTGTAATCCCAATCAATTCGATTCTGATCGCCATCTTTTTATTAATGGAGGCACGGCGCTATCGTTACTACGAAATATGGTCGAGCCGTGTACGCGTGATCGAAACGGGATATTTCGCGCAGATGCTGGCGCCCGAGAGCGTTCCCTCCGACGAGTCGTGGGCCGAACACCTGGCCGCGGACCTGATCACGCCACACTTCACCATAACGGAGTGGGAGGCTGTAGGTCGACGTTTGCGGCGAAACTATCTTTGGATTTTTGCCTTGCTGGCGTTGAGTTGGAATTTGAAAGTTTATTTGCACCCACTTCCCGCGCGCGATTTCAACGCGTTCATAGATCGCGCAACTGTCGGCATCGTTCCCGGCTGGGCGGTCTTTGTCGTGGGCGTTTTATTCAACGCGGCGATTGCTATTTTTGCTATTGGCACAGTGCGTCTGCGTGAAGCAACCGGTGAAGTTCTGCCGCAGCATCAGTTTTCACTAAGACCACTAAAGAGGATGACTAGTTGGACGCGTGTGGCCACCGGGACCACGCGCACCACGGCTCGCGCGAAGCGCGCTCGTCAACGTGTACGAAGCGGCGCAGCGACCGGTGAGTTCAGGAAAATAGACATTACCGAAACGCCCGACAGAGATTCCAAACGGGTCAATATTTCAGAAACCCCGGTGTCAGTGAGCAGTGAGCAGTGAGCAGTGGGCAGTGAGCGCCAGGCAGTGCAGCTGACTGTAACAAAGTGGACTTTTAGTTTTTCTTAACCCATCTGCTCACTGCTCACTGCTCACTGCTTACTGTCACATGCTTGAACTCCACGGACAATCACTAACTCTCGAACAAGTCGTAGCCGTTGCAAGTGGGCAGGAGCAGGTATCGCTTGCTGACGACGCGCGTGCACGCGTAGAAGCATCACGAGCGGTTGTTGAACGGATCGTGCAACAGGATCAGACGGTCTATGGAGTCAACACAGGCTTCGGCAAGCTCTCGGACGTGCGCATCGAGCCTGGTCGCTTGCGCGAACTGCAATTGAACCTGGTTCGCAGCCACTCCTGCGGAGTTGGCAGTCCATTGTCAGAGGCTGAGTCGCGCGCGATGCTGTTGTTGCGAGCGAATGTTTTGGCCTCGGGTTTCAGCGGTGCACGGCCGGTAATAATAGACACGCTGGCGGCGATGCTCGCGGGCGGAGTAACCCCGTTCATACCGGAAAAAGGATCGGTTGGAGCCAGCGGGGATCTCGCGCCATTGGCCCATCTGGCATTGGCAGCGATTGGCGAAGGCGAAGCATTTTATCAGGGTGAACGTTTGCCGAGCGGCGAAGCGCTTAAGCGCGCTGGAATTGAAGCCCTGCAATTGGAGGTCAAAGAAGGCCTGGCGCTGCTAAATGGCACGCAGGCAATGGGTGCAGTTGGCGCGCTGGCGTTATATCGCGGAGAACTCGTGACGCGTCTTGCCGATGTTGCCGGAGCCATGTCTCTCGAAGCGTTGAAAGGAACGCCGGTCGCGTTTGATGAACGCATTCACGCCGCACGGCCGCATGCGGGCCAGATTGCAGTGGCAACTCATCTGCGTGCGTTGCTCGAAGGCAGCGAGATTCGGCGGTCGCATTTGCAAAACGATCCGCGTGTTCAGGATGCCTATAGTCTGCGCTGCATGCCTCAAGTTCACGGTGCCGTTCGAGACGCGCTCAAACATGCGCGCGGAATTGTGGAGACGGAGACCGGCAGCGCCACCGATAATCCGTTGGTTTTTTCCGATACTGGCGAGGTTCTCTCGGGGGGAAATTTCCACGGCGCTCCGCTCGCACTCGCTTTCGACTACGCTGCAATTGCCCTTACTGACTTGATGAGCATTACCGAACGACGCATCGACCGCATGGTTAATCCCGATGCAAACGAAGACCTGCCGCCTTTTTTGACTCAACAGCCGGGAACGTCTTCCGGATTTATGATGCTGCAAGTCACCGCCGTCGCCTTGCTAAGCGAAGCGAAAATTTTGGCGCACCCTGCGAGCGTGGATAACGTTCCCACCGATGGCGGCAAGGAAGATCACGTGTCGATGGGTATGACGGCGGCCACTAAACTGCGCGCGCTGGTAAGTCTGGCCGAGATGGCGACGGCAATAGAACTAATCACCGCGTCAGAGGCGCTGGAGTATCGCAGACCGCTGGCGCCGGGACACGGTGTTAAAGCGGCGTACGATGTTGTCCGCAAGCATATCGCGCCGTTAGCTGCGGATCGCTCAATGTCGCGCGACATTGAAAGGATTGCGCAAGCGGTGCGCGATGGCGAGTTTGACTCCCTGTGAAAATCACAAACACGGCTGAAGAGTGAGTTTTGGCCTCGTCTTTAAAAAACTACCTAACTATTCCAGGAGGAGAGCAGATGTCTGACGCATTTGATAAGCGACGCCAGGGGTTGGAGGAGGAATACTTTCATCGGAAAAATACGGAAGCGATTGAAAGGTTGCGAGAGAAGATGAAAGTCGGCGAGGAAGCCAAAGCGGCCGGAACATCTTCGATGCTTTGTCCGAGATGCGGCGGTTCATTGAAAGAGAGCAGGTTTGAAAATGTCTC
>DASZDU010000054.1:0-4211 GCA_035941655.1 Pyrinomonadaceae bacterium | reverse complement strand
AGAGAGGCTTAAACCCGTCGCGCAAGCCTACCCGGTCGACGATCAGTGTCTTATCTGCGAACCCTGACAAGCCTACGATCTCGGCGCCCGGTTTTCCCACGGCTACTGTAATTCGCGCGCGCGGGAAGCGTTTTCGGATCGCACGTAGAGCGGGCAAACTCAATACGACATCGCCGAGCTGGCCAAAATCAATTACCAGGATGTTGCGAGGGTCAAATACTTCCATTGCTCGTTAATCCAATTCACGCAGGTCGCGGCCGGTCATCTCATCGGGTTGTTCATTTCCAAGCAGCCCGAGCACAGTTGGAGCGACATCTTCCAGCGCACCGCCTTCGCGTAACTTCAAACCACGCGACGCTTCATCAATCAAGTGAAAGGGGACCGGATTGGTAGTGTGCGCCGTGTGCGGACCTCCGGAAACAGGATCGATCATCTGTTCTGCGTTTCCATGATCGGCTGTGATCAATGTTACGCCACGCGCGTGCCGAATCCCCTTCGTGATCCAGCCGAGACAAGTGTCGACATATTGGCAGGCCTCGATCGTCTTATCGAGTTTGCCGGTGTGGCCCACCATGTCGGGGTTCGCAAAATTGACGATAAATACATCCGTCTCGCGCTCCTCGATGGCGCGCAGAACATTGTCAGTCACTTTGAATGCAGACATTTCCGGCTGCAGGTCGTAGGTAGCGATTTTCGGCGACGGCACAAGTAGACGTCGTTCGCAGCCATGCTCTTTCTCCACGCCGCCATTAAAAAAATAGGTCACGTGCGCATATTTCTCAGTCTCCGCGAGCCTATAGTTACGCACACAGATCTTTTCCCAAACTTCGGCCAAAACATTTTTGTGGTCGCGCGGTGGAAACGCGACGGGCAACGGAAAAGAACGATCATAGACTGTAAAGCACACAAAATGAGCGTGCGGACCACCTGACACATCAAACTCCTGAAAACCAGGAATTGCCAACGCCCTGGTAAGTTGACGCGCACGATCGGGTCGGAAATTAAAAAAGATGATCACATCACCATCTCGGATTGTCCCCAACGGCTCGCCATGACTGTCAACAATAATTGTGGGCTCGATGAACTCGTCAGTAATTCCTCGCTCGTAGGAACGCTCAATTGCCGCGAGCGGATCAGGGGCTCGTTCACCAATCCCCTTCACCAGCAAATCGTAAGCGCGCTGAGTTCTCTCCCAGCGTTTATCGCGGTCCATTGCGTAGTAGCGGCCGATAATCGACGCGATTCGACCGCAACCGATCTCCTCGATCTTCTGTTGTAGCGCCGCGATGTAGTGGCGAGCAGATGAAGGCGGCGTATCGCGTCCGTCGAGAAAGCAATGGACGAAAACGCGATCAAGATCGCTTTTCCTGGCGAGATGTAGTAGCGCATAGAGGTGCTGTTGCGACGAATGGACCTGGCCGTCAGAGACCAGCCCCATCAGGTGAAGGGCCTTCCCTGTTTTCTTCACGTCGTCGATCGCTGCCAGCAACACCTCATTACGGAAAAACTCTCCGGTTGCGATCTCATGATCTACTCTGGAAACGTCCATGCGAATCACTCGGCCGGCGCCAATATTGAGATGGCCCACTTCCGAATTACCCATAACCCCTGCAGGCAAACCCACGCGGGTACCAGACGCTTCAAGAAGTGTTTGCGGGTAATTGGCGCTGAGCTCGTCGTAGTAAGGCGTCTCCGCCAGGGCAATCGCGTTGCCCTCCCGGCGCGGGGAGTAGCCCCATCCGTCGATGATGATTAATGCCAGCGGGCCGCCATTTTGGTTCAAACGATAACTCCTGGTAACTGTAAAGCAAACGGGAAGTTTGCGTCGGATTCGATGGACTCAATCTGGAGAGCTTGTTCACCAGCGCAAACTAACAGTTTGCGTTACGTTTCTTTCCAGTAGTCTGGGCTCTCTTGCATATTCGGATCGGGCCGCTCCATCCAGCGTTCCGGCCGATGCAGGGGAATGAAACCAAAGCGCGCATATAGCGATTGCGCGTCCTTCGTGGCCAACACCCAGCGCCGGAAGCCCTGTAGTTGCGGGTGTGCCAGCATGACTTCAATCAACCATTTCGAGAGACCGCGACCACGATGCTCCGTCAACACGAAGACGTCGGCAATCCATGCGAAGGTGGCGTAATCGGTTACCACACGCGCGAAACCCACCTGATTTTCGCCGTGATACAGTCCGAAGTTCAGGGAATTGTCGAGTGCGCGTTGAACGACTTCGATCGCGCGTCCCTGGCCCCAATAAGACTGGTTTGAAATGAAATCGTGGATGGTTGGAATATTAAGGCGGGTGTTGTCTGTGCTGATAGTGTACTCACCCTGCTGCCATTCGCGATCCGGCACTTCCATAAGACAATAAATAGTAAATCGTGAATGGTGAATAGTTAAGACAAAGCCTTTTGGTAATGTCTAAAAGCTGTGTTGTCAGCCTGGAGCGGGGTAGTAGCCCGACCATCAGGGAGGGCTCTGCTTTTTAATGGCGACGATTCAAGCCCTCCCTCACGGTCGGGGCTACTGCTTCGCGGCTTATTTATTACTTGCCGCCGCTTCTTTGATCGCGCTCGGATGCAACTGATGAAATGCGGCCCGACCCGGATAGCGCGCGGCGCCTCGCAAGTCTTCTTCAATGCGCAGCAGTTGGTTGTACTTGGCAATCCGATCAGTGCGCGAGAGTGAGCCGGTCTTGATCTGGCCCGCGTTAGTGGCGACGGCGAGATCGGCGATGAAGGGATCTTCAGTCTCACCGGAGCGATGCGAGATCACCGCCGTACGTCCGTTTGTTTTCGCTAACTCGATGCAGTCGAGAGTTTCAGTTAGAGTGCCAATCTGATTTACCTTGATCAAAATTGAATTTGCTACACCCAACTCTATGCCCTTGCGCAGGAACTCGGTGTTGGTAACAAACAGATCGTCGCCGACAAGTTGAACCTTCGCACCCAACTCATCCGTCATAGTCTTCCAACCGCTCCAATCATTTTCTGCCAGGCCATCTTCGATAGAGATAATCGGGTAGGTTTGCGTCCACGCTTGCCAAAACGCGACCATTTCGTCGCTGGAGAGTTCACGTTTGTCACTCTTCTTAAAAACGTAGGACTTGCCGTCGTAGAACTCACTCGCCGCCGGATCGAGTGCCAGCAGACAATCCTTTCCTGCGCCGTAGCCGGCCTGAATAATTGCTTCCAATATCGTCTCGATTGCTTCCTCGTTGGATCTGAGATTTGGAGCAAAGCCGCCTTCGTCTCCGACGCTGGTAGCGTAGCCTTTCTTCTTCAGTACGGCCTTTAGCGTGTGGAAAATTTCTGCGCCCATGCGCAGGCTCTCGCTAAAACTTTCGGCGCCGACCGGGACAATCATGAATTCCTGAAAATCCACATTGTTATCGGCGTGCGCGCCGCCGTTGATAATATTCATCATGGGCACCGGCAGCGTACGCGCGTTCGGCCCGCCTAGATATTTGTATAACGGAACTTCAAGGTAGGCAGCGGCGGCGCGAGCGTTGGCCATTGACACGGCCAGCAGCGCGTTTGCCCCCAGCTTCGACTTTGTCGGAGTGCCGTCGAGACTAATCAGCGCCTGGTCCAGCTCGGCTTGATCAAGCGCATCCATGCCGTCCATTTCGGGGGCAATAATCTCGTTCACATTGCGCACGGCTTTGAGAACGCCTTTACCCCCATAGCGGCGCTTATCTTCATCGCGCAACTCCACGGCTTCATGCTCACCCGTCGAAGCGCCGGACGGTACCGCAGCCCGGCCCACTTCACCGCCGACCAAAGTTACTTCCGCTTCAATCGTCGGGTTACCGCGTGAATCCAAAATTTCACGTGCTGTTACGGCTTCAATCCAGCTCATCTCGTTTAGCTCCAGACCAGAACGTGTTATCCCTCAATCGGCAACGTTATCACCGCATGTGTCAGAACCAAAAGGCGTCACGAAAACAATGAATCAGCCAGCCGCGCGAGCGGTTTCGTTCGCCGGCTCTGCGGTCGTGGGCTTCTCCTCAGCAGGCACTTCTAATTTCACCGTGATCACTCGTCGTCGTTCGACACGGTCAACGTCAAACTTGATTCCGTTGTAGTTCACTTTATCGCCCGGTTTGAGGACGTGGCCTGCCTCAGTCATGAGAAAGCCTGCAATGGTGGTGTAACTTTCAGACTCCGGCAACGAAAGCTTGAGCCGGCGATTTATATCCCGAACCGCAAGAC
>DASZDU010000053.1:0-6389 GCA_035941655.1 Pyrinomonadaceae bacterium | reverse complement strand
CCAGCCAACGGGCCGCGTTGCCCACATATCGCTTGATGTCCTGGAGCGCTTGCGGGTTTCGCTTGTAGCCATCGCCGGGCGGCTCTTCCAAAAAACTCGGACAGCCCATATCGGTATTCCAGTTGTAATCTACAAAATGATGAAAGCTTGATTGGGCGATGCCGCGCCCGAGCTGGTTACCGTGATTGTCGAGTGTACTCTCGAAGGCAACGACAAGATTAAACGTGCGACCCGTTACCTCGCTTTTGCCGGTAGCAATTACGCGCACACCCTCTTCGCCTTCCGGTACCCCAACCGCTCCCTCATGTGGATGCGCAGGAAAATACTCAATGAGGCCGCCGGGCGACGCGGGATTGCGTACTAGTTCATGTTCCACCTCCACGCCTATTTTCTGATAGTCACCGTTGGCGCCCGAATGATAGTTGGGCCAGGAGATCGAAGTTGTGTAGGGATCGTCCGGAACATGCCTGGATGGATCAGGCTCTGGATGGTTCGAGTGGAAGAAGTGCGCGCGGCCAATGCCGCCCAGGGTGCACAACGAAGTGCCGAGATCCTGGTGATCGCGAGTGGCCATGATCCCTCCGCCTCGCTGCCGGAAGCGTGTAATTCCCTGACAGTCGGTCACGGTGAGACCATCACCCTGATCAATTGCAAACAGCCAGAGTTCCTGAAAATCCGACTTATCAAGGGTGCTCAGGACAGGATCATTGCCGGCTGCATCTGTCTCGCGATCGCGCGTAGTCACTTCGTATAAAGACTTTCCTGATTCATCTTTTAAAGAGGCCAGCTCATCCCGCAACAGCGAAAAGCGGCCGATGTGCCAGTCGTCTTCGGCAAAAGGAATTGTGGTTTGCATCAGTATGCGAATTGGGCTTGTCATAGTTCTTCCCTCAGCGACTGTTTCCGCCTGGCCCGAGCCTGTACTGGTGCATTTTTGAGGCCAGCAGTTCAGAGTTCAGCCTTTAGGCTGCCGGTTTTGCTCTCACCGAAAACGCAAGCTAAAGCTTGAACTCTTGAACTCTTAACTGCTGGCCTCAAATTGCATCAGTACCCTGAGCCTTGCACTCTATCGATTATTGGATTACAAGACTCTACGCGAAACCAGCCTCGAGCCGCAATTGCCCTGTCGCCCGACCTGTCCCTGGCAATCGAATTACAAAGAGAGGGCACCCTCGTGAAAACTAACCAGCGAATTATTCAACTCGGAATGCTCGTCACGTGTTTGTTGACGGTCACCACCGTTGCGGCGGCTCAGTCGACAGTATTCAACATTCCTTCGAGCGACGTGCTTGAGGCCCGCAAGGTTTACGTTGAGGCGGAGTTCATCACCCATTTCGCTTCTTATCAGAATGGCGGCTATCAAACGTATGGTCCGCACGTTGTGGTGGGCCTGCCGGGCAATACGGAAGTGGGCGTCAACGCTTTTTACACCCGCGCTTCGCCGGCCGAACCAGTCACGATCGAGCCAAACTTCAAATGGCAGTTTTACAACAACGAAAAAATCGGTGTGGCGCTGGCAGCGGGCGTTTTGGTTTCTATACCCGTGACGCGCCGGCGCTCAAGCAACACGACCGGCATGATTTACCTGGTGGGCAGTAAGAGTTTTGAGGCTTCACATGCTCCGCGGCTAACCTTTGGCGGCTACAGGTTGTTAGGAAGCTTTGACGATGGTACTGATAAGACGGGCGTGCTCGCGGGCTACGAACAGCCCGTAACCAAGAGGCTTTCATTTCTTCTCGATTGGTTTAGCGGCAACAACGATCTCGGTTACGTTACCGCCGGAACAGGTTTGACCATTTCACCGAAAGACAGCATCTACGCCGGCTACAGCTTCGGCAATCAGGGACGCGGCAACAACTCGTTGGGTATTTATTACGGCCGCACTTTCTAATTTTGGAGTGCGCTGACCTGTCAGCGCTTTGGAGCTGCGGCGGCTTGACGCCGCTGCTGCAGCAAGTTCTATATCAAAGGGGTTGCGACAGGTCGCAACCGGTCCAAAGCGCTGCCAGGTCAGCGCACTCCAAAAAAGTTCAGCTGACTTGAATGATCAGATTCGAATAGACATCAACCTCACATCGCACTCCTGCGGGAACCAGAGTCGTCGAAGAATACTCCGTGACAATGCAGGGCGTGCGAAGCCGAGCACCCGCTGGTAATTCGTTTCGCTGATAGATAGCTATGCTGGTTTTTTTACCAGCCAGGTAGGCTGTCGTGAACTTCCTCGGCTTTGCCTGATTCAGGTTACGAGAACCGCTGGCCCGCCTTTGGGCCAGCTTCTTCACCAACCCCGTAGAACGAACACGAGCGCTTACTATTTCAATTGCGTTTGCTTCCTGTGCATAGCCGTAGCGTTCGAGATGCGCACGATGAAAGCTCTCGGCGATACTGCCGTGCGAATATCTGATGTTCAATTCAAACGATTGGCCTTTGTAACGCAAACCCAATGAGCGTTCATGCCGTTGTTGTGCCGCAGGAAAACCTTCGCCCCGAAGCGCTATTGCAGCTGTACGCTGCATCGCTTTGAAGGTGTCATCCAGTCTCTTTTCTACGCCTGCCGTAACTGCCAACATCGTCGTCCGACTTTGGTCCTTCACGACGTCTGCCGTTATTACGCCGATCGCTGACAACGCTCCGGCGAAACCTGGCACGATGATTTGCGGAATGCTTAACGCCTGGGCCAGCTCAACTGCGTGGAGTCCGCCGGCGCCTCCAAACGGAAGCAACGCAAAATCGCGACTGTCAAAGCCGCGCTCAACCGATATTCGCCGCAGCGCGCGTTCCATGTTTGTATTGGCCACCGTCAACACACCTTGCGCCGCTTCAACGGCAGTTAGCTCGCGCCCGGTTACTTCGCTCATTGCGCCCGCAAGCTGCGTCATCGCGGTTTGCGAGCGATCTTCAGCCAGCGGAAATTCTCCGCCCAACAATCCTGCTCCGCCAAAATGTCCGAGCACCAAATGCGCGTCGGTGACTGTCGGCAACCAGGAGCGACCGTAGCACGCCGGCCCAGGATCAGCTCCCGCTGATTCCGGGCCGACGCGCAGCGATCCACCTTCGTCAACTCTCGCTATCGAACCACCACCGGCGCCGACCGTATGAATGTCCATGATCGGCACCGCAACCGGAAGGCCGGCAACCGAAGCTTCATTGGTCATCCGCAAACCTTCACGTCCGCAGAGCGCAACGTCCGTGGAAGTTCCGCCCATATCAAACGTAATGATTTTTTCGAACCCTGCTGCTCGCGCCGCTCGCAATGCGCCGACCACTCCGCCTGCAGGTCCGGAAAGAATTGTCCGCACTGGTTCGCGCGCTGCCACGGAGGCAGAAATACTGCCGCCGGATGACTGCATGACGCGCAGGCGGCGCGCCTTTGAGCTCAGGCGCTCCAGATAGCTGCCCATGAGCGGTTGCAAGTAGGCGTTAATTGTGACGGTGGAAGTGCGTTCAAATTCTCGATACTCGGGAAGAATTTGATGAGAGACCGAGAGTGGAACCGCAAGCGAAGCCAGCGTCTGGGCGATGCGTCTCTCATGTTCGGAATTAGCGAAGGAAAAGAGTAAGCAGATCGCAATCGATTCAACCTTCGCCTTTTTTAGTTTAGCAACTAACCGAGCGACTTCGGCTGCATCGAGTGCCTCGATAATTTCTCCTTCAGCGCTGACACGCTCGCGCACTCCAAAGCGAAGCGCATCAGGGACGAGCGGCGGAGGACGCACGGCATTGAGATTGTAGAGTTCAGGACGAGCCTGGCGGCCAATCACCAGCACGTCCTCGAAGCCTTTCGTAGTAACCAGTGCAGTGCGCGCGCCGCGTCTTTGCAACAGCGCGTTGGTTCCGACCGTGGTGCCATGAACGACCTCAACCTGTCTGAGAGCTATGCCAGTTGCCTCGGAAATTTGCTGAAGTCCCTGGGCAATTGCGAGCGATGGATCAGCGGGAGTGGAAGGTAGTTTGAAAACCTGCAGGCGCCCGTCAAGTTCAAACACAAAATCAGTGAAGGTGCCGCCGGTGTCCACCCCAACGCGCACGTTTCGGTTGAGCTTCTGCTTTTGCATTCGAAAGGATCCCGGGTTCGACTTGAAATCTGTGTAACGCAAACTGTTAGTTTGCGGTCCCGGTTGCCACCCAAGCTTGCCCGGAACCATGCCGCCCACAAACTAACAGTTTGCGTTACATGTAACTCGAAACTCGGAACTCGAAACCCGAGACTTCTTTATTGGACGGCCACCCAACATCCGCTCTTGTTTGAGGCTCGAGCAGCGTCGAGAACAAGTTGCACTCGATAACCGTCTTCGAAAGTAGCCGCACCGTCAACAGTGTTTCGGCCCTCCCGCAGAGCGTTGACTATTGCGCAGGAAAAGTTTGTGAAGCCTCGCGACCAACTGCCGTCGCGCATCCCGCTAGCCACTGTGTCGCGATCAACGTCAACCGTTTTCCACGCGCCCGAGCCCGCCGGTGAATGCCAGAGTTCGCCGCTTTCCTCAACCATTAGCGCCCCGCTGCTGCCGTAAACTTCCAACTGGTTTTGCAGTCGTCCGGATTCAACTACCGAGAGCGAGGCGGCGCCAGTGGCGCCTTTGGTTCGCGGAGACTCTGCAAAGCGCAGCAGCATTCTGACGGTGTCGTCAGAGGTGACGCGGCGCATTGTGCCGCTCGACTTGTCTGGCCGCTCGGCAACGTGTGTGGAGAGCACGCAGCAAACCTCTTTGACTTCAGCGTCGAGCAGCCAGCGAAAGGAATCGATCGCATGTGATCCGATCGCGCCGAGCGTGCCGCCGCCCATTGCTTCATCCGACCACCAGTCCCAGGTTCCCAGGACGCCGCGATAGTCTGATCGGAAAACGTAGTTGCAGTGACGCACTGTGCCGATCGCGCCGCTGTGCAACATCGCGCGCATCTTGCGGCGGCTGCTTAGAAACCGTAGTTCATGATCGATTAGAGCGAGCACTCCTGCCTCACGTGCACTGTCGGTCATGCGCTTAGCTTGAGTGGCATCCATCGCCATCGGCTTTTCGCACAGCACCGCCTTGCCGCGCTGAAGGGCCGCGACCGTGATCTCCATATGTGTGGCCGGTGGAGTGACGACGCTCACCAAATCGATGTCGTCCCTGGCGATCAGGTCTTTCCAATCATCAGCCACGTGTTCAATCCCAAACTCCTGCGCAACTGCTGCCGCACGTTCACGTCGCCGGCTCGCGATCGCCACCACGCGCGCGTTCCGGCAGCTAAGAAAACCGGGAATCTGAGTTGTGCGAGCAAAGCCAGAGCCGACAATCCCGATCCCAATAGTTTTATCGTCACTCAATTTTTTCAAGAGTCTCTCCGGTAGACGCGATTGCACCAGAAGATGCTACATTTTCCGCGGGCGGGCAACGCTGCTCCCTCAAGGTTCGAAATACTCCGTCCCATCTTTGCCGATATAACCAAAGTTTGTGCCGACAGTTACTTCAGCTAAACCCTGGAAAAACGACTTCGCCCCATCGTACTTGAATGGAATTACTTCCTTGCCGGTCTTATCGATGAATCCGTATTTGCCACCGAGTTTTACTGCTGCCAATCCCTCCGAAAAGAATGTCGCCAGCTTGTATTTGAGCGGAATAACCAGATGGCCGGATTTGTCGATATAACCTTGAATGAATCCGTGTTTGTTTGAATCCACTACATGAGCCAGGCCTTCAGAGAAGCTGTTAGCTTTCAATTTATCAAGAGTAAAAATTATCGTTCCGCCCTTATCAATGAACATATCTCCCGTGTTCGATGAGACACTGGCCATGCCTTCTTTGAAGTCGAGTACCATCTCGTACTTCAGCGCAATCACCTCTCTTCCACTCTTATCTATAAAACCTTGTTTCCCGTTGCGTTCCACGCGAGCCAGGCCCTCTGAAAAAGAGTCGGCGAAGTCATATTGAAGAGGGATAACTTCGTTGCCTTTATTATCCAGAAACCCATATTTATGGTCCAGGTGAACGCAGGCTAGCCCTTCAGAAAACTCCCGGGCGCCATCGTATTTTATCTGCGTTTCGTCTCCGTTCTTGTTGACGAACCCCTGCTTCGCGAATCCCTGCTTCGAATGCACAAGCACTCTGGCCATGCCCTCTGAAAACGCGTACGCCGAGTCGTATTTCGGTAGCACCACTTCCTTACCGGATTTGTCTATGAACCCGAACTTACCGCCTCGAGCGAACACTGCCATACCCTCGGAGAACGACTCAACGTACTCATACTGTTCAAACCAAGTTTCTTCTTTGCCTTTCTCATTCATCCAGCCAAATTTACCGTCACGAGTGATAACGGCGAGGCCTTCGGAAAAACGATACGCTTGATCATAGTTTGGCTGAACGACGAGTTTTTTGTTCGCATCGCTAAATCCCCACTTATCGCCCTTGCGA
>DASZDU010000052.1:0-15738 GCA_035941655.1 Pyrinomonadaceae bacterium | reverse complement strand
CAAGGACTGAAAATCGTAAGCCTGAAGAGAAACTCACGCGGCAGCGCGACGCAGTGCTGCAGGTTATTCGCTCGCGCGAAGACCACCCGACTGCGAACGAAATCTTTCAGGCGGCGCGCGAGCAGTTGCCGACGATTAGTTATGCCACCGTTTACAACTCCCTGAGGTTTCTGAAGGAAGTGGGGTTGGTGCACGAAATCAAGTTTGGCGATGGCGCCAGTCGGTACGACCGGGAGACTGAACGTCACGACCATGCAATCTGCAATGAGTGCGGAAAGTTGGTTGATTTCGACCTGCCACAGGCAGCCGACCTGATACAGGCGGCCGCGCGGAAGTCGAAATTTCAACCCGCGTCAGTTCACCTGACGTTGAGAGGGATCTGTCCCGATTGCCGCAAGGCATAGGATCAGAAACGGCAGCTAACAATAAAATCATAAAGCGAAAATTGGAGGATTCATGACAGCAGCGACAGCAATAGCAACTGAGAAGGCAATGGTGGGCCAGCCCGCGCCGGATTTCGATATGGGCTCAACCAAAAACATCGAGAAGCTAAACGAGAACGTGAAGCTCGAGGATTACAAGGGCAGATGGCTGGTCCTCTTGTTCTACCCGCTGGACTTCACTTTTGTTTGTCCTACGGAATTGACCGCATTCAGCGATCGATACGAAGAGTTTCAAGGCATCGGCGCCGACATCATCGGAGTGTCAACCGATTCGGTTTTTTCGCATCGAGCCTGGATCAAGACTCCACGCGACAAAGGTGGTGTTGAAGGACTGGTGTATCCACTGGCCGCCGACGCGACCAAGAATGTCTCGCGCGATTACGGCGTGCTGATCGAGGATCGGGGTATAGCTCTGCGCGGACTTTTTATTATCGATCCCGAGGGCGTTCTCCGTTACAAGGTCGTGCACGATCTCAACATCGGACGCTCGGCCGAGGAAACGCTTCGAGTAATACAGGCATTGCAAACCGGCGGTCTGTGCCAGGCAGAATGGAAGCCCGGGCAGAAAACGCTTAACGGGTAAGAGCAGTGAAGAGTGAAAAGTGAAAGGTGAAAAGTAGATGAAGATGAAGAGTGATGAGTGATGAGTAAGAAGGATTTTTCTGACTTTTCACTTGTCACTCTTCACTTTTCACTGAGTCATATCTATGGGAATGAGAATCGGAACAGAAATGCCGCGGCTTGAGGGCGCGACCGAATGGTTTGGCGCCACACAAGCTCAGGCTGAAGCTGAGACCAAAGGTCACCCCACGCTGGTGCATTTTTGGTCAGTGAGTTGCGGCATTTGCAAAGACAACATGCCACAAGTCGCCGAGTGGCGCGACACGCTTAAGGAAAGCGGTTTACGCGTGGTTGCGGTTCACATGCCGCGTTACGAAGCGGATACAAACATCGAGGATGTTCGCGACGCCATTGCCAACAATTCAATCACGGAGCCTTGCGCTATAGACAACGAGCACAAGATCAAGGATGCGTTCCAGAACGATCAGGGTTATGTGCCGGCGTACTATTTGTTCGATGGCGAAGGCAAGCTGCGGAGTTTTGCAGCCGGTGAGCGAGGGTTGGATTTACTCAAGTCAAATCTGGAACGCGTAATCGCAGCGCACCAGAAGGCTAGCGAAGTCGTTGCGGAGACCTCCTGAGCAACGGGCTTATGGCGACAGCGTCTGGGACAACTGGCCGGCCACCAGGAATAGTAAATAAATGCTCACAGCGGCTGCGCCCACGGCTAATGCAGCCAGCAGCAGAATTATCAAACCCACAAATAACCAATCACTTATTTTTCCCTTGCGTGCATCGTGGCGGGAAACAGTCGCACGCTCGCGCAGAAGTTCAACATTCATATGGTTGGATTTCCACCAGGCATCAAAAAGATCCCCGACCAGTGGTAACGAACCCACCAGATAGTCGATTCCGATATTTATGCCCATGCGGAGGATAGTCACTTTGGGAACGCCATAACGGACGGCTGATGCAAGAATGTAAAACGATGCGAGCGAACTCGCGGTGTCTCCAAATCCGGGAATTAAACCGACAAGGGCGTCGAGACCAAAGCGCCAACCCAGGCCTGGAATTCTGATCAGATCGTCCATCAGCCAGCTCAAGCGTTCAATACCCTGGTCCACTTCTACGGGACGCGCGGTCGGTTCGATTAACTTTTCTCTATTGTAAGCTTCCATTGTTTTTCAGTAGGACAGACTCCTTTCTGTCCCGGTGAAATCTGCTGTTGTTTGCAGGACAAAGAAATTTTTCATTTCTCATTTGAGATTTTTCATTTTTCACTGAATACGACAAAGAGAACTGAAGAGTTTAATCTGCGCTAAGAAGCCAATGCTGTAAATGACAAATGAAAAATTTCAAATGAGAAATGGAAAATCTCCTTTCTTCCTCCAATGACTGGCGCCGAGTTTGGGACAGGCAGGAATGCCTGTCCCTCATCTAATACGCGTTACTTGCTGCCAGAAGAATTTTCCGACACGCGCAAAAGCGTTTAGCGGGTTGCGATCCCCGCCGCGTTGTTGATTTGGTTTTGACGGCAAGCCAAGTGACGTTGCCAGCTCTGGATCGGGCCTGGCGATGTCTTCGTCGCCGTGACGGCTTGCGAGCCAGCGACTGAACGTGCGCGCCACGCTGCGTCTTAGTTCCAGTGGAGCTTCCGCAATGAATGCCCCACGCAGGTCATCAAGCTCGGCGATTTCGAACAGGTTTGCGCGATAATACTTCTGAACTGCCGCAAGCAGCTTCTCTTCACCCAGCAAACGCTCCAACTCAACGATCATCAACGCGCCCTTAGTGGTGACGATCGCAGCATATTGAAAAGTGTTGCGGTAGTCGCGCGCTGGGCGGTTCGCGTCCATGTCTTCGCCGCCGAAAGTTCGGTACAAACGGTAAACACCTTGTAGTTGATCCTCCAGGACCGCCGCCGATTTTTGCTTGCCATAAACCTCGCGGAAATACAACAATGCCGACCAACTCGCCATGGCTTCGTCGAGCACCGGTGCGCGCGCGGGGTCGTTGCCGACACCGCTGCCCCACCACTCGTGTGCGACTAAATGCGCGACACTCCACTCGAGGCTCTCTTCGACGGAAGGACGCTGCTCGCGGATGATCTCAGGAAGATTGCGCATCGCCGGCGAATCGAAGTCGACATAGTAAGCACTCGCTATTACCTCCATTCCCGAAAACTGATTGCTGCCCAGGCCGGCGACCAGCGGAGCCTCGGCAATGGTGAGCGTCTTGAATGGCAGTGGCCCAAACTTCGAGGTAAAAATGCGCACCGCATCTTGCGCCAATGCAAGCACCCGCTTTCCAACTCTTTCATGCTCGGGAATGAATATCGACCGCACGCTGGTTCCAGCGATTTGAGTTTGTTCAGAACGAAGATTGCGACCTGCGATAATTGCGAAGTCTCGCAAGGCAGCAGCCGCGAACACAGCCGGCTTGCCATCCACGGATTCATCGGTGGCGCCGGCGGACGTGAAAACGATCACGCCCGGCGCCACTTCGATGTTTACTTCATAGTCTGCGGCTTCATTGAAAACAATGTCGCCTACGCTCGGCTCGAGTCTCCGCATCCATTCGTCGCCATCCTGAACCGCAAGCACCGGATACGAAGTGCCGAGGAGCATAACGCCGCGGCAACGGAAGTTTAGGTCCCGAGGCCGGCGCGTCTCGCGATCGCCGCGGAGCGCCGCGCTCACTTGCTTCACGACGTGCGAAGTAAGCCCGGTTTCGTCCGGATCAACTTCGGGCACAACCCCTTTGAAGCCCACGACAACTTCAGTCGAGGCACCGGGAAGAACTTGTTCACGTAGATTGACGCGCAGCGTCGCGCCCTGATCGTAAATGGAATAGGTCAACGGGTTTGCGTCCGTCCCGGAGCTGACCTCTGTAATTTCAATACGTGGCTCTTCGTCGCCAGAAGATTGGGCGCCGGGGACGGCCGAAGTCGTTTCCTGCTCGAGCCGAAGGTTGGAGTACAGATGGAAGTACAGCACTGAAGAAGCGTGAGCGCTGCGGTTGATCCACAGCACTCGTTCGGAACCGGTGTAGGACTGCTTGTCAAAATCGATGTTCAACTTGATTTGATAACGGTTGCGTTTCTGTTCCGCAGGCTGCTTCGACTGCGTTTGCGCAACAGATATCAGCGGCAGAAGACCTATACCAGCAAACAAAAAATACGCGGACGCGCAGCAACCGATCGTTTTCCAGGGCAGCCGCTGCGCACGTTTGTTGATACTCCGCATTTGAGCAGAACCAATCGTTACCGGCGTCGATTCAAGTTGCGGGGGAGAGATTCGGTGATCGAGATCGAACGAATAATATCGCCTCGAACAATACTATCGACGACGTCCATTCCGCTGACTACGTTGCCAAAAACCGTATAGCCGCCGTCGAGGTGTGGTTGCGGCGAGTGTGTAACAAACCACTGCGAGCCGCCAGTGTCTTTCCCTGAGAGGGCCATGCCAACAGCACCGCGGTTGTAAGGCACTTCGTTTATCTCGCAGCGAATTTGATAACCCGGCCCGCCATTTCCATCGCCGCGTGGATCGCCATCCTGAATCACG
Source organism: Pyrinomonadaceae bacterium (assembly GCA_035941655.1). Taxonomy (GTDB): domain Bacteria; phylum Acidobacteriota; class Blastocatellia; order Pyrinomonadales; family Pyrinomonadaceae; genus PSRF01. The sequence goes on along the minus strand of DASZDU010000052.1, from coordinate 11,168 downwards.
AAATTTGGAACTACACGATGAATGGTGATGCCGCCGAAATAGCCGCGCTGTGCTAGTTGAACAAAATTATCAACTGTCAGCGGAGCGTCGTCAGGTAAGAGAGCAATGGTGAACGCGCCTTTGGAAGTAGCAACGACCGCGCTGACACGCTTCCCAGTGCGGGCGAGTGCGCGCTCGTAGTCTGCAGTAGTATTGCGTGCCTGCACGCGGCCGATGCGCGCAGAGAAGTCGCCGGCGCCGTTTGCTTTCAACACGGCGACGGCCTTGCGGCGAATTAGGTAGTCCTGTGAATCGAGTGCGGCTTTGATTGCTTCATTCGCCTGCGCGTTCTTCAGTTTGCCCAGCGAATCAATAATTGAAAGTGCCGCATCGTTCAGTCCTTCGTCAGCCACAGCAACAGGCAAAGCAGCAATGAGCGCCCGCCTGTTGGATTCATCAGGCGGCAGTTCGCCTAACAAGTCGGCCGCCGTCGCACGGATGACCACATCCGAGTCGTTAAGATGTTTTCTTAAAACTTCATCGAGGTCTTTCGGTTTGAAGGCGGCGAAGGCACGCAACACGTCTGGTATCGCGTACTCGGAATGGACAGCGACAAGGGTATTGATGACGAGCCCGGAATTACGATAATCGAGCATCGCCCGCAGGACATCTTCAGCCTCGGCGTCGAGTTGTTTTTTCCCCTTCGTGGTAGCGGGAAGCGCTGCAATTTCTCCGAGTGCCTGCGCCAGGCTCGATCCTGATCTCCAATTGAGCAGTAGAGTTTTCTGCGCATTTTGTCTTGCCGTTTTGCCACTTCCAAGCAGCGCCAGGTATGCGGCCGGAGAGATGCGCGCATAAGCAATCTCCGCTTCCGGTGCTGCGTTATTAAAGCGCTCACGGACGCGCGCGAGCGAAACCAATGCTTCTTTGTTTTCTGAGTTTTGAAGAATCCTGCCCAGCATTGTCGCAACTTCGAGGGTTTCGTTATCGCGTGGAGGATTCAAAGAGGCCCAGTCGCTAAACGCTTCTGCGGCCCGTGCATCCTTCAACGAAGCCAGGGCGCGAATCGCGCTCACGCGCACACGCTGATCCCTGTCCCGCAACGCTCGATCAATCAGCGCCTCAAACGACGGTTTGTCTTCCGTGGCGCCGAGCACCCGAGCCGCGTTTGCGCGTACAACTGGATCTGGATCAGTCACGAGCAGTTTTCGCAGTTGCTCATTTCCGTTGTTTAACTTAAGCCGGGCAAGCGTATTGGCAGCGTCAGCGCGTAGGCGTGCGTCTGAGTAACCCAGAAACTGAGAAACAATAGGTCCGGCGTTGGCGGATTTGGCGCGGAGGGTCGCGGTCAATCCGTGGAGAATCGTAAAACTATCCGGCGCAGAACGCCGGCGTGCTTCAAAGGTCAACGCCTCAAGAATGACCGCCCCCAGCTCGCGCGCGCGGGCCTCCTCTTCCTTCGGCAAGGCCGCCGCGATTTTGCCCAGAGCTTCAACAGCTCGGGCGCGCACCGGCCCGTTCTTATTGTCTCGCACGACTGCAGCCAAAGCGTCCCCAGCCAACGGCGATTCGATTTCGCCAAGTGCGAATGCAGCCATCGCCCGGACATCTGTTTCATCATCTCTTTGAAGGAGGCGAACAAGATCCGCTACGGCGTCCACATTGCCGATGCGGCCCGCTGCCAGCGCCGCTCGCGCACGTACATTTGCGTTTCGCGCAGAAAACAAATTGAGTAGGTCGTCGTCCCACCGGCGTTCATCTTCCGCGCGGATAATCCGAAGCAATAGGATTTTCGATACCGGATCGCCGGAGGTGGGGTTTTGCAGCTCCTGCGCGCGACGCTGGGAAACTGCAGTAGTACTCAATGAGACAAGCAGAAAACAGACGCTTAGAGCACGTAAGTTCAGAGACGGAGCGAACCGAGCACGCGGCGATGCTGAAATACTATTCTTAGTCACAATGGCAGTAGACGGTGCTTTCTGTAAGCACGGCGATTCTGGTTACGTGTCGAGGGGATGTTGTGTATCTATGTATCACGTAGGTACCTCGCTTATGTCAAGGTGAGGGAAGCGAAGCAAACGATGTGCTGCCAAGATTGAGTGTCTCTCAGCTTCGCGACCTCGAGACTTTCCTACTTGAGTGAAACTGATAGTTTCAGATCGTCTTCAAAAACAAAGCGCCTCGTCCCTTTCGAGAGACGAGGCGCCAAAGTTCTTTGCTGCAGATCCAGCTTTACTTAGCTGGCGATGCTGGCGACGTTGTCAACCTTCGGTGTTTCCGGACTGGCGGTAGCGCTCAGTGTTTTCGTATTGGTGGTTTCGACCGGTTGCTCGTCACGACCATTGCTCTTACCCTTAGCGCTGCCGGTAGCCATCTTGATCATCTTACAGCTGCCTTCGAATAATGCGCCCGGCTCGATCATCAGGGAAGCAGTTTGAATGTTGCCATTGAGTTTTGCCGCGCGGCCGAGCTCGAGCCGCTGAGTGGCAATAATGTCGCCATTGACGGTGCCGTGTACCACCGCCACCGCAACTTCGATATTCGCATCAACCTTGCCATTGGCGCCCACGATGAGCGTGCCGCTGGTGGAATTGATTCGACCGGACAAATGACCGTCAACTCGCATCATTGCCTTGAAGTTGGCTTCTCCGGTAACCACAGTCCCGCTGCCAACAAAGCCGCTGAGATTGCCTTCTTTGATTTCGCGCGCCAACGATTCGCTCTCGGTCAGTGCTTTTGAGGACGAGGCCACGTTGTAGTCCGGTAGTGGCTTTACATCCGGGGTCGTTGTTGGAGCTTGATATGAATTGAAGGTTCTGGGGGTAGTGTAGGGCGACACGTCGGGTTTTTCGCTGGCTGTCTCGTTTTCCGCGGAATCTTTCGGGTTTTTTCCTATCCTAAGCATTGGTAAACCTCCGTTGTTGGGGGCCGCGGGGATTAAGTCACAAGTTCCATCGGGAGACGGTAGAGTAACGAAACGACGCGCGTGCCTTTTTTGTTGGAATTATCAGTCTCGACGACTGCTCTGATTAGTCAACCGCCCAGAAGCGGGGAGACACATAATAGACAAACAACCGTTTCGCTGTCCAGCCCTGCAATGCAAATGTAACGCTGCTCCGTTTACTTTCTCAGCCGGTAGAAATTTTCGACTTACAGGAAGATTCGACCACGCCACACCTTGGCAAAACCGACTTTGAGAGCTTGCCATCCAGGACGTTCCCATTCCTGCGGCGTCACTTCGATTTGTGCGAGCGGTTCAAAATGTTGTTCGATCGGTTGAAAATAACATTGGCCTTCGAGGATCGCCCCGCCACGAATTGTGAGTGCGGGCGTATAAATATCTCCAATGACGAGGGCGTGATTTTCCAGGATGACATGCTCGCTAGCGGCGATGTTCCCCTTAAAAACTCCATCGATCACCGCGACAGTAACTTCGACATCCGCTTCTACCGTGCCGTACTCAGTTACCACCAGCGTTCCCTCGGAGCGGATTGCATCCGGAAACTGATCATCCAGACTCACGGGCTCTGCGAAAGCCGGACCGCCATCGGCTAAGTAAACGCTGGGACGCGACTCGGTTCGGGGACGGTTGCGAAACTCTTCAAGCGCCTGTAACCATTCACCGAAATGCGCTGCGGGATCGAACACGGCGTCATCAACAGCGGAATCCGAAGCAATCGCCTGCGGGGAACCGCCGCTGGTCTCACCATCGTTCGTTTCTTTGGGACCCGGGAGAAAAGTCGGCGATGCCTGCTCTTCCGGTAGAATCTTTTCTCTGGCAGTGGCCGTCGCCGTATTTGGACTCATTGAGGAGTGGCGACGCTGACAAACGTCGCTCTGCTTTCCTGGTGCTCGCGTTTGTGTTCTAGCGTAGACTGAAGGACGACTTGGCCCTCCGGTTAGAAATAATGTTTTCCCCTTGGCTGTCGGACTGCTTAAAGTGTGGGAGCCGAAGTCTCGCCCTGACCCTGGGGGTGGGACTACGAAATGTCGGGACGAAATGTCTAAGAGCCACGCACGTTATCACAGTGAGCGTTTGGGCCACAAGTCGATTTAGCGTTATTTCACTTGCGCACTTTGTGTTTGCTAGTCTGTGGAATCTACTGAGATTGGTCAGCTACATGTTTGTCATTCGCGAATTAGACATGGCATGCTGGTCCGGCAATGCCTGAAGAGAACAAGACAAAAACGAAATTGCTTCGCGCGGTCGGCAACGCCATTGAAGATTTCGGCATGATTGATGATGGCGACCGAATAATGGTCTGCCTCTCGGGCGGCAAAGACAGCTATACCTTGCTCGACTTGTTATTGGACTTGCAGTCGCGAGCTCCAGTTAGTTTTGAGCTTCTGGCTGTGAATCTGGATCAGAAACAACCCGGATTTCCGGCGGATGTGCTCCCAGATTACCTTGAAAAACGAGGCGTTCGGTTTCGCATAATCGAGCGTGACACCTATTCAATCGTCAAGCGCCTGGTGCCCGAAGGCAAGACCTATTGTTCCGTCTGTTCGCGTCTGCGACGTGGAATTCTCTATAACCTCGCGGTTGAAGAAAACTGCAACAAAATTGCGCTCGGCCACCATGCAGACGACATAATCACAACGTTCCTTTTGAACCTTTTCTTCGTTGGGACTCTGAAAGCAATGCCGCCGGTGCTGCGCTCAAACGATGGACGCAATACGGTGATACGTCCGCTGGCTTACTGCCGCGAAGCCGACATCATGACCTTTGCCTTGTCTGAGCAGTTTCCGATAATTCCCTGTGACCTTTGCGGCTCACAGCCCAACTTACAGCGAGCCCGTATCAAGCGGTTGATTACGGAGTTGGAAAATGACATCCCAAATATTCGCAGTTCAATGTTGACCGCGCTTGGCAATGCCGCGCCGTCGCATCTCTTGGATCACAGGTTGTTTGATTTCAAAAAACTTAAGGCGAGCACCGGTGACGTTGAAGCCGAACTGGATCTTGCGGTTGGGCATACGGATTCGGAGTTGCAGCCGGGGTTGGTTTCGATAATGTGAGACTCGAAGTATATGCCGTCTTCTCTGTGCCACCTTTGTGTCCTCTGTGCCTCTATGGTGAATCTAAGCAAAACTCAACCACAGAGGCACAAAAGAGAAAGAGGCCGCACAGAGAATTCCAAATCGGACACGGCAACTTTTTATGCCTGCTGCTAAGAAGAAACCACTTGACCTCAGCGCTTTCCCGCCAGGGAGTGTGACTGAATACTCGACCCTGGTTTGCCTCGCCTGCACTTTCGAAATTTTCACAACTCAACTGGGACTGGCACCTCGCACCGCCTATTCAGAAATAAAAAAATATTCGCCCACCGTTGCGGAGCTGACTGCGCCCATCGCCGCGCCTCCTTTCTTCGATTCCGAGGAGAAACATCCGCACTGCCCCTACTGCAAGGCTGCAAAGCGTTGGCATGCGCGATTTGATACCACGCGTATTGGAGGCGAAAAGGGCACGGATGCCGCGCGCCGGAAATTAATCAAGACGCTGCCGCAAAAGGACGGGCAGTTTCAAATCATCGAGGCTAAGTCTGATAAGCGAACTACTTTTTTTGACTGGCTCGCGACGTTGGACCACAGTTTGGAACTGGACGACGATGACTGGTTGCTCGAAAGCACACGCGCCTGGCTGGCACGTTCGCAACCGAAGATCGATTGGGCCGGCGTGTTCGATGGCGCGCACGCGGTGCGCCGTTCACAACGACTTAGTGACGGCTGGGAAAAAGAGGGCCGGCGTTTGTTTCTTGCCCCGCTCATGTATAGCGAGGTCCTGGTAGTGCAGTATCTCGTAAGTCGATCCCATGTACACGGAGGCCGGACACTTGAAGGACGACTAACACTGCAGGAATTGCTGCGTCGTCTGCGTTATAGCGGTTATCTGGAAAAGCAGGGGATCTCGGCAGGCGATCAGTTTGAAATCCTCGAACAGGTGATAGAAAAACTCTCTGGCGGCTCCGGCAAGGTTAAGCTTTACTACATAGTCGACCGGCGAGACTTTCTTGAGAAAGTTAAGTCGGTTTACGCGAGTTACGCAGCGTGAGATCAATTTTGGAGTGCGCTGACCTGTCAGCGCTTTAGTCGGTCGCGACCAGTCGCGACCCTGGTTCGAGGGCTAATTAGACAAATTTGGGCGTCAAGCCGCCCAAGACCAAAGCGCTGACAGGTCAGCGCACTCCAAAACTAGCATTGAGTCGGTCTTCGGTAGCGATGTGTCACTGGACGACGCCTGCCAATGCCGATCGCATTGCGCGATATGATCAAGGTGGGCGGTAGCTGGCGGCGCTTGAATTCATTAGCCGGCGACTCGACGCGGTTCAGAATGTCGTAGACCATCGTTGGCTTCTGCGTCACCGCGATAATCTCTTCGGGCGTGGCCTTCTGTTCGAAATACATCTTCAGAATCGGATCCAGTTCGTCATAGGCAGGCAGTGATTGATCGTCAAACTGTCCCGGCGCCAACTCTGCCGACGGTCGCTTTTCCAGAATGTTGCGCGGAATAATTTCACCGTCTCGATTGAGATGTTGCGCGAGCGCATAGACTTCAGTTTTTAAAACGTCGCCAATCACCGCCAATCCGCCATTCGTGTCGCCGTAAAGCGTGCAATAACCCAGCGCCAGCTCCGACTTGTTGCCGGTAGAAAGCAACAAGCGTCCCTCGGCGTTCGAAATAGTCATCAAAATATTTCCACGCAGGCGCGATTGCAGATTCTCAGTCGCATGTGAACTGGATGCGGCGGTCGCCGGGGGCAGATCGAGTTCCTTCAGCAACAACTCAAAAGCATTCGTTATAGGATGCTCAATCACTTTCATTCCCAAACGGCGTCCAAGTTCAACTGAATCGTCGACACTCGAGCGAGACGAATAAGGCGACGGCATCATTACCGATAAAACGTTTTCCGCTCCCAGCGCTTCGCACGCAAGCGTAGCTACCACTGCCGAATCAATCCCGCCGGACAAACCGATGACCGCGGTGGTAAAGCGATTTTTGCGCGCGTAATCCCGAATGCCAAGCACCAGCGCGCTGTGAATCGTCTCGATATCGTCGCCTGGCAAGCAGCGTTCGTCCGCCGCTCCGCATTCCAGATCGACGGTGCCGAAAAATTCCTCAAACGGAGGCGCCTGTAACACAATCCTTCCTTCACAGTCGGCGACGATACTCGCGCCGTCGAAGATTACACCGTCGTTGCCTCCAACCAGGTTGACGAACACGATCGGAAGCCTGGCTGATCGCGCGCGATGCGAAACCATTGCGCAGCGTTGGCCCATTTTGCCTTTGTTGAATGGCGATGCGTTGATGGAAACCAGCACCTGCGCACCCAACTCAATCAATTCGTCCGCCGGATCGTGCTGGTACAGCCGGTCTCGCCAGAAGGTCTTGTCGTTCCAGAAATCTTCACAGACGGCGACGCCGAGTTTGCAGCCGTCCACTGGAAACAGATGGCGCTCGCGCGCGGGTTCGAAGTAACGCGGGTCGTCGAATACGTCATACTCCGGCAGCAGAGTCTTGTCGGCAAATCCAACCAGCTTGCGATCGCGAATAACGGCGGCTGAGTTGTAGAGACGGCGGCCTGTCGCCGCCGGGTTGGGCCTGACAGTTCCGACAATGGCTGTTATTCCCTCGGTCGCTTCAATGATTTTTTCCAGCGGTTGCAGGACGCAGCGCGCGACATCGCGATCGAGGAACCAATCAAGCGAGGTGTAGCCCTGCACGCAGGTTTCAGGGACGACAACGAGATCCGAAGAGTCATTCTTGCCTTGCTCGATGGCCCGAATGATTCCGGCAGTATTGCCTTCGTAGTCTCCGTTGGTGGTGTTTATTTGCCCGATGGTTACGCGCATTTGGTTTGCGCCTCGATCTTAGCCCTGCTCACGAAGACGCGCAAATGCGGTTAGCTGCTGAATTTTGGAGTGCGCTGACCTGTCAGCGCTTTTGTCCGTGGCGACCTGTCGCCACGTTGCGCTTCGACCTGTGCCTGGTCGCGACAAATCGCGACCGACCAAAGCGCTGACAGGTTAGCGCACTCCAAGGAGGGACGAACCCCGAATACCTGCCGTCGTTTCACTCGCGCCAAAGTTGAGACGCGTGCCGAGCTAAGTTATAGTTCCAGAAAGCGGAGGGGTCGCATAATTGGTAGTGCAGCGGTCTTGAAAACCGCCGACCGAAAGGTCATGCAGGTTCGAGTCCTGTCCCCTCCGCCAAAACTTTCTCCTCAAACAGGTCGTTGGGTTATTGGCAAGCAACTAAGCTATCATTTACTTAATCAAACGTCCTCTCTCCTTTATTGCTATCTGAGGTATCCAGCATGACATTAGTACGCCTAACAGCTTTCATTCTCGGCCTGTCGATTCTAAGCGCCGCGACCGTTATCAACGCGCAGGAGTCTCAAGTGACACCGGCCAACGCACAAACCGATGAAGAAAAACTGAAACAACAGGAAGCGTTTGAGAAGAAGGCTACTGCGTTACTTGAGCAGGTTGTGGGCGAAGTGCAGCTGTTAAAACTGCCTGAGAATCGCATCCGCGTGCAAACTGCGGCCGGGGATCTGTTGTGGAAGCATAATGAACAGCGCGCGCGTTCCATGTTTTCGCTCGCAGCCGACGGCGTCGCTGAGATGATGCGCAGCACGGATGAAAGTCTGCAGCGCTCGGCGGTTCAGTTGCGGCAAGAGGTGGTCTTAACTGCCGCACAGCATGATGCGCCGCTTGCTTACCAACTATTAGCCACCACTCGATCCTTAACTCCCACTCCCGACGCGGGCAATGATTTCCGCCGGCGGGGTCCTGATAACAACCTCGAGGAGAATCTGCTGGCGCGAGTTGCGGCCATCGATCCAAAGCTGGCAGCGCAGAAGGTCGAAGAGGCGCTCGTGAAAGGCCAATATCCAAATACGCTGGCACAGGTGCTGGCCGGGCTGGAGTCCCAAGACAAAGATGCAGCCACAAAGCTGACAACAAAAGTAGTAAGCAAGTTACAGACGGAGAATATGCTCGCCAATGTGCAGGCGCAGATGCTGGCGTTGAATCTGCTGCGAGCGGGACCGCGACCGGCCCAGAATGCGACAGGCACAACGAGCGGCGCGCCGGCAATCGATATCCGGGCGATGGGTGTAGCTATGCCGGTGCTCGCGGAATCATCTTTCCAGGATTTGCTGAATACGGTAATCGATGCAGCGTTGAGGGCTACGCCGCAAACAACGAACAATCAGCGGGGCAACAATCCACGCGGCAGAGGCAACTTTGGCGGCGCGCAGGCTGGCGGTCAAAGCCCGCTAACTGACGGGCAGATCGAGCAGTTGAACGCGCGACGACTGTTGGCAGGCTTGCAGGGACTGTTACCCCAAATTGATCAGTATCTGCCTTCTCGTGCGACCGCAGTGCGCAACAAGATGAGCGAGATTGGCATGGGGAACAACCCGCGGCTCGCCTTCGGTCAGATGAATAGTCTGATGCAACAGGGTACTACCGACAACCTGCTGGCTGCTGCGCCGGCTGCTCCGCCACAGCTACAGTCCAGGCTTTATCAGCAGGCGGCACAAAGGGCGCTTGATGAAGGAGACGTGGATCGCGCTCGCCAGATTGCCAACGATCATCTTGATGCAACTACTCGAGACAGAGTCTTGCAGAAGGTTGACTTTCAGTTGATCGCGAAAAAAGTCGAAGCAAACAATATGGATGAGCTGCGACAGACGCTGGGAAGTCTGCGTTCTGATGACGAACGAATTGAGCTACTGCTGCAGTTGGCCGCCCAGGCGCAATGGGCCACTCCGGAACAGAAGCCCGCGTTAGCAGCTCCAGGTGACACGAAACTCGCTCTCAAGTTTCTCGGCGAAGCCCAGCGCTTAACAAACCGTCGCGCCACCAGCTACCGGCAATTTGAACAACAGTTGCGAGTGGCTGACGCTTTCGTGTCGCTGGATCCGGCGCGAAGTTTTGAAGTGCTCGACCCTGGCATTGCCCAACTCAATGAACTGCTCTCAGCCGCAGCCTTACTGAGCGGATTCGAAGTCGAAATCTTCAAGGATGGCGAGCTGCTCCTTGGCGGCGGCAGCGGACTTGGCGAGATGGTATCGCGTTACGGACAGCAACTGGCGACGCTGGCAAAGTCAGACTTCGCCCGCGCCGAGAGCTCGGCAAACAAGTTTCAGTTAGCCGAGCCGCGTATCTTTGCTCAGTTGGCCATCGTCCGAAACGTCCTCGGTGTGCCACAAGCCGCACCGATTAATAACGGCTTTGGCGGCCGCCGCTTCGGGCGAAGAGGGCGGTAAGCAATACGGCTATTTTATTGGCTGACCGGGTCTCACTTCCGCTCGCCGCCATTTGGGCGCGCAGTTGAGTCGCTTGACTGAGGACGACTCGGTCCATCGATACACCTCCACTACCCATCCATTGCATCATGGATGAAAGAAATAGCTCCTTCAGGTAGGCAAACGAGAAACCTTCTGTTTGCCGCGCTAGTTCTGCGGCGCCCCCTTCTGAAAGACGCAATTCAACCTGCAGTTCCTTATTCCAATTTGCGATGTAGGCAGCGCGTTCAGGCACGGCCGGTAGATTGAAGTAGTACTTCCGGTCAAAGCGGCTTGGCCGATCCATGAGCGCGGGATCCAGTCGATCCGGGTGGTTTGTAGTGGCCAACACCACTACGCCGGAGTTTGTCTCAAACCCGTCGAGCTCATTGAGAAGGAAGGCGCGAGTCTTATCATCGATCATCGAGTCGAGGTCTTCCATCACGAGCAGGCAGGGTGTCGTGATTCGCGCTCTGGCAAAAACTAAGCGCATGTTCTCATGATCAGTTGCGTACTCCGATTTGAAGCTTTTCACGTAGAGGCACGGCTGTCTCAGCTGATTCACCAGCGCCTTTAGCGTGTGGGTCTTGCCGTTTCCCGGAGGACCGATGAACAACACACCACGCTTCCAGGGAATGCGGTATCGTTCATAGACCTCACGTGAAAGAAAGAATTGCGCGAAGTCGTCTTGCAGCTCGCGCTTCAGTGCGTCACGGAGGATAAGATTGTCGAAACTGGCAATCTTGATTGTTTCGAAGAGTTCTTTGTTCTTCGTCCAGTAACCGTCCTGGAATACGAGCACTTCGCCGCGCACCTCTGACGACCACTCGCAAACTTGCATGAAAAAGTCTTCAGCAAGCTGCTTGTTGTCGGCCACAATCCAGTGGTGACGCG
>DASZDU010000051.1:0-3546 GCA_035941655.1 Pyrinomonadaceae bacterium | reverse complement strand
TCCTGTTCCGGCGACCACGCATTGACGTCCTCTTGGATGTACCAATCAAAAGCCATGGCGCGCGCGGCTTTCTGCGCGAGATCGAGCAGATCCTGCTGGGCCTGCAGCGTTTCCAATACACGTTTACGCTCAGTTATATCTTCATGAATTGCGATGACATATCGTGGGTCTCCCTGATCGTCGCGCAGGAGTGTGAAGATGACATTGGCCCAAATACTCCTACCGTCTCTCAAAACAAAACGTTTTTCGAGTCGCAGTGAGTCGCGTTGACCGGCGCAGAGTTCGCGAAACGTTGTTGCATCTTTTTCCCGTTCATCTTCATGAGTCAGGCGGTCGAAGGTTTCTAAGCGGCCAAGCTCCTCTTCAGTGCAGTCGAGCATTTTCTGGAGCGCGCGATTATTTCGAACTGGCGCCCCGCCGTTAAGATCAAGCAGCGCAATTCCGGCACCCGCCTCGTCAAAGACTGTTTTGAAGTGAAGTTCGCTTTCGCGTAGCAAAAGTTCGTTTCGCTTGCGATCGTCAATGTCGGTTAGTAGTACGCACCAACGAAGAATCCTTCCGTCAGCATCTTTCAAAGGGAAGCCGCGTACATGAAACCAACGATAGACGCCATCAAAGCGGCGGTGACGCGACTCGACTTCGTAGGTTTCACCTGTTTCAAGTGCGTGCTTCAGCACCTCACTCACGTGCGGCAGGTCTTCGGCGTGGACTGGATCTGAAGAGGCCCAGCCCTTCAATTCCTCAAGAGTCTTACCAAAGTATTCCAGACATGGTTGGTTCAATCTTTCGACTTCGCCGGTCGGCGAAATTACGGCGACCTGGGCTGGAATGCTGTCGACCATCAATTGGAAGTTGAGTTCGCGAGCGTGGAGGGCTTCTTCAGCTTGCTTCAGTCGCTCAGCGAGGTCGTGTCCCGTAGTCGTTTTTCGCCCAGGATTCATGGCAAGAAGATGTGCTGTGCGGGTCAAAAGCAGGTAAATTTGGGGTCAGTCCACCCGCGTAATACTAAGGTATCGATCAATACCTTGGTCTAATAGATTAATCGCTTCGCCTGTAGTGTACTCCACCGCATGGTTTTCGAAACACTGACGCGGATCACATTGAAGTGGACGAAAGGAATTTTCATGAAAACGACTCGAATCGTGATAATCGCGGCGCTGATCGCTACAACCGGCCTGGCGCTCCAGGTAAGTCAGGCGCAGCAAGTGGGAGCACGGCGCATCGATCTCCAACGGCACGACCTGAGCGTCACCGGACGCGAGGTCGTCCAGACGATCGTCGAGCTCGCGCCGGGAACGACGGCCCCGAGGCACACGCATCCGGGCGAAGAGATCATTTATGTCCTCGAAGGCACCTGGGAATACACGGTTGAGGGCAAGCCGCCGGTGACGCACAAAGCCGGCGACGTCCTGTTCATTCCGGCCGGAACGATCCACTCGGCGAGGAACGTCGGCAGCGGCCGCGCAGCGGAGCTCGCCACCTATATCGTAGAAAAAGGAAAGCCGCTTCTCACGTTGGTTAAGTGAGTGCCAGCGATGTTCCGCTGAATAGATATTCGTGACCAAACGAATTTTCGGAAAGGAGACCACCGGTGACTGAACCAGCGATGGCTTTTGAGACGATCATCGTGCGTAGGGAAGGAGGCGTCTTATTTGCGGGAATCCTCGCGCCCCCCATGAACCTTGAGGGGCCTGAGCTCGTCCGGGATCTCGTGTCACTCATTCTACAAGCGGAGGCTGACGAAACTGTTCAAGTACTCGTGTTCAAGAGTAGCGACCCCGACTATTTCATTTCCCACGTCGACGTGACCCGAATCAAAGAGAACCGGGAACCGGCGATGAAGCTCACAGGCGAACCGTCGCTCGGACTCTTGTTTCGTCACCTCAGCAAAAGCCGCCTCGTCTCCATCGCGCAGATTGAAGGTCGCGTACGCGGTGTCGGAAGTGAATTCATACTCGCGTGCGACATGCGGTTTGCCGCACGCGAGTCGGCGATCTTCGGTCAGTTCGAGCCGGCCTTTGGCGTGATTCCGGGCGCAGGCGGCGCCCAACACCTCACGCGGCTCATGGGCCGCGGTCGCGCACTCGAAGTGATGTTAAGCGCTGAAGACTACGACGCGGATTTGGCCGCAGGGTACGGCTGGATCAATCGAGCGTTGCCGGCCGCAGAACTTAACGATTTCGTGAGCTCGCTGGCACATCGGATCGCAAAGTTTCCTGCTGCCGGCCAAACTGTCGTCAAAGAGCGAGTAAATGCAATCGCGCTTCCGACCGTTGAGGACATTCGTCGCGATTCGGATCTCTTCCTTGCGGGCACGCGCACGAATGAGTTCCAGGAACTAATGAAGGCTGCGATGAAACGCGGGTTCCAGACAAGAGACGCGGAGATGGATTTGGCTCGATTGGTGGGAGAACTCAACGAACACCGTACAGAGTAAACCAATTGCACACGCAACGAGTTAGATTAAGGAGCAGACATGTCCATAATTCACTTCAAAAAGACAACTACCGCGACGCCAGAGCAGTTCATCGCCGGACTCACCGACTTCGGTCCAGGCCGCGAGAAGATTTTTGGCAATAGCACTGATCAGTACCTCAAGGTGCACAAGCAGGGGACAAACTATGCCGATGTCACAGAGGGCTCGGGCGGTATCTGGGAACGACTGAGCTACAACTGGTCCGATCCCACACACATAGTGCTTACCACCACAGACTCGAACTTGTGGGGAGGCCGGTCAGGTCACAAATATACCTTAACGCGACAGCCCAACGGCACGACCGACGTGGACGTCGAAATCGTGCGCGAGGGCAAGAACTTAAAGGGCCGATTGCTCGGCGCATTCCTTGGCATCGTCGGCAAGGGACAGCTGGAGAAGTGGTTTGCAAAGACCCTGAAAGCCATTGAAGCACGGAACTACGAGATCAGCGCGGCAGCAAAAGCCTAGGCGAAGTTGGGAGCCATGCTTCAGCTTTCCATGAGCCCGTCGCTGTAGTTGGGCTACGTGGCCGCAACCTGGCAGAGGAGGAATCACAATGCATCCTTTACGCAAACTACGGGAATCCGGTAAACCTACGGCTGCCCAGGTGAGCGAGCTGCTTGCTGAAAACGTTGTATTCAACAGCCCGATCCTGATTCGGCCGAGAGAGGGCCGTGAAGTCGTCGCGACGATTTTCGCTCAGTCGAGTTCTACGCGTGGTTCCGGTACCTATACGGCCGAGTTTAAGCTCGATGAGCACACCACCTTCTTGCGCTGGGTGGGAACCATGGATGGCCACAAGCTCGAGAGCTGGGAGGTCATAGTGGATAACGAGCAGGGGTTGATAGTGGAGCGCACTATTGCCATGCGGCCGTATCCGGCGCTGAAATTGTTCCGCGACGGCATGTATGCAGCACTCAAGGATAAGCTTCCGGCTGATGTTTGGGACTATCCAACGTCATAGTGACCACGACGGGCGTTTCAGATCGTTACCTAACCCTAAGGTCGATAGGGAGCTTCTTATGTATTTACTGATGTGCCTACGCGTGCCGAGGTAGGGACACTTCAGG